>DAORNH010000072.1:10806-11389 GCA_035440865.1 Hyphomicrobiaceae bacterium | reverse complement strand
AAGCCGAGGCCACCGCGCGAGGAGCCAGATCCCGGTACGCTCACGCCGCAGCCCCAGGCTTGAGGCGGACGCAATCGGACGTTCGGACCACCGCGGCCGTCCCCCTGGGGCGGCCGTCGGCATTCTGCTCTGACGAAGATTTAATCTCGACGCCACGTTGCATCCCGGTCGAACATGCTAATCTTCACCGGGCCGAGGTGTCGCGGGATGGATCGAAGGCATGCTGGACTGTGCGAAGGCTGGTAAGGTGGCGCGGGGCGTCGGCTTCTTGCGACCTGCATGCGCCGTGGGTGTCACACTCGCTCTCTTCGCGACCACGGCGACCACGCCGTCGAGCCGCGCCGACGATGCCCAGCGCCGGCGCCTGCACGCCATGTCGCTCATCGGCGAGCCGGCCTATGGTCCGGAGTTCACGCACTTCAAGTGGGTCAACCCGGAAGCGCCGAAGGGCGGCTCCATCCGCATGTTCGCGCCGGGAACCTTCGATACCCTGAACCCGTTCACGATCAAGGGCCTGCCAGCGGTCGGCCTCGCCGCGCCGCAGTCCCTGCTCTATGCCACGCTGATGTCGACGAGCCCGGAC
>DAORNH010000072.1:6635-10790 GCA_035440865.1 Hyphomicrobiaceae bacterium | reverse complement strand
CCTTCGACGAGCTATGGCCTCGTCGCCGAGTGGGTCGAGGTGCAGAAGGATTTCTCCGCTGCCAAGTTTAGGCTGCGTCCGGAAGCAGCCTTCCACGACGGGCGGCCGATCACGCCTGACGACGTGGTCTTCACTTTCGAGGCGCTCACGCGCAACGATCCGAAGTACATCGACTACTATAAGGACGTTGCCAAGGTCGAGGCGAGCGGTGAGCGCGAGGTGACCTTCCACTTCGCCGTCAAAGGCAATCGCGAGCTCGCCCATATCGTCGGCGACATGCCGATCCTGCCGCGCCACTATTGGGAGGCGAAAGGCGCCGACGGCACACGGCGCGATATCGCCAAGGCCACGCTGGAGCCGCCGCTCGGCTCCGGCCCCTATCGCATCAAGTCGCTCGAGGCCGGCCGGCACATCGTCTACGAGCGCGTCAAGGACTGGTTCGCGGCCAAGCTCCCCGTAATGCGCGGGCAGTGGAACATCGACGAGATCAAGTTCATCTACTTCGACGACCGCCAGGTCGCCTTCAACGATTTCAAGGCCGGCAACCTCGACTACTGGCGCGAGCCGAGCGCCAAGGGCTGGGCCACGGGCTACGACTTCGATGCCGTGAAGCGCGGCCACGTCAAGCGGAGCGAGGTCAAGCTCGCGAGCCTGCATCCTATGCAGGGGTTCGCCTTCAATCTGCGACGGCCGCAGTTCCAGGACTGGCGGGTCCGGCGCGCCTTCGACCTCTGTTTCGACTTCGACGGCCTCAACAAAAAGATCATGTTCAGCGCCTACAAGCGCGTCGAAAGCTTCTTCGAGGGCTCCGAGCTCAAGGCAACCGGCATTCCCGAGGGCCGCGAGAAGGCCATTCTCGAGGAGATCCGCCCGCTCGTCCCGGCCGACATCTTCACGACGCCCTATCGGACGCCCCACCACACGAGCCTCACGGAGGCACGCGCCAACATGCGCGAGGCGCAGCGCCTGCTCGCCGAGGCCGGCTGGCGCATCGACCCGGCGAGCACAGGCAAACCCGTTCTGAAGAAGGCCTCGGGCGAGGTGCTCACCGCCGAGTTCCTGATCGTCTCGCGCGACTTCGAGCGCCTGATCCTCCCCTACATCAAGGAACTCGAGTCGCTCGGCATCCACGCGAGCGTGCGCATTGTCGACAGCTCGCAGTACATAAAGCGCCGCTCGAGCTTCGACTTCGACATCGTCGTCGCTTCCTTCGGCCAATCCATTTCACCCGGCAATGAGCAGCGCGAGTTCTGGGGCTCGGCCGCGGCCGATCGCGAGGGTACGCGCAACATCATCGGCATCAAGGACGCGGGCATCGACGCGCTGATCGAGAAGGTGATCTTTGCCAAGGACAGGGTCGAGCTCGTCGCCGCGACCCGGGCGCTCGATCGTTTGCTGATGCGCGGCCACTATCTGGTGCCGCAGTGGTATGGTCCGGTCGAGCGCATCGCCCATTGGGACATGCTCGGGCGCCCCGAAACGCTTCCGGCCCGCAGCGTGGCCTTCCCCCGTGTCTGGTGGGTGGACCCCGATGCCCAGAAGCGGCTCGCCGTCGCGCGCGGCCGCTGACGACCACACCTCGACTGCCATTCCGATCTGGAGCCGTCATGACCACCCACCCCTCCCTCGCCCGCCCCCTCTCGGCGATCCTCGCGGCAGTTGTGATCCTCGGAGCAATCACACAGTTGCCGGCTTCGAGCGGAGCACAGACCCCGCCAGCGAGCGGCCCCCGGCACGGCCTCTCAGTCTTCGGCGACCTCAAGTATCCGGCCGATTTCAAGCATTTCGAGTACGTTAACCCCAACGCGCCCAAGGGTGGCAAGGCCCGCTTCGTCGGCCTCTCCTTCGACAGCCTGAACCCGTTCATCCTGAAGGGCGACAAACCCTACGGTCTCGGCGCGCCGGTCGACCTCGTCTACGACTCGCTCATGACGCCCGCGGCCGACGAGCCCGGTTCCTACTACGGTCTCATTGCCGAAAGCGCCGACGTCGCCCCGGACCGGAAATCGGTCATCTTCAAGATGCGCCCCGAGGCCAGGTTTGCCGACGGTACGCCCGTCACCTCGGAGGACGTCGTTCACACATTCGATCTCCTGAAGACCAAGGGCCACCCCGCCTATCGCCTGTCGCTGTTGAAGGATGTGGTCAAGGCCGAGGCGCTCGGTCCGCACACCGTCAAATACTCTTTCGAAGGCAATCGACTGCGCGACCTGCCGATCACGGTCGCGAGCCTTGCCGTCACGCCGAAGGCCTTCTGGGCGAAGCAGCCCTTCGAGGAGACGTTCCTCAACGTGATGCCGCTCGGCTCGGGGGCCTACCGGGTCGAGAAGATCGACGGCAACACGAGCATCACCTATCGTCGCCGCGACGACTATTGGGCGAAGGACCTACCGGTCAATCGCGGCCGCTATAACTTCGACGAGATACAGTACATCTACATCGCCGAGCGCAGCCTCGAGCTGCAGGCGATCCTCGCCGGCACCTACGACATCCGCGAGGAGTTCACCTCGCGCGACTGGGCCGCTGGCTACAATGTGCCAGCCGTCAAGGAAGGCCGGCTCGTCCGCGTGACGCTCCCCGACGAGACGCCCTCGGGCACGCAGGGCTTCTTCATCAATACGCGGCGCGCCAAGTTCGCCGACCCGCGCGTGCGTCGGGCGCTCGACTACGCCTTCGATTTTGAGACGACGAACCGGACACTGTTCTTCGGTCTTTACGAGCGCACCGTCAGTTACTTCGAGAACTCCGATCTGAAGGCCTCGGGCAAGCCGAGCCCGGCCGAGCTCGCCGTCCTCGAGCCGTTCCGCGCGAGCCTGCCACCGGAGGTCTTTGGCGAGGTCTACGTGCCGCCGAAGACGGATGGCTCGGGGAACGACACGCGAAACCTGCGCGAGGCAGTGCGCCTCCTCAACGAGGCGGGCTTCGTGCTCAAGGGCCAGAAACGTGTCAATGCCGCGGGCGTCGAGCTCTCGATCGAGTTCCTGATCACGGACGCGACGTCGGAGCGGCTGCTGAACCCCTACGTCAAGAACCTCAACGCCATCGGCATCACGGCCACCATGCGCCGCGTCGATACCGCCCAGTATCAGCGCCGCGTGAAGGAGTACGACTTCGACATCGCCAACTCCCGCTTCGTCATGTCGCTCAACCCTGGCAGCGAACTCGACAACTATTTCAACAGCGCCAATGCCAAGACGGAAGGCTCGCGCAACCTCGCCGGTGTCTCGAGCCCAGCCGTCGACGCGCTCGTCGCCAGGATCGGCGAAGCGAAAACACGCGACGAGTTGGTGGCAGCGAGCCGCGCGCTCGACCGGGTGCTGCGCGCCGGCCACTACTGGGTCTCGCACTGGTACAAGGGCACCCACCACGTCGCCTACTGGGACAAGTACGACCGTCCCGCGATCAAGCCCAAGTACGCGCGCGCCATCACCGATACCTGGTGGTTCAACGCCGAGAAAGCCGCCAAGCTGCGGCAACCGTGCCCGCCGATGTAGGCAGGTACGCGCGTGACTGAACCCGAGCCATCAGGACGACAATCGCAATGGGCGCCTATCTGCTGAAGCGATTGCTGCTGATCATCCCGACCCTGTTCGGCATCATGCTCATCAGCTTCATCGTCGTGCAGTTTGCGCCGGGCGGCCCCGTCGAGCAGATGATGGCGAAGCTGCAGGGCGCCGACGGCGGCTCGGCCGTCGGCTCCGGTCCGGGTGACGGCGTTGCCGGGACCGCGGGTCCGCAGACAGGCGCCGGCTTCGACAGCGGCGGCTCGAGCTATCGCGGCGCACAGGGCCTCGAGAAGCGCTTCATCGAAGAGCTCAACAAGCAGTACGGCTTCGACAAGCCGGCGCACGAGCGCTTCTGGATCATGATCAAGAACTACCTGAGCTTCGATTTCGGACGCAGCTTCTTTCGTGACGAGGACGTCATCAAGATAATCCTCGAAAAGCTCCCCGTCTCGATCTCGCTCGGCCTCTGGATGACGCTGCTCGTCTACCTGGTCTCGATCCCGCTCGGCATCCGCAAGGCCGTGCGCGACGGCGAGCCGTTCGATGCCTGGACGTCGTCGCTGCTGATCGTCGGCTATGCTGTGCCGGGCTTTCTCGTCGGCATGTTCCTGCTCGTCGTGTTTGCCGGCGCCTCGTTCTTCCAGTGGTT
>DAORNH010000072.1:5475-6625 GCA_035440865.1 Hyphomicrobiaceae bacterium | reverse complement strand
CCCTCGCGCGGCCTCTGGTCGGAAAACTGGAACGAGCTTTCGACCTTCGGCAAGATCAAGGACTATTTCTGGCACCTCACTCTGCCGCTGATCGCCATCGGCCTCGGCGCCTTCACAACGATGACCTTCCTCACCAAGAACTCGTTCCTCGACGAGATCAGGAAGCAATACATCACAACGGCGCGCGCCAAGGGCCTCTCGGAACGGCGCATCCTCTACGGCCACGTCTTCCGCAACGCCATGCTGCTCGTGATCGCGAGCTTCCCCGCCCAGTTCATCGGCGCCTTCTTCACGGGAAGCCTCCTCATCGAGCACATCTTCTCGCTGGACGGTCTCGGCAAGCTCTCATTCGAAGCGGTGAGGAAGCGCGACTACCCGATCGTCTTCGCCTCGCTCTACATCCAGTCGCTGATCGGCCTCGTCGTCGCCATCGTCACCGACTTCATCTACACGCGCATCGATCCCCGCATCGACTTCGAGACGCGGGAGGTCTGACGTGGCAGCGCTGCAACCGACCACGGCTCCGACATCCGCGCCCGCGCGGCGGCGGCGGACCGGTATCCTCGATCGCGTCCAGACCTTCATCCGCTCGCCGCTCAACCAGCGCCGCTGGTCGAGCTTCAAGGCCAACAAGCGCGGCTACTGGAGCCTCTGGGTCTTCCTGTCGCTGTTCGTCGTGAGCCTCTTTGCCGAGGTGATCGCCAACGACCGGCCGATCATCATGCGCTACAAGGGCGAACTGCTCTTCCCCGTCCTCGTCGACTACCCTGAGGAGAAGTTCGGCGGCTTTCTCGCTCGTACGAACTACAAGAATCCCGCGATCTACGACGAGATCACGAAGGGCGACAACTGGGCCATCTGGCCGCTCATCCGCTTCAACGGCACGGATTCGACCAACAACGACTACCCACTGCGCAAATCGCCCGACGGCCTCTGCCTCGGCTTTCCGGCCCCCCCCTTCTGGGCCTCGAAGCTGCCGCTCTGCGAAGCGCCGACGGACCAGATGGCGCGCTACGACATCCTCTCCAACCGGAATTGGCTCGGCACCGACGATTCCGGCCGCGACGTCCTCGCCCGCATCATCTACGGCTTCCGCATCTCGGTCTTCTTCGGCATTCTGCTGACGATCCTCTCCTCCATCATCGGCGTG
>DAORNH010000072.1:799-5435 GCA_035440865.1 Hyphomicrobiaceae bacterium | reverse complement strand
AAGGTCGATCTCATCTTCCAGCGCATCCTCGAGATCTGGTCGTCGATGCCGTCGCTCTACATCCTGATCATCATCTCGGCGATCCTGACGCAGGGCTTCTGGACACTGCTGTTCATCCTGCTGCTCTTCCACTGGATATCGCTCGTCAACGTCGTGCGTGCCGAGTTCCTGCGCGGGCGCAACTTCGAATACGTGACCGCTGCCCGCGCGCTCGGGCTCTCGAATGTGCGCATCATGTTCAAGCACATCCTGCCAAATGCCATGGTGGCCCTGCTCACCTACCTGCCGTTCAAGCTCTCGGGCGCGATCTCGGCCCTGACCGTCCTCGATTTCCTCGGCCTCGGCCTGCCGCCCGGATCGCCTTCGCTTGGCGAACTGCTTCGCCAGGGCCAGGATACCGCCGCACCCTGGCTTGGGCTCTCCGGCTTCTTCTCGGTGGCGCTCATTCTCTCACTGCTGATCTTCATCGGCGAGGCGGTGCGCGACGCTCTCGATCCTCGCAAGACGTTCACATGAGGCCCACCTTCACATGAGTTCAGGCGTGGATCGCCCATCCGAGACGTTGCTCACGGTTCGCAACCTGTCCGTCGAGTTCGCTTCGACCGCGGCGCCCGCCCGCGTGGTCAAGGGCGTCAACTTCGTCATCAAGCGCGGCGAGACCGTTGCCCTCGTCGGCGAATCCGGCTCCGGCAAGACCGTTTCGGCCCATTCGATCCTGCGCCTTCTCCCATATCCGCTTGCCTCGCATCCGTCGGGCGAGGTCTATTTCGAGGGACTCGATCTCCTCAAGGCCGATGCCGCGCGCATGGCGACAGTGCGCGGCCGCCGCATCTCGATCATCTTTCAGGAGCCGATGACCTCGCTCAACCCGCTCCACTCGATCGAGAAGCAGGTCGGCGAGATCCTTGCGCTGCACGACCGAAAAGGCGCGTTCGAGCCGACGGGCCGCGAGCGCGCCTTCCGCTTCCTGCGCTCGCTCCCCCTGATCGGCCGCTCCTACGCGAACCGCGAGGAACTCTTCCCCGCTGAGACCGAGCGGCGCCGGCGCGTCCTCGCGCTCCTCGAGCGTGTCGGCATCCGCGAGGCTGCAAAGCGCCTCGATGCCTTCCCGCACCAGATGTCGGGCGGCCAGCGCCAGCGCGTGATGATCGCTATCGCACTCGCAAATGCGCCGGAGCTGCTCATCGCCGACGAGCCGACGACGGCTCTCGACGTGACGATCCAGGCGCAGATCCTCGCTCTCCTGAAGGAGCTTCGCGACGAGATGGGCATGTCCATGCTGCTCATCACGCACGACCTCGGCATCGTCCAGAAGATGGCCGATCGGGTCTACGTCATGCAGCGCGGCGAGATCGTGGAAGAGGGAACGGTCGATCAGATTTTCGGCAAGCCGACCCACCCCTATACGCGCCAACTCATCTCGGCGGAGCCCAAGGGCCAGGCGCACGTCGCCGATCCGAACGCGCCCGTCATCGCCGAGACCGACGACCTCAAGGTCTGGTTCCCGATCAAGCGCGGTTTCTTCAAGCGCGTCGTCGATCACGTCAAGGCAGTGGACGGCGTCTCGATCAAGGTGCGCGCGGGCGAGACGCTCGGCGTCGTCGGCGAATCCGGTTCCGGGAAGACGACGCTCGGCCTCGCCGTCCTCCGCCTGATCTCCTCGAAGGGCCCGATCGTCTTCATGGGTGAGCGCATCGACGGCTTCCAGTCGAAGGCGATGCGGCCGCTCCGGCGCAAGATGCAGATCGTCTTCCAGGACCCTTACGGCTCGCTGTCGCCGCGCCTCTCCATCGGACAGATCATCGAGGAGGGCCTCACCATCCTGGAGCCCGGCCTCGACTACGACGAGCGCCGCGAGCGCGTCGGCAAGACTCTCATCGAGGTGGGGCTCGATCCCGCCATGCAGGACCGCTATCCGCACGAGTTCTCGGGCGGCCAGCGCCAGCGCATCGCCATCGCCCGTGCCATGGTGCTCAATCCCAAGTTCGTGATGCTCGATGAGCCGACAAGCGCGCTCGATCGCAGCGTGCAGGCGCAGATCGTCGACCTGCTCCGCGACATCCAGCGCCGGCACGGTCTCGGATTCATGTTCATCAGCCATGACCTGAAGATCGTCCGCGCGCTCTCGAACCATGTCGTGGTGATGCGCAACGGAAAGGTCGTCGAGGAGGGCTCGGCTGAGGAGATCTTCAATGCTCCGAAGGAGGCCTACACGAGGGCGCTCCTCGCCGCCGCCCTCAATCTCGAGACGCATGCCGAGCCTGGCAGCAGCGCGACCTGACCATCACTCGCCCGCAACATCTGCCAACGCGCTCGCCAAGACGGGGGTTGGTCGCTAGTCTGCAGGCTCAGGGTGAGGGGACCATGGCCGCGCCGAGACTTGAGGCCGTCGACATCTTCTATCTCTCCATGCCGGTCGTCGAGGATATCGGCGACGGCAGCCAGGATGCGTGCGTCGTGCGCGTCCGCGCTGGAGGCTACGAAGGCTGGGGCGAGTGCGAGGCCTCCCCATTGCCGACGATTGCCGCGCTCGTCGCCCCGATGTCGCATTCGGCCTGTCATCCAGTTGCCAGCGCCGTGCTCGGCGAGGTGATCGAGAGTCCGGACGACATCCGCCGCATCAACCGGCAGGTGCGCGCCAAGTGTCTCGACCTGCTACAGGCGGCGCACACGCTTTCCGGCATCGACATGGCGCTCTGGGACCTCGTCGGTCGGATGCGGGACGAGCCGGTTTGGAAGCTGCTCGGCTACACGCGGGCCTATCCGAAGCTCCCCTACGCCTCGGTCCTCTTCGGCGATACCGCCGCTGAAACGCTCGCCAAGGCCCGCGCGATCGCCGGCAAGGGGTTCCGCGCCGCCAAATTCGGCTGGGGCCCCTACGGCGCCGGCACCCCCGATGCCGACCGCGATCACGTTATGGCCGCGCGCGAAGGGCTCGGGCCCGATGCGGCACTTCTGGTCGATGCCGGCACAATCTGGGTCGACGACGTCGCGCGGGCGCGGAAGTCCCTGCCGGCGCTCCAGGATGCGCGTGCAACATGGCTCGAAGAGCCGTTCGTCTCTGGCGCGCTCGGGGCCTATGCGGCGCTCGCGCGGGAAAGCGGCAGCGTGCGCCTCGCAGGTGGGGAGGGCGCGCACGACCCCTGGATGGCGCGGCAGATGATCGACCATGGAGGCATTGGCTTCGTACAGATCGATGCGGGCCGGGTCGGCGGGCTCAGCGATGCCAAGATCGTCGCCGATCATGCCCGGGCGAAAGGGGTTACCTACGTCAACCACACCTTCACGTCGCAGCTTGCGCTGGCGGCCTCGATCCATCCATTTGCTGGGATCGAAGACGACAGGATCGCCGAATTCCCGCTCGAGGCGCGACCCGTTGCCGGCGCAATCGCCGTCGAGCGGATCGAGGTCGGGCCGGATGGTCTCATCCGCCTGCCCGAGCGGCCCGGAATCGGCATGACGGTCGACCCTCGCCGCTTCAAACCTTATCTCGTCGATACCGAGATCAAGGTTGGCGGGCGCCTCCTCTACCGCACGCCGGCGGTCTGAGGAGAAGGTGGTGCGGCGTGTGCCGGGAGGCCGTGTTTGAGCATTCGTCTCGCAAAGCCGGTCGGCTCGCTCGCGGCGCGCTATGATGCCGTCGTCATCGGCTCGGGCTATGGCGGCGGCGTTGCGGCCTCGCGCCTCTCGCGTATGGGCCTCAAGGTTGCTGTGCTTGAGCGCGGACGCGAGTGGCTGCCGGGAGAGTTCCCTTCGAGCGTGCTCGCGGCGCAGCGCGAGTTCCGCATGACCGGCGCAAAGCTCAGCATCGGCTCGCCGACCGCGCTTTTCGACCTGCGCCTCGGCGACGACGTGCATGTGCTGCAGGCGTCCGGTGTCGGCGGCACCTCGCTCATCAATGCCAACGTCTGCCTCGTGCCGGACGCACGCGTCATAGAGGACCATATCTGGCCCGAAGGCGTGCGCACCAATCATTGGCTGCAGGTGGGCTTCCGCCGCGCACGCGACATGCTTCAGCCGGCGACGCTGCCGGCCGCCTCCACCCCCTTGAAGCTCAAGGCGCTCGAAAAGGCGGCAAAGTCCGTTTCGAGCGTGGCCGAGCGCATTCCCCTGCACATCACTTTCGAGGAGACAGTCAACGCGGCAGGCGTCAGGCAGCCGGCTTGCAGCGAGTGCGGCGACTGCCTCGGCGGCTGCAACGTCGGCGCCAAGACGACGGTGCATTCAACCTATCTCACGGACGCCGTGAACCACGGCGCCGAGATCCACACGCACGCCGAGGTGCGCTACCTCGAGAGCGCCGGCGCGGAAGGATGGCGCATCACGCTGCATCGCCTCGACGACAACGCCAAGGCCGTGCCGCTCCGCCGTGTCATGGCACGCATGGTGGTGCTCTCCGCCGGTACGCTCGGGACGAACGAGATCCTGATGCGCTCGCGCGAGAGGGGCCTCAAGCTCTCCGACCGGCTCGGCAAGCGCCTCTCGACCAACGCCGACGCGATCGCCTTCGGCTACAACAACGACCAGCGCGTCAACGCGATCGGCACGGGCAGCAGCACGAAGCGAAACGGACGCGAGCCGCGCGTCGGACCGGCCGTCGCGGGGCTCATCGATCTCCGCCGGGATCGCGGCCTCG
>DAORNH010000072.1:0-671 GCA_035440865.1 Hyphomicrobiaceae bacterium | reverse complement strand
GAGCCTCGTTGCCGGCTCGGACAAAGGAGCCGTCGCCAATACGCAGGTGTTCCTCGCGATCGGGCACGACAGCGCCTCTGGCGAGCTCGCGCTCGAGCGCGATCGCATCAGGATCGTCTGGCCGGGCGCGGCGCGCGAGCCCGTCTACCAGCGCATCGAGGCCACCTTGAAGGAGCTTGTCGCGGCGACCGGCGGCACCTACATCGCCAATCCCGTGAGCCAGCGCTTCCTGGGCGGCAACCTTTTCACCGTGCACCCGCTTGGCGGCGCGACCATGGCCGATACGGCGAGCAGCGGCGTGATCGATGACCGCTGCCGCGTGTTCAATCCGGGCGACAGCGAAGGCGCTGTCCATCGCGGGCTCTATGTGATGGATGGCTCGGTCGTGCCGCGCTCGCTCGGCGTGCACCCGCTGCTGACGATCACCGCGCTCGCGGAGCGGGCGATGCTGCTGTTCGCGCGCGACCAGGGTCTCAAATTGAGTGTGGAGCCAAAGGCTGGCACCCCGGTCCGCAGCTTCGTGACAGGGGCCAAGGCCTGATCATTTCCTGAATTGCACGAGTGGGGAGAGACACGGATGCGGCTCGCCAGGGATATTGCGGAGCTGAAGCCAGAGTACGATGCGGTGGTCGTCGGCTCCGGGCCGCACGGCTTAGCAGCCGCGATCACGC
>DAORNH010000071.1:0-15929 GCA_035440865.1 Hyphomicrobiaceae bacterium | reverse complement strand
GTCGGGCGGGCGCGCACGGCAGCCTTCATGGAGGTCTATGCGCATGAGCCTGGCACCAACCCCTACGAGCTCGAGATCGCCCTCGTCGACAGTTTGAAGACCGGCGAGATCCCGGTGTTCGCCTGCTCGAATCCGGCCCGCGTCGCGCCCTGGGGCGAGCTCCTCTCGACGGCGGCACGGGTGCGCGGGGCTGCAGGCGCACTCATGGACGGCTGCACGCGAGACGTGCGCGCCATCCGTGCGATGAAATTTCCGGTGTTTCACGGCGGCATCGCGCCGCTCGACAGCAAGGGCCGCGGGCGGATCATGGCGATCGATGTGCCCATCGAGTGTGCGGGCGTGCGCGTCGAGCCGGGCGACCTCATTTTCGGCGATGCCGACGGCGTCGTGGTCGTGCCGAAGCGCGCCGAGGCCGAGGTGCTCCACCATGCGCTCGCCAAGGTGGAGGGGGAGCGCCGCACGCTCGCCGACCTCGAGGCCGGCGAGCCGCTGAAGGACGTGTTCGCGAAGTACGGCATCTTGTAAGTGCCGCGAGCCACGCGCTCGCCGCCTGCCCCTCGCGGTGACGCTAGACTTGCGTCCGTCTTGACGGCGAGGGCGAAGCGCGGCTCTAAGCTCGCCGGTCACAGACCCACACTCTCGGCCGAGGCTCAGCATGGCAGCGAAATTCGACTACGTCGTCATCGGCTCGGGACCTGGCGGCTATGTGTCGGCCATTCGCGCGGCGCAGCTCGGCATGAGTGTCGCCGTCGTCGAGAAGCGGGCGACCTTCGGCGGCACCTGCGCCAACGTCGGCTGCATCCCCTCCAAGGCGCTGCTGCACGCCTCCGAGATGTATCACGCGGCCGGGCACGATTTCGCCAGGATGGGCATCGCCGTCGCGCCGGCGCTCGATCTCCCACGCATGCTGGCCTTCAAGGACGAGACGGTCGCCGGGAACACGGCGGGTGTCGCCTTCCTGTTCAAGAAGAACAAGATCACGACCTTTCACGGGCTCGGCCGCATCGCTGCACCTGGACGGGTCGAGGTGACGCTCGCGGCCGGCGGCACGGAGACGATCGAGGCGAAGCACATCGTCATCGCCACGGGCTCGGATGTCGCCAAGCTCCCCGGCCTCGCGATCGATGAGACGCGCATTGTCTCCTCGACCGGAGCGCTCACGCTGAAGGAGGTGCCGAAATCGCTCGTCGTCGTCGGCGCAGGCGTCATCGGCCTCGAGCTCGGCTCGGTCTGGCGACGGCTCGGCGCGGCGGTGACCGTCGTCGAATACCTCGACCGCATCCTCCCCGGCATGGACCTCGAAATCGCCAAGACCTTCCAACGCCTCCTCGGCAAGCAAGGGTTCCAGTTCAAGCTCGCCAGCAAGGTGACGGGTGCTGTCGACAAGGGCGGCCGGCTTGCCGTGACGGTCGAGCCTGCCAAGGGAGGTGCTGCCGAGACGCTCGAGGCCGACGTCGTGCTCGTCGCCATCGGACGCGTGCCCTACACCGAGGGCCTAGGGCTCGAATCCGTCGGTGTGAAGCTGGACGAGCGGCATCGGATCGTCATCGACAGGCATTTCGCGACGAGCGTTCCCGGCATCTACGCCATCGGCGACGTGATCGCCGGGCCGATGCTCGCCCACAAGGCCGAGGACGAGGGCTTGGCGCTCGCCGAGCAGCTCGCGGGGCAGGCGGGCCACGTCAACTATGACGTCATCCCGGGCGTCATCTACACCTCGCCCGAGGTCGCAAGCGTCGGCAAGACCGAGGAGGAGCTGAAGGCGGCGGGCATCGCCTATGCCGTCGGCAAGTTTTCGTTCATGGGGAACGGCCGCGCCAAGGTCACGCGCGCGACGGACGGCATGGTGAAAGTGCTCGCGGATGCCGCGACCGATCGCGTGCTCGGCGTGCACATCATCGGCCCGAACGCCGGCGAGCTCATCGCGGAGGCCGCACTCCTGATGGAGTTCGGCGGCTCAGCCGAGGACATGGCGCGCACCTGCCATGCACATCCGACCCTCGCCGAGGCATTGAAGGAGGCAGCCCTTGCCGTCGCCAAGCGGGCCGTGCACATGTAGCGGCGGATCATCCTTCCGCCGAGGCCCGCCATGCAGCATCCCGCCGACCTGATCGAGAAGCTGAAAGCCGTCGATACGCCGACCATCTGCAACGCGCTCGAGGTGGTCGATGCCTCGCGGCGCCTGACCGGCTTCACGACGAAGCAGCTCGTCTGCCCCTTCCCCGACCTGCCGCCGATCGTCGGCTACGCGCGCACGGCGACCATCCGCGCGACGCACGCCAACGAACTCGACGGCAAGGCGGCGAAGGCCCAGCGCGTCGGCTACTACGAGTACCTCGGCCCCCGGCCCGACCATCGCCGTGCTACAGGACCTCGACGGCCACGACATCGGCTTCGGCGCCTTCTGGGGCGAGGTGCAGAGCGCGGTCCACAAGGGCCTCGGTTGCATCGGCGTCGTCACCGACGGCTGCATCCGCGACATTCCGCAGTGGGCGCCGGGGTTCCAGGCGCTCGCCGGCTCGATCGCGCCGAGCCATGCCCACATCCACCTCGCCGACTATGGCAAGGAGGTGCGGGTCGCCGGCATGATCGTGCGCTCGGGCGACCTCATTCACGCCGACCGGCATGGCGCCGTCGTCATCCCGCACGCGCTCGCCGCGAAGATCCCGGCCGCCTGCGACCTGCTCGCACGCAAGGAAGCCGTGATTCTCGATGCGGCGCGAAAGCCCGGCTTCGGCATCGATCAGCTCCGCAAGGCGCTGCTCGCCATGGACGAGATCCACTGAGGCCGGTCAGTACTGACCCCGCGCCGACCGCTAGAGGCCTCATGCAGACCGATACGATCGTTCTCGGCGCCGGCATGGTCGGCGTGTCGATCGCCTTGCATCTCCAGAAGCGCGGGCGAAAGGTCGCGCTCATTGATCGTCGCGGCGTTGCCGAAGAGACGAGCTACGGCAACGCGGGCATCATCCAGAGCGAGGCGAACGAGCCCTATATGTTCCCGCGCAGGGAATGGGGGAAGATCCTCGCATACGCCTTGAACCGCACGAGCGAGGCGAACCTCCACTACAGCGCGCTTCCCCGCATCCTCATGCCGATGCTGCGCTTCTACTTGGCCTCGACGCCCGAGAAGACGGCTGCGGCGGCACGCGCAGTCGTGGCGCTTGCCCGACACTGTGTCAGCGAGCACGAAGCGCTGGCGACGGAAGCATCGGCCATGGCGCTGCTCCGGCGCACCGGCTATCTCGTGCTGCATCGCGACCAAGCCGCCCTCGACGCGGACATCCAGAAGCGCGACCGCATCATGCGCGAGTACGGAGTTCCCTCAGAGCCGCTCGATGCGGCCGGCGTGCGCCGGCTCGAACCGCATCTGCATGGGCAGTTCACCGGCGGTATGCACATCACTGATCCGGTGAGCGTCGCCGATCCGGGCGGCCTCGGAAAGGCTTACGGCGACCTCTTCGTGAAGCGCGGCGGCACGCTCCTGCGCGGCGAGGCCCGAACCCTCAAACGCACGCCGACGGGCTGGGAGGTGCAGACCGCAATCGGCCCCGTGACAGCGGGTGAGGCAGTTGTCGCCCTCGGGCCCTGGGCCGACGTCGTGCTTTCCCCTCTCGGTATCAAGCTGCCGCTGTTCGTGAAGCGGGGCTATCACATGCACTATCGCGCAACCGGGAATGCGAGCCTCGGCCGCCCGGTGATCGATGCGGCCAACGGCTATGCGCTCGCGCCGATGATGAGCGGCATCCGGCTGACCACCGGCGCGGAGTTCGCCTTGCGCGATGCTCCGCCGACCCCCGTGCAGCTCGCCAAGGTCGAGCCGAAGGCGCGCGAGCTCTTCCCGCTCGCCGATCGCACGGAGCCGGATGCCTGGCTCGGCCGTCGACCGTGTCTCCCCGACATGCTGCCCGTTATCGGGCCGGCCACGGGCCACCCGAACCTCTGGCTCGCCTTCGGCCACCAGCACTGGGGCTTCACGCTCGGTCCCGTAACCGGGCGTCTGATCGCCGAGATGATGACGGGCGCATCGCCGCTCACCGATCCGACCCCGTATCGCATGAACCGATTTTGATCATTGATCACGCCGATCCTCATCGACTGTGTCGCGCCGGCCATGGGCGCATGGCCGTCCGGCGCGAGCCGCCTGGACCCATGGCGCCTTTTGTGCAAGAAGGCGCCGTCATAGCCTGCCGCGGAAGCAGCCCGCGGCATCGTTTTCGTTTGAACCCAGGGGTGTGGCGATGGAGCCTCGAGACCAAGCGCCGATGACCGGAAATTTGATGGCCGGCAAGCGGGGCCTCGTCATGGGCGTCGCCAACAACCGCTCGATCGCCTGGGGAATAGCCAAGGCCTGCGCATCGCAGGGGGCATCGCTCGCCTTCACTTACCAAGGCGATGCCTTGAAGAAGCGCGTCGTGCCGCTCGCCGAGGAGGTCGGCTCGGACATCGTGCTCCCATGCGACGTCTCCGATCCGGCCTCGATGGATGCGGTCTTTGCCGAGTTGCAGCGCCGCTGGGGCAAGCTCGACTTCCTGGTGCATGCGATCGCCTTCTCGGACAAGGCCGAGCTCGACGGGCGATACGTCGACACGACCGAGAAAAACTTCACGCAGACGATGCTTATCTCCTGCTACTCGCTGACGGCGCTCGCCAAGCGCGCTGAGCCGCTGATGGCGGGCGGCGGGTCGATCCTGACGCTCACCTACTACGGCGCCGAGAAGGTGATGCCGCACTATAACGTCATGGGAGTTGCCAAGGCCGCGCTCGAGGCGAGCGTGCGCTATCTCGCGGCCGACCTCGGTAAGGGCGGCATCCGTGTGAACGCGATCTCGGCGGGCCCAATCAAGACGCTCGCCGCCTCCGGCATCGGCGACTTCCGCTACATCCTGCGCTGGAACGAGTACAACTCGGCGCTGCGCCGCACCGTGACGATCGAGGAAGTGGGCGCCTCGGGGCTCTACCTTCTCTCCGATCTCGGCCGCGCCGTGACGGGGGAGGTGCATCACGTCGATGCCGGCTATCACATCCAGGGCATGAAGAACGAGGATGCGCCGGACATCTCCGTCCTGAAGGGCGAGCCCGGCTGAGGAGCGCTGAGCGATCATGACGAAGCGTGTCGCCCTCATCGCCGGCGCGACGGGCGCCGCCTCCCGCCGCCTCGTCGATGTTCTGCTTGCCGACCCCAATTGGACCGTGCTCGGGATCAGCCGCCGAGCACCAGCCGAGCGCCGCGAGCGATTCGTGCACGTCGCAGCGGACCTCCTCGATGGCGCAAGCCTCGCATCAAAGGGCACCGAGATCGGCGCCGTGACGCATACCTTCTACACCTCGCGCGGCCCCTTCAAGGAAGGCGGCGTCGAGGATGTCCCGGGCAACGTTGCCATGCTCCGCCATCTCGTCGACGCGCTCGAGGCGCACGCGCCGAATCTCGAGCACATCCACCTCGTCGAAGGGACGAAGTGGTACGGCATGCACCTAGGGCCGACCGTCTCGCCACATCGCGAGGATGCCCCTCGCCACCTGCCACCGAACTTCTATTACGACCAGCAGGATCTGCTTGCGGCTCACCAGGCGGGCAAGCGCTGGACGTGGTCCGCCTCGCGGCCCGAGTTCATCTACGACTACGCGCCGGAGCGCGCGCGCAACGTCGTCTCGCTGATCGGCGTGTGGGCCGCGATCTGCCGCGAGCTCGGCACCGATCTCGATTTTCCGGGCAAGCCCGGCTGCTTCTCGGCACTGACCGAGATGACCGACGCGACGCTGCTCGCCCGCGCCATGGTGCATCTCTCGACCTCGCCGAAGGCTGCCAACCAAGCCTTCAACGTCACCGACGGCGACCACTTCCGCTGGCAGCATTTCTGGCCGCGCATCGCTGCCCACTTCGGCATGCGACCCGGCATCGTCCGCCCGATGCCGCTCGCCACCTGGATGGCCGACAAGGGCCCCGTCTGGCAGCGCATCGCCGAGAAGCACGGGCTCAAGGCCTCGCCCATCGCCGACCCGTCGATCTGGAGCTTCGGCGATTTCCTCTGGCGCCAGGACGGCGACCTCCTCTCGAGCATCGTCAAGATCCGCCAGACGGGCTTCGGCGAGGCGATCGACACGGAGGCGAACATCCTTGCCCAGCTGACGCGGTACCGCGAGGCGCGGCTCTTGCCATGAGCGCCGCAGCCGAAACCGACGGCAGGGACGAGCCCGATATCGAGCGCCTCGTGCTCGCTTCGGTCGACGACGAATGGCGCCGCGTCGCCATCGTGATCGCGCGCACCATCGATGCAGCCCGGTCGGTGGGCCTGACGGTGGAGGCCGGGCGCATCGCCGTCGCCATCGTGGCCCTCGCCGAGGCGGGGCGCCTCATGCATCGCGGCAATCTCCGTCGCTGGCGGGCGGGCGAGGTCCGCCGCCGATCAGCTGCCGGCTGAACACGTATTCGTGATCGACCACCGCCGCTGGCTCGCATAGGCTTGGGGCTTCATCCCGCTGTCGATGCTCTACAGCCATGCTCGCCACACGCTTGCGGAGGTCCGGATGCCGAAGATCAACGTCAATGGCCGCACTGTCGATGTGACGGCGGACCCGTCAACGCCGCTGCTCTGGGTGATCCGCGAGAAGGTCGGCCTCACCGGCACCAAATACGGCTGCGGCATCGGCCAGTGCGGCTCGTGCGCGGTGCACGTCAACGGCAAGGTCGAGCGCTCGTGTGCGCTGCCGCTGTCGTCAGTGAAGGCGACGGACAAAATCGTGACCATCGAGGGCCTTTCGCGCAACGCCTCGCATCCGATCCAGAAGGCGTGGCTCGCGCTCGATGTGCCGCAGTGTGGCTACTGCCAGTCGGGGCAGATCATGGCGGCGGCGGCGCTTCTCGCAGTGAAGCCGAAACCGACCGACGCCGACATCGACGCCGCAATGCAGAACATCTGCCGCTGCGGCACATACCAGCGCGTCCGCGCGGGCATAAAGATGGCCGCGACCCTGGTTCCCGCGGGCAAGAAGGCGTGAGGCCAGCCATGATCCGTAATCTCGATCCGAAGTCGCTCTCCCGCCGCTCGTTCGTCATCGGTGCCGCCGCATCCGGCGGTGGCTTGGCGATCGGCTTCAACCTCGCGACGCCTGGGGCCCTCGCCCAGCGGGCCGGCACCAAGACTGCTGCAGCAAAGTCTGCTGCCGAGGTACCGGAGGTGAATGCCTGGGTGCTGATCCGGCCGAACGACGATGTCGTCGTCCGCATCGCACGCTCGGAAATGGGCCAAGGCACGCTCACGGGCCTCTGCCAACTCGTCGCCGAGGAGCTCGAGTGCGACTGGGCGAAGGTCAAGGCCGAGTACCCGACGCCCGGCATGAACCTCGCGCGGAAGCGGGTGTGGGGCGACATGTCGACTGGCGGCAGCCGCGGCATCCGCGGCTCGCACGACTATGTCAGGAAGGGCGGCGCCGCCGCGCGCCTCATGCTGCTGACGGCCGCCGCTGCCGACATGAAGGTGCCGGTCGGCGAACTCACGGTAGCAAAGGGTGTTATCACGCATGCCGCGAGCCGGCGCCGCACGACCTATGGCCGGGTCGCTGCCGCCGCGGCGCGCCTCACGCCGCCCGATCCGGCAACCATCGTCCTCAAGGACCCGAAAGCCTGGACGATCGCCGGCAAGCCGATGAAGCGGCTCGACACGGCGCCGAAGGTCGACGGCTCGCTCGTCTACGCAATCGACCTGAAGCTCCCCGGCATGCTCAATGCCGCAATCCGCGATTGCCCCCACTTCGGGGGCCGCCTCAAGAGCTACGACGGCGCCAAAGTGAAGGGGATGCCGGGCGTGAAGCACGTGCTCGAGATCGGTGGCACGGCCCTCGCCGTGGTCGCCGACACGTGGTGGGAGGCGAAGGTCGCATTGGATGCGGCCAACATCGTCTGGGACGCCGGTCCCAACGCGAGCGTAACGAGCGCCACGATCCACACGCTGCTGATGGATGGCCTCGACGCCAAGGAGAATGTGTTCGTCGCCAACAAGGCTGGCGACGCGCCGGCAACGCTCGCAGCGGCGCCCGCCGCCAAAAAGATTGTCGCGGACTACGGCTCGCCCTTCCTCAATCACGCCACCATGGAGCCGATGAACTGCACGGCTAAATGGACGCCGGAGAAGTGCGAGATCTGGGTCGCCTCGCAGAATGGCGATGCCTCGCTCGCCGCCTGTGCGGCGGCGGCCGGCCTGAAGCCCGAGCAGTGCGAGGTCTACAAGCATCACCTCGGCGGCGGCTTCGGGCGCCGCGGCATGCAGGACTACGTCACGAAGGCCGTGCTCGCGGCGAAGCAGGTGCCGGGCGTGCCCATCAAGATGATCTGGTCGCGCGAGGAAGACATGGTGCACGGCCGCTACCGGCCGATCTCGGTGGCGCGCATGTCGGGCGCACTCGACGAGAAGGGTAATCTCGTCGCCCTCCACATGCGCCTCTCCGGCCCGTCGATCCTGGCAGCGGTGCGCCCCGAGGGCCTGCAGAGCGGCATGGACCCGCTGCACTTCCAGGGGCTGCATGCGGCGGCCAACAATCCATTCGGCCAGATCGGCTATGCGATCCCGAACCTCACGATCGACCACGCGATGCGCAACACGCACATCCCGCCGGGCTTCTGGCGAGGGGTCAATCACAACCAGAACGCGGTCTACCTCGAGTGCTTCATCGACGAGCTCGCCAAGCTCGCAGGCCGCGACCCGCTCGAGTTCCGCCGTGCCATGATGGCGGGCCACCCGAAGCACCTCGCCGTCCTCAATGCGGCTGCAGCGAAGGCCGAATGGACAAAGCCGCTGCCGACGGGCGTGTCCCGCGGCGTGTGTCAGCACATGGGCTTCGGCAGCTACTGCGCCGCCGTCGCCGAGGTGTCGATGAAGGCGAACAACAAGGTGAAGGTGCATCGCCTGGTGATCGCGGTCGACAGTGGCATCGCGCTCAACCCCGAGCAGATCGCGCATCAGGTCGAGGGCTCGGTGGTCTACGGCCTCGGCGCGACCTTCTACCAGCAGTGCACGGTGAAGGGCGGCCGGATCGTCGAGGAGAACTTCGACACCTTCCCATGCCTGACACTCGCCGAGATGCCGAAGGTCGAGACTGTTCTCGTGCCCTCGGGCGGCTTCTGGGGCGGCATCGGCGAGCCGACGATTGCGGTCGCAGCTCCCGCCGTGCTCAACGCGATTTTCGCGGCAACAGGCAAGATGCCGCGCACGCTGCCCCTGAGCCTGCACAAGCTCGTCTGATACCGGCCAACTGATCCATTGACCTGTGTGTGAGCTACTGTGCAGTTGGCCGGTATCACTCCTTTGGTGCGCGCGGTCGCCCCGCCAACCCCGCGCGCGATACTCCGCCACGAAAGGTCAAACCTTTCGTGGCTCCGTATGCGCGACAGGCCTGCCCTCAGGCGAGTTGGCGCGATCTGCATTGCAGGTCTCATGCTGGGCGTGGCGCTCGCTGCGGCCGATCTCGCGCCGGCTGAAGCGCCGCTTGCGCGCTTTGCCGTGACGGGCGATGCGATCGACGCGCCGCTCGACGGCCTCGTCGGCGATGCCGCCCGCGGCCGGCGCATCATCGCCAACCGGGACGTCGGCAACTGCTTCGCCTGTCACCGGGCACCTGAGCCTTTGGAGCGCTTTCAGGGCAACCTCGGACCGGACCTCGCGGGCGTCGCCCGCCGCCTGACGCGCGGCCAGATCAGGCTCCGCCTCGTCGACGCCTCGCTCGTGAACCCGAGGACGATCATGCCGCCGTACCACCGCGTGTCGAGCCTCACGCGCGTCGCACCAAGCCTTCGCGGGCGGCCGATCCTCACTGCCCAGGAGATCGAGGACGTGATCGCCTACCTTTCGACGCTCGACTGATCGGCGCGCCCTGCTCGGCAGGCGTGACGCCTACCTCACACGGCGCGGGTTCATGTAGAGGTCGGCTTCCTGCTTCTCGAGCTTGGGATCATAGCGGCCGGACATCACGTCTCGGGCGAGACGGGCGAGATGGCGCTTCGCGGAGCGGTTGAAGATCAGCATGCCGCAGAAGAGCTTCAGCACCAGGAGCAGGTTCTTGTCGGCATGCTCGCGCAGGATGCGGCCTTTCCACTTGCCGCCGAGGGAGAGGAGGCGGCCGTCGACGCCGCCGATCTCGCGGCCATGCTGATCGATCAGAGCGTAGTCGCCGCCGAGATCGATCACACGCCGCTTCAGCCGATAGAACTCAGGCTTCCCCTCGTCCATCAGGAAGAACGAGAAATTCTCCGGCATCAGCGGCCACTTGTTGGCAGAGCGCTCAAGATAGACCATGTGGTCGTGGTTGCCGACGTTTGCCGAATAGGCGACGACGGGAAGGCCCCGGGCGCCGAGCGTCAACTGCAACGAGCGGCCGATCATCAGGTCCATTGTCGCGTGCCAGTTGAGGCGCTCGCCGAAGAGCTTGAGGACGAGGCGCTTGTCCATGCCCGTATTCTTCGACCAGAGGTCCTCGCGGTAACCGAGCAGACCCGTGCGCTCGCCGTTCTCGACGATCTCCGCGAAGATATCCATGTCGGAGGTGAACTGGCGCGACTTCGCCTTGTTGCGGCTGTGCTTGTAGAAGCCGAACTCGACCGAGTTGAGGTTGGTAATCCACACATCCAGCACGAACCGGTGCCATGGATCGGCCGTGGCCGAAATTTCGGCGTGCGGCCGGCGCCGCGCCTTGGCGGGTGGCGCCACGTTCTCATCGGCCAGGACCTCCGCCTTGGCCTCGCTCGCAGCTTCTGCCGCTGCCGCCTCGGCGCGCCGGACGATCTCCGGCTTTCCACTTCCATCTGCCATGGGCTGCCCCCTCTACGTTGAGCGCGACGCGGAACGAGGCACGAATCGAGTGAGACGCTAGCATGTTGCTCTCAGTCGGCGGCCGCGGCCTGTGCAGCAGGCGGTGGAAAAAGCCCGGACAAGTCTCACCCAGCACTCCCTCTCGGGGGAGCTTCTCCCGCCCCCTGAAACGCGATCGGCCGGCGCTCTGAGCACCGGCCGATCGCGAGGCAGTCATGCGCGACGCTTAGCCCTTCTGAGGGGCGAGGTCCGTCCGCGCCATGCGATCGATGATCGCCTTAAGCTCATCCACGAACTGCGTGCGTTGCTTCGCCGGCAGCGAGCCGAGGATCTGCTCGTCGACACGCTTGACGAGCGGCTCGGCGGACCGAAGCACGCGCCAGCCTTCGTCCGTGAGGCGCACCGCATAGGCGCGCGCATCCTCGCGCGTCCGCCGGCGCTGCAGCAGGCCTTTCTTCAGCATGCGTCGGACGATGTCGGCCAAGGTAGATCGATCGATGCCCGTCCGTTCCACAAGCCCGGTCTGACTGAGCCCCTCGTTGCCAGCCACTGTCACGAGAACAGCATACTGACGTGGCGTCAGATCGTTCTCGCTGATCTCACTGGCAAACAGATCTGCTGCGCACTGGCCGACGCGATGGAGCAGGTGCAAGGGCGACCGATCCAACCGTTCACTGCCAGTTCCACCTCGAGATGCGTCTGTTTTCTCGCTCATCTTCGCCATTGTGCTCGAAACCTGCCTAACCCTGAAGATCTGCCAGCCTTCTTTTGTGCATGGAAAGAGACATTACGCCACGAATATAATCCGGTCTAGCAGTTTCCACTTCGTAGGAAATTTTCTACTACTGAATTAATCTCCCATCATCAGTAATCGGATCATTTTTACCTAATTTTTCCCAAGTAATTTGAGCGATTTGCGATGACGATGTTGATCGCTTCTTTGCAATCCCATGTCAGGCGCGGTTCCGACGTGGGTATACGTCAGGCGCATACCCACTATACAGCTTGGCCAACCCGGTTCGCCCGCTGTGTCGCGGCACATGCAGCGCGGCAGCACAGGATCACTTGGACGGCAAGGCGTACTTCTTCAGAAGACCAAGCTGTGCAATCGAGAACGCAATCGTCAGGCCGAGTATTCCAAAGACTTTGAAATTTGCCCACAGCGTATCGGAGGCAACCATTCTAACAATTTCGTTGATCAGCGCCATGCTGCAAAAGAATCCCACCCAACGCCACGTCAAAATCTTCCAGCCCTCCTCTGTCAGCCGGAAAATTTCGCCAAACAGCAGTTTCAGCACGGGCTTGCCGAGCCAGGCACCACCCGCGAGGAATGCTGCGAAGGCCAGGTTGAACACCGTCGGCTTCAGCTTGATGAACGTGGTGTCGTGAAACCAGAAGGTCAGTGCGCCGAACACCCATACCAGCACCGCCGTGACCAGCTGAGTATTGGAGATGTTTCCGAGCACGACATAAGCGACCGGCAGCAGCAACACCATGGCAGCCATCAGTGTACCGGTCGCCCAATACAACCCGCCGTAGAGATGAGCAAGGATGAACGCCAACAGAGGGGCGAAATCGATGACCGATTTCCATGATTGGCCAGTAGACGATTCGGCGAGCCAGGGCGCCGGATCGTCCGATGATCCTGTCGCAGGTTTCTCTCGATCTGATGTCGTCATTGCGCCGATGATCCTTCCCGCCCCCGCCGGCCGTGCTCCGCTACCTCGGCCACGGCGCGCGACCGGCGCTACGTCACCACCTGGGATAGCCCCAATCGCTGGTCCGCGGCAACGACTGCCTCATGTCTCCGGTCCAGCTGAGGATGGGGCCGGCAGACGATGATGCTGCAGGCGCCAGACCTGATGGGCCATGAAGGCCGCGCTCAAAGGCATGACCAGGAACAGCTTGAAAAGGATCCATATGTCGATGCCGCGCAGCACGAGATTGAACAGATCGAAGTGATAGAGGCTCTCGGCATCGAAGCCGAGCCGTATGACCTCGTTGAAGACGGCCGTCGCCAGGAAGAACCATGCAGCATTTCTCGTGAGCTTCGTCCAGCCCTCGCGGGTGTAGTGAAAGGTCTTGCCGAACACGAACTCGAAGAAGTTCCAGCCCTGCTTCAGGCCCCAGGCGAGACCGACGGCGACGATCGTATTGAAGATGGTCACCTTGATCTGCACCCACATCGGGTCACCGGTGACAAGCGAGAGGACGCCGAACGTTATGCTGACTGCGCCGGCGATGAACGGCATGATCGGCGGCCGACCGAGCACGATGAGCGATGTTGCGAGCGCCGCAACGGTCGACAATATCAGCGCCCAGGTACCCGCAGAGATGTTCCCGGTAATTCCGTTGACGATGAACATCGCCACGAGCGGTCCCATCTCGCTCGCGATGTTGACCGTCTGATCGGCCGTAAATGGATATCGAAATCGACTGCGGCTCATGCGTCGCGTGCCATCCCTTCACGCTTTCGTTACCGATGTTGTAGCCGCAGACTTCAGCTCGCTGCAATCGCGCGTGCGAAATCCGCGGGCTCGAAAGGCTGCAGATCATCCACCCCCTCTCCGATGCCGATCGCGTGCACCGGCAGTCCATGCTTGGCCGCGATGGCAACCAGAATGCCGCCCCGCGCCGTGCCATCGAGCTTTGTCATCACCAGACCCGAAACGGCCGCGCGCTCGCGGAACACCTCGACCTGCGACAGCGCGTTCTGCCCCGTCGTCGCATCGAGCACCAGCAGCACATCGTGCGGCGCGCTCGGATCGATCTTGCGGAGGACGCGCACGATCTTTTCGAGCTCGTCCATCAGCGCCGTCTTGTTCTGAAGGCGACCGGCGGTGTCGATGAGCAGCACGTCCGAGCCGCTCTCCTTCGCTGACTTCAGCGCATCGAACGCGAGCCCCGAGGCATCGGCGCCCACGTCGCGCGCGATCACCGGCGCGCCGGTCCGCTCGCCCCAGATCTTCAGCTGGTCTATCGCCGCGGCGCGGAAGGTGTCGCCGGCGGCGATCGTCACCTTGTGGCCCGCGCCCGTGAACTGATGTGCGAGCTTGCCGATCGTCGTCGTCTTGCCGGTGCCGTTCACGCCGACGACCAGAATGACGTGCGGGCGCCGCGAGGCCTCGATCACCAGGGGCCGGGCGACCGGCGCGAGCACCTTCTCGACCTCGCTCGACAGAATCTGGCGCACCTCGTCCGCCGAAATGCCCTTCTCGAACCGGCCCTTCGACAATCGCTCCGTAATGCGCATCGCCGTCTCCACCCCGAGATCAGCCTGGATCAGCAGGTCCTCGAGATCATCGAGCGTAGCACCGTCGAGCTTGCGTTTCGTGAAGAGGCTGGTGATGCCGTCGGAGAGGCGCGACGACGTCTTGGCGAGGCCACTCTTCAGGCGTTGGAACCAGCCTTGCTTCTTCTCGGGGGCGGCTGTCTCGGCACGGGACGCAGGGTCAGGTTCGATCAACCTGGGCGGGGCAGCCGGAGGTGCCGGCACCGAGGTCGGCGCGGTGGTTGCGGCCTGATGCGCGAGATCGGGGCCCTGCCCCTCAGCGGGCGGCGCCTCCGCCGGGCGGGTCTCGGACGCGGCACGCCCGAACAGGCGTCCGAGTAGGCCTCGCGGCTTGGCGCCTGGTTCACTCACGTCGTTGCCCCGCTTGTCTCGGCCAGACGGCCGATGAGCCTCTGTCCGTCATGCGCCGTAATGGCTGCCAACCCGAGCCGGCCGGGCTCGACGGCCCGATCGAGGCTCACGGTCGAAAAATCCGCGGCGCGCCCACGCTTGCCGCTCTCGGCGACGATCTCGACCGTCCGGCCGACCTGGCGTTCGAGATGACAGGCGAGTGCCAACCGGCCTGCCTCGCGCAGCCGCTCCGCCCGCGCTTTCACGACAGGACGCGCCACTTGCGGCATTCGCGCGGCCGGCGTGCCGTCGCGCGGCGAGAACGGAAAGGCGTGCACGAAGGCGATGTCGCAGGCCTCCACGAGATCGAGCGTCCGCGCGAACATCTCGTCCGTCTCTGTCGGAAAACCCGCGATGAGGTCGGCCCCGAATGCGACATCGGGCCGGATCCTGCGCGCCTCGGCGCAGAATGCGATCGCCTCGGCACGGCTGTGACGCCGCTTCATGCGCTTCAGGATGAGGTCGTCGCCCGCCTGCAGCGACACATGCAGATGCGGCATCAGTCGCGGCTCCTCGGCGAGCGCTGTGACGAGATCGTGGTCAGCCTCGACCGAATCGATCGAGGAGAGGCGCAGGCGCGGCAGCTCCGGCACGAAGCGCAGGATCTGACGGACAAGCCGGCCGAGCGTCATGTCGCCGGGGAGCCCCTTGCCGTAGTCGGTGATGTCGACGCCGGTGAGCACGATCTCGGGGTATCCGGCCTCGACGAGGCGGCGCACCTGGGCAACGACCTCGCCCGCCGGCACCGAGCGCGAGGGGCCGCGGCCGAAGGGAATGATGCAGAACGTGCAGCGGTGGTCGCAGCCGTTCTGCACCTGCACGTAGGCGCGCGCGCGCGAGCCGAAGCCCTCGAGGAGATGCGATGCCGTCTCCTTCACCGACATGATGTCGTCGACCTGCACGCGCTCACTGGCGGAGGTTGCCAAGGCGAGGAATGTCTCGGCCCGCATCTTCTCGCCGTTGCCGATGACGTGGTCGACGCCGGCCATTGCAGCAAAACGCTCCGGCTCGATCTGGGCAGCACAACCTGTCACGATGATGCGCGCGCCGGCGCGCTCCCGGCGGAGCTTCCTGATCGTCCGCTCGGCCTGGCGCACTGCCTCCGACGTCACCGCGCACGTGTTGACGATCACCGCATCGCCAAGGCCGGCCGCGGTCGCGTGCTGGCGCATGACTTCGGTCTCGTAGGCGTTGAGCCGGCAACCAAGCGTGATGACATCGAGCGAGGACATGGGAGCCAGATCGTGACGCCTCAGTGGGACTGGTGAAACGGATTGCTGCGGACCGCAGGGCGTCTAACCGGCTTGCACCGGAGTGGCGGCTGCGGCGAGATCGACGACATCCTCGTACTCGAGCTCGGCAGCGCCGGTCATATAGATGTGGTCGTCCGCGCGCCAGTCGATCTCGAGCGTGCCGCCGGGCAGCTCCACGGCGACCTTGCGGTC
>DAORNH010000070.1:9446-16147 GCA_035440865.1 Hyphomicrobiaceae bacterium | reverse complement strand
GAGCCGGTCGCGGGGCGCTTCTCGCACGAGAATTCGGTGGCGCGTCTGCCGCGCGGCGCGGGCCTGCTCATCTTGTGGCCTTCAGCGCTTCGCTGACCATGCGCGTTGCACCGGAAAGATCGCCAAGTTTCTCGCCCTTCCTGACGCGCTCCTGGTTCTTCTCGCCGCGCTCTTGTCGCGCGAGCGCGGCCTCGGCAACGACGTCCGCCTCGGTCGCCGGCAGCACGAGGACGCCGGATTCATCCGCCAGCACGGCATCGCCTGGCTGCACCGCAACGCCGCCGCACGAGATGAGCCCGTTGAAGATGCCGCCGAGATTGTAGAGCCGCGTGGTGATCGGCGCGAGGCCGCGGCACCACATGGGAAAGTCCGATTGCTGGATCTCGAGCTCGTCGGTACACGGCCCGTCGACGATGCCAGCGACGGCGCCCGCT
The DNA here is from genome assembly GCA_035440865.1 of Hyphomicrobiaceae bacterium. Taxonomy (GTDB): domain Bacteria; phylum Pseudomonadota; class Alphaproteobacteria; order Rhizobiales; family Hyphomicrobiaceae; genus DAORNH01. The sequence continues at coordinate 15,713 of DAORNH010000070.1, read as the reverse complement.
GCTTTTGCGGCAACTGTCACGCCACCGCCCCAGCAGGCGTGGCGATTGTCGCCTAGACGGTCGACGATCAGGATGTCGCCCGGCCGCAGCAGTCCTAGCGCGTGGTGCAACAGTGTCGAATCCGGCCCCGGGATCGCGAGGGTCACGGCGGTGCCCGCAATGCGCTTCGACTTGAGAAGGGGCTGGATGCCGCGATCCATGAAGCCCCAATGGCGCCAGTGGCCGACGGTCGCCGTCTCGACCTTCTGCAGCTTGGCGACGAGGGCCGGCGAAATCTGCGGCGGCATGGGGCCGATGCGATAGTCGGTCATGTCGCTGCTCCTCAGCCGTTCTTCGCCGGAATGCGTGCCGCGAAATGGGCCGCGAAACGCGCGGTGATGTCGACGAGCTTCTCGGTCAGGATGCGGCCGGTCTCCGCGCTCGAGAGACGCGGATCGCCCTTGGCGACACCGGCATGATAGGTCACGTCGTACTCGTGCGGCATCCCGACCTCGGCGCCATCGAAGCTCGCCGTACCGAGCCCGGTGAACTGGAGGCCGAGCTCGGGATCCTTCTTCAAGGGCATGGCGACAGGGATGCGGTCCTTGGCAACGAGCTCGGGCATCAGATGGAGCCCGAGGCTCGTCAGCGGATCGGCGCCGTGGCCCGCGACCTTGTTGGCAGCCTCGGCGCCGAGGAAGCCCGGCATCAGGCCATAGGCGATGCGCCAAAGATAAAGGCTCGGGATCACGTGCTTCGTGTCACGATAGACGCGGCGGGCGACCTCGGCGATGGGACCGACGTTGCCGCCGTGACCGTTGATGACGATCAGGCGTGTGAGTCCTGTCCGATGCAGCGAGGCGACCATGTCCGTGATGACGGCTTCGAGCGTCGCCGGCGTGATCGCGATGCCGCCGATCATCGGACCGAAGAAGTCGGCGCCGCCGAATGGGAGCACCGGGGCAACGAGCGTGCGGGTGCCCGCGGCCGTCGCCTTGACCGCTGCGAGTTCTGCGATCTTCTCGGCGAGCAGATAGTCACCCATGGCCGAATGCGGCCCCTGGTCCTCGTGGCTGCCCATCGGCAGCAGGATGATCGGATTGGTCGCGTATAGCTCGCGCGCTTCGCCCCCCGAGATCATGCCCATGTGCACTTTGGGATTGGTGACGTTCATCATGGCGGCATCTCCCTCGGGTCTCGTCTCGTTGGTCGCTTTCGGCGATGTCAGCCGATCTCGTTCAGTCTGCGGCATGCGACGGCATGGTTGTCCGCGATTTTCTGCAGGGCAGGCACCTCTGTGGCGCAGGCATCGATCGCATGCGGGCAGCGCGTGCGGAAGGGGCAGCCGGACGGTGGGTTGGCAGGGCCCGGCGGATCGCCCTTCAGGATGAGACGCCGGCTCCGCTGGTCGGACCGGATGTGCGGAGTCGCCGAGTTGAGCGCCTGAGTATAGGGATGGCGCGGCTTCCGGAAGATCGCCTCCGCGGGGCCAATCTCCATGATGCGACCAAGGTACATCACGGCAACGCGGTCCGACATGTGGCGTACGACCGGAAGATCGTGGCTGATGAAGAGCATGGCGAGGCCGAGCTCGCGGCGGAGCGCTGCCAGCAGGTCGAGGATCTGCGCCTGGATCGAGACATCGAGCGAGCTCACGGGCTCGTCGGCAACTAGGAAATCGGGGCGGGTCGCGAGCGCGCGCGCAATGCCGACGCGTTGACGCTGTCCGCCCGAAAACTCGTGCGGGTATCGGTCGGCGTGGGTTTCATCGAGGCCGACCGACCTCAACAGCGCGATGACGCGCGCGGTCATGCTCTCTTTTGGCGCGAGGCCATGAATAGCGAGGCCGTCTGCGATCTGGGCGCCGATCCGCCGCCGCGGGTCGAGGCTGCCATAGGGGTCCTGGAAGATGATCTGCATGCGCCGCCTGAGCGCGCGCATCTCCTCGCGCGACTGCCTAGCGAGGGGCAACCCGTCGAAGCGCACTTCCCCTGCCGTCGGGCGCAGCAGGCCGAGAAGGAGGCGGCCGAGCGTGCTCTTGCCCGAGCCGGATTCGCCGACGAGCCCGACGACCTCGCCTCTGGCGATGGCCAGATCGACCGACGACACGGCCTTGACAACCGCTCCCCGGCCGAGCAGGCCCCGCGACCCAAACGTCACGGACACGCCTCGTGCTCCGGCAATCGGGATCGCCACACTCATGCGACGGCTCCGCGAGCGGCGTCCGGCGACATCGCAACCGCACATGCGACGCGGTGGCCGTCGCCTGTGTGGGCGAGCACCTGGCGTTCCGCGCAGGCCTCGATTGCGCTCGCGCAGCGCTCTCGGAAACGGCAGCCCGCAGGGAAGCGGTCCGGCGGCGGCACGGTGCCTGGAATCGGCTTGGGCGCGCGCTCGCCATCCGGAACGGCGGCGAGCAGCGCCTTCGTATAGGGATGCAGCGGGACCTCGAAGACGAGGGCCACGGGGCCGCTTTCCACCACTTCTCCTGCGTACATGACGACGACATGGTCGGCGATCTCGGAGACGACACCGAGGCTATGCGAGATGAAGATCAGCGAGGCGCCCGTCTCGCGACGCAGCTCGGCGAGCAGCTCGAGGATCTGCGCCTGCACGGTGACGTCCAGGGCCGTCGTCGGCTCGTCGGCGATCAGCAGCGCGGGCTTGTTGGCGATGGCCATGGCGATCATGACGCGCTGGCGCATGCCGCCCGAGAGCTCGTGCGGGAAGGCATCGATGCGGCGCTCCGGATCGGCGATGCCGACGCGCTTGAAGAGCGCGATCGCCTCCGCACGCGCCGCGGCTTTCGCCATCTGGCGGTGGGCGAGGATCGCCTCTATGACCTGCGCGCCGGCCGTCCGGACCGGGTTGAGGCTGCTCATCGGGTCCTGAAAAATCATGGCGATCCGGTTGCCGCGGAGCCGTCTCAGCGCCGCCTCGTCGAGCGTGAGCAGGTTCTCGCCGTCGAGCATGGCGCGGCCCTTGACGGCGCGCGCGACAGGCGGGAGGAGACCGATGAGCGCCAGTGCCGTCAGCGATTTCCCCGAGCCGCTCTCGCCGACGATGGCGAGCGTGCCCCCGGCTGGGACCTCGAACGAGACGTCTTCGACCGGTCGGATGACCGACTGCGGGGTGGCGATCGCGACCGTCAGTCCTTCGACTTTCAGACCAGGCGCACGGATGTCGGAGGAAGGAAGCAGGCCCGGTGCAAGCCGGTCGAGGAGGCCGCGCGTTGCGCCCACGGCCGGCGCCGTGCGCGGATCGAGCCAGTCGCGGAGCGCGTCGCAGAGTAGGTTGATGGCGAGGATCGTCACGGTGAGCGCGAGGCACGGCCAGAGCAGGAGCAGCGGCGCCTGCTCCATGGTGGCGCGGGCGCCGCGGATCATCAGGCCCCAGGAGGGTGTCGGCGGCACTACGCCGAGCCCCAGGAACGAGAGGCCGCTCTCGACCACGACGGCGGCGGCGAGCGTCAGCGAAAACTGGACGAGCAGCGGGCCGGCGATGTTCGGCAGGATCGAGCGGGCGAGGATACGGCTGGTTCCGGCGCCAAGGGCGCTGACCGCCGTCACGTAGTCCAGGTTGCGCGTGGAGAGCACCTCGCCGAAGGCGACGCGCATGAAGCCCGGCGTGTAGAGGATCGAGAGCATGACGACGAGCGTGCGGTCGCCGGGGCCGAGCACACTGACGACCAGGAGGGCGAGCAGGATCGGCGGGAAGCAGAGCACGACGTCGGCGACACGCAGCGTCATGATTTCGGCGAGGCCGCGCAGCCAACCGCCGAGCAGGCCCAGGGTGGTGCCGACGAGGCAGGCGATCGCTGCCGCCGCGAAGGCGACGTAGAGGCTCGTCCGCGCGCCCCACAGGAGCCGCGAGAGCACGTCGCGGCCGAACTCGTCGCGGCCGAGTGGCGAGCCCGGAATGCCGCCGAGGAGCCGCTGTGGCACGTCTTGTTTGATCGGGTCCGGGAGGCCGAGAAGCGGAACGGCGAGCGCGATCAGGATGAGAACGGCCACGAGCGCGCCCGGCACGGTGAGCCGCAGGGGCCAGCGCCTCATGACGACCTCGCCCGCGGATCGAGCGCTGCATAGAGAAGGTCGACGGCGAGATTGATCAGCAGGAACAGCCCCGAGACAGTCAGCACGATGCCGACCACCATCGGGTAGTCGCGCGCCTCGACCGCGCGGATCAAGGGTGTCGAGAGGCCCGGCCAGTTGAACACGTACTCGACCAGCACGGTGCCGCCGAGCAGCGCGCCCATGTGCAGCCCGAGGACGGTCAGCACCGGCGTCAGCGAGTTGCGTACCACATGGCGCGAGAGCACCTGGAACGGAGTCAGTCCCTTGGCGCGCGCCGTGCGGACGTGGTCGCGCGAGAGTGCGTCGAGGACGGAGGAGCGCGTCATGCGGAAAACGATCGCGACGAGGCCCTTGCCGATGGCGATGGCGGGCAGCGCGAGCAAGGTGACGTGCCTAGCTGGATCACTGAGGAACGGCACGAAGCCCCCCGCCGGCATGAGGCGCCAAATCTGCGCAAAGACAAGCACGAGCAGCGTGCCGACCACAAACACCGGGATCGAGAGCAGCAGCGCAGTCACACCCGACATGATGCGATCGAATGTGCCATCGCGATGAACCGCGGCGTAGACGCCGGCCGGAATGCCGAGCAGCAGCGCGATCGCGGTACCCGCCGCGATCAGCTCGAGCGTGCGCGGCAGGCGGAGCGCGATCTCGCTCGCGACCGGAAAGTCGTCGACCAGTGAGCGGCCGAGGTCGCCGCGGAGGATGCGGCCGGCGAAATCGAGGTATTGCACCAGGAGCGGCCGATCGAGGCCGAGCCGCGCTCGCAGCTCCGCAACGGCGGCCGGGTCCGGTGTGATGCCGCCCGTCGAGAGGAGCAGCTCGGCCGGGTCGCCCGGGATGAGATGCAGCGTGAGGAACACGATCGTCGCGACCGCCCACGCCAGCACGAGCGTCATGGCGAGGCGGCCGGCGACGTATCTCATCCGGCGATCCTCGTATCGGCGAGCATGAAGCCGGACGTCAGCGAGAGGGCGCCCGGCAGATTGACGAAGCCCTCGACCTTCTTGGCCATGCCGAAGCCTTGCGCACGCCAGGCGAGCCCGACGAGCGGCACTTCCTCGATGGCCGCTTTCTGCAGCTCCTTGTAGATCGCGACGCGCTTCGTCTGGTCAAGTTCGGCGCGTCCCTTGGCGAAGAGCTCGGTCGTGCGCGGGCAGGGCAGCGCAAACGAGCGGCCGTGCGTCGGCGAGAGCGACGTATCCATGACGATCGACAGGCCGTCCGGATCGTTGTTGTCGGCGGCGACACCGTGGATGGCGATTTCGTACTGGCCGGTCGTGCCGAGCCGGACGCGCGTCGCCCAGTCGGGAAGCTTCAGCTCGGTCTTGATGCCGATCGCCGCGAGGTGCTGTTGCACGACCTCGGCGGTATCCTTGTGCATGCCGAACTGGGCCGTTGCGAGCATGCTCGCCTCGAAGCCGTTAGGCACGCCGGCAGCGGCGAGGAGACGGCGCGATTCCGCCGGATCGTAGCGCCAGCCGCGTGCAAGCTCGGCGTCGTACCAGGGTGTGCCTTCGACGATCGGCACACCCTCGAGCGGCTTGCCGCGGCCGAAGAAAGCTGCCTGCACGATGTCCTCGCGCTTCACGGCGTGCGCGATCGCGCGGCGCACGCGGACGTCCGAAAGCGGACCCTTGGAGCCGTTGAAGAGGATGTCCATGAACGGGCCGTACTGCGTGTCGAGCTTGAGCCTCGGGTCCTCCTCGACCGACTTCATCGACTGCCAGGGCACGTACTCGATCATGTCGACGTCGCCGGCCTTGAGGGCGGCAACGCGCAGGTTCTCGTCCGCATAGACGACGAAGCGCAACCGCTCTATGCGGGGACGGCCGCCCATGAAGTACTTGTCGAAGGCCTTGAGCTCGATCGACGTGCCGCGCTCCTGGGCGGCGATCGTGTAGGCGCCGCAGCCGATCGCTTCAGTCGCGGTCGACGCCTTCGAGACGATCGGCATGTTATAGTTGCAGAACCAGGTCGGCAGCGTCGCCACGGGCGCCTTGGTGTAGATTATCACCGTGCGCGGGTCGGGCGTCTCGACCTTGCTCACCACCTGGAACTGCGCGCGCATGTAGGCCGTCGACTTCTCGGCCGCGACCTGCTCGATCGTGTATTTGACGTCGGCCGAGGTCACCGGCTCGCCGTTGTGGAAGACGGCGTTCGGGGCGAGCTTGAACTGCCAGGCCCCGTCGGGGAGCAGCGTGACGCTCTC
>DAORNH010000070.1:7018-9436 GCA_035440865.1 Hyphomicrobiaceae bacterium | reverse complement strand
GACGAGCTTCCCCGTCGCGTCGAAGCGCATGAGGCGGCCGTGCGTCAGCATCTTGATCGTACCGGCCGAGACGCCGGTGCTGACCCAGGGCTGAAGATTCGGCGGCCAGGTGGAAAGCCCGTAGCGGAGGAGCGGTGCGCGTCCTTGTGCTTGGGCATTGCCGCCGAGGCCGACCGCGGCGAGGAGACCGGCCGCGCCGCCCGAGGCCAGGGCCTGCCTGCGGGAAAGCGCGTGACGCGCGACGTATGCCTTTGGCATTGCTCAATCCTCCCGATCGACGGCGATGCCAGGTCTGGTGGCGTTCCTGGCGCGTCGGGTTGAGGTGACCACATCGCGGGGCGTCAGCGCAAGGTCGGCACGCTCGTTGGTGCCGGCCCGGACGAATTCGCAGGTCAGGAGATCGAGTATCGCGGCGCCTAGTGTCCCGATCGCGAAGTTCGCTACCGCGAGTCGCGAACTCAGCCGAACTTCGCGATCGATAAGGACACCAGGAATTGGATGAGCTTAGTGTGGCACAATGCTCAGAAGTTCGTATCTTGAGAGTGCTACACAGTGAATACGAACTTCCGAACCGCCACACTAGGCACTTGCCCTCACAAGCCAATGAAATACCGTTGGGCGCATCAGGCAGCTGTGGAGGCGTCTATGAGCTACGAGGCGATCTCAGTCGAGCCGCTCTCTCCCGTGATCGGTGCAGAGATCAAGGGCGTCGACCTCTCTCGCCCGCTCTCCAATCAGGTGCGCAAGGAGCTGCACGAGGCGCTGCTCCGTCATCTGGTGATCTTCTTTCGCGACCAGGAGATCGATCTCGACCAGCAGAAGGCGTTCGGGCGGCTGTTTGGCAAGCTGCATGTGCACCCGACGGCGCCGGCGCCGCCTGGACACCCGGAAGTTCTCGTCATCAAGGCGGACGAGGCCTCGAAGGCGGTCGCGGGAAATCGCTGGCACACTGACGTATCCTGCGACGTCGAGCCGCCGATGGGCAGCATCCTGCACATGCGCGAGCTGCCACCCTCGGGCGGGGACACGATGTTCGCGAGCATGTATGCGGCTTTCGATGCGCTTTCGAAGCCCATGCAGAAATTCCTCGAGGGACTGAAAGCCTGGCATGACTCCGAGCATACGCTGCGCGGCACGCTCGGGCAGGGGCTCAAGGACGGCGTGAAGGCGTATCCGCGGGCGCTGCATCCCGTCGTGCGCACGCATCCCGAGACGGGCCGGAAGGCGCTGTTCGTGAATTCAGGTTTCACGACCCGAATCGACGGGCTCGGCGAGACGGAGAGCCGCGCGCTCCTTGACATGCTGTTCGACCACGTGCGCACGCCCGAGTTCCAGTGCCGCTTCCGCTGGCGCGAAAAATCAGTCGCGTTCTGGGACAACCGCTCGACGCAGCACTACGCGCTCTGGGACTATTTCCCCCACTCCCGGCTCGGCTATCGCGTGACAATCTGCGGCGACAGGCCGATGTAAGTCGGGCGCCACGTCAGCTGAGGCGCCCTGCGAGTGTTCCGCATTCCACGGTGCCGATCGCGCGATCGTGCCCGCAGGATTGTTGACAATCTTGTCGGCGGCACTAGGCTCGACCGTGGCGTGAAGAGAGAGTGGCCCGGCATGAGCCAGCGAGTGGTACGATTGCGCTATCGTGGCAGGGCCGCCTCGGGAGCGAGCTTGGCTGGACGAGCGGTCGTGGCTGCGAGCAAGTCGGCGGCGCGCGGGCGCAGGGCAAAGGTGACGACGTCCGATCTCGTCGCCGTTCTGCGCGACCGCATCGCGGGCCAGACGCTTCTCCCCGGATCGAAACTGCGCGAGCAGGACCTCGCCGACGAGTTCTCGGTGCCGCGCGCCCGCATCCGCGATGTCTTCACGGAACTTGCTCAGCGCGGTCTGATCGAGCGCATCCCCAATCGCGGCGCGGTCGTGACGCGGCTCGACCTCGACCAGGTGTTCCAGCTCTATGACGTGCGCGAGGTACTCGAGGGCGTCTGCGCGCGGCTCGCCACCGAAAACGTGCCGCCGGAGAGCTGGCAGGACCTCGTCGATCATTTTGCGGGTCCGATGGTTGAATTCGTCAGCCGCGGCAATTTCGATGAATTCATCGGCGGATACGAATTGCTGCGCAGGCGCACGCGCGAGGCGGCGCAAAATCCGGTGCTCGGGCAGATGCTCGACAGCATCTACGAGCGCACCGCCGTCGTCATCCGGCGTATCATCATCCTGCCGGGCCGCGCCGAGGTCGGCCTCGCCGAGCACCGTGCCGTGCTTGCGGCGATGCGCGCTGGTGATGGTGCGGAGGCCGAGCGCCTTCGCCGGCACAACATGCGGAGCGCGAAGGCAACGCTGCATCGCTACCGGCAGTATGTGCTGTGAGCGCCGCGCCCGCAATCGGTGAACGCACACTTGGGTGCGGGCCGCTCACCG
>DAORNH010000070.1:3339-7001 GCA_035440865.1 Hyphomicrobiaceae bacterium | reverse complement strand
CGTGATCGAGATCGGATCGACGGTCGCGGGACCGTTCTGCGGGCGCATGCTCGCTGATTTCGGGGCCGAGGTGATCAAGGTCGAGCCGGCCGAGGGCGACGCGCTGCGCACGATGGGAAAGCAGTACAAGGGTCACTCGCTCTACGCGGCGAGCATGTTCCGCAGCAAGCGGCTCGTCTCGATCGACCTCAACCGCGATGAGGGCCGGGCAATCGTTCTCGAGCTGGTCGCCAAGGCCGACGTCGTTGTCGAGAACTTCAAACCCGGCACGCTCGAGGCGTGGGGTCTCGGCTGGGAGCAGCTCTCGCGCCTGAACCCGCGCCTCGTCATGGTGCGCATCTCGGGCTATGGCCAGGATGGGCCCTATTCGGCGCGCCCGGGCTATGGCGTCATCTGCGAAGCCGTGAGCGGCATGCGGCACCTGACGGGCGATCCGGACCGGCCGCCCTCGCGCGTCGCTGTCTCGCTCACGGACTACATCACCGGGCTGCATGGCGCCTTCGGCGCCGTCATGGCGCTGATGGCGCGGGGCGCGACGGGACGCGGGCAGTTCGTCGACGCCGCACTCTACGAGTGCGCCTTCAATTTCATGGAGCCGTGGATCCCGGCCTACCAGAAGCTCGGCCATGTCGCGGGGCGGGCCGGCTCTCGGCTCGCCGAGAGCAATCCGAACAATCTCTATCCGACTGCGGATGGCGAGCACGTCCACATCACAGCGATGGCGGACGGCCTCTTCCGCAAGCTCGCCCGCGCCATGGGCCGGCCCGAGCTCGCGACGGACCCGCGATTTGCAAAGGCACTCGATCGCAACCGGCATGCCGACGCGCTCGACGAGATCATCGCGGGTTGGACGCTTCGCATGCCGCTCGCCGAGATCGAGCGCATTCTGAAAGACGCCGCCGTGCCCGCGACCCGCATCTACACGATCGCCGACATCTTCAAGGACCCGCACTACACGGCGCGGCGGTCCATCGTCGAGGTGAGCGATCCCGAGCTCGGGCCAGTCGCGATGGCGACGGTGGTGCCGCGCCTCTCCGGAACTCCGGGCACCATCCGGCATGCCGGCCACCGCGTCGGCGAGGATACGCGAACAGTGCTTGCCGAGGTGCTCGGCTACGATGAGGCGCGGATCGACGCGCTTGCCGCGGCTGGCGTGGTCACCTGCCGCGGCGAGCCGATGAAGCGCCTTCAGGCGGACGAGGAGCAAGCGTGAGCGAGACGGGAAAGAAGCCAGGGAAACCGCCGGAAGCGAAAGCTGCGGTATCGCACGGTGAGCGGATTGCATCGCTCGGCCGCCGCCGCACGCAGGCGCTCGCCATGGGCGGGGCGGAAAAGCTAACGCGACGCAAGGCCAAGGCCGGCGTGCTCGATGCCCGCGAGCGTCTCGATGGCTTGCTCGATGCGGGCTCGTTCATCGAGTCTGGCCTGCACGGTGTCTCCTCCTCACGACCCGAGGATCGCGATCGGTCGCCGGCAGACGGCAAGGTCGCGGGCTTCGGGCGCATCGAGGGGCGTGAAGTCGCCGTCGTCTCGAACGACTTCACGGTGATGGGTGCCTCGTCGTCGTCGACCAACGGCCGTAAGATCGCGCACATGAAGCGGGTCGCCACGACGCGGGGGCTGCCGCTCGTCTTTCTCGGCGAGTCGTCCGGCGCGCGCATGCCCGACCACATGGGCGCGCGGGGCATGGCAACGCTGCTCGGCAATGATCCGACGCAGTATGTACGCCAGCGCGAGACGCCGTGGGCGTCGGCGACGCTTGGCCTCTCCTACGGCTCGTCGAGTTGGTACGCCGTGCTTTCCGATTTCTCGGTAATCCGCAAAGGCGCGGTGCTGGCGGTGTCGAGCTCGCTCCTCGCCTCTCTGGCGATCGGCGAGCAGGTGGATCCGGAGGCGCTCGGAGGGTGGAAGCTGCACGCCGAGACGACGGGCTTTGCCGATCAGGTCGTCGAGACCGATGCCGAGGCACTGGCGGCAATTCGCACGTTCCTCTCCTACCTTCCCTCGCATGCCAACGAGGCGCCGCCCGAGCGGCCGATACCGCCGGGGTCGGGCGCCGACATGGGCGCGATCGTCGATCTGCTGCCCGTGAAGCGGACCGAGGTCTACGACGTCCGCCGCATCATTCGAGCGATCGTCGACACGGAAAGCTACTTCGAGCTGAAGCCGCGCTTCGGTAAGGTGGCCGTGACTGCGCTCGCGCGGCTTGGCGGCCGGAGCGTCGGAATCGTCGCCAACAACCCGCTCGTGAAGGCCGGCGCACTCGACGTCGACGCCTGCGAGAAGATCACGAGCTTCCTCGTGCTCTGCGACAGCTTCAATATCCCGATCGTCATGCTGGTCGATACGCCGGGCTTCGTCATCGGCACGGAGGCGGAGCGGCGCCGCGCGCCCGGCAAGATCATGAACTTCATGCAGGCCCTGCAGATGGTCTCGATGCCGAAGATCTCGGTCATCCTGCGCAAGACTTATGGACAAGCCTATCTCAACATGGGCGGCGGGCGGAACTCGGACGAGGTCGCGGCCTGGCCGACGGCCGAGATCTCATTCATGGACCCGACGTTCGCGGTGAGGATCGTGCACGGCATCGGGCCGGGCGAGCCTGGCTTCGACACGGCATTCGAGCGCATGAACCGCGACAGCGAGCCGTGGGATGCCGCCGGCGTCTATGCCGTGCAGACAGTGATCGCACCCTCCGAGACGCGCGAGTACTTGATCCGCATGCTCGACGTGCACAAACTGCGCTCGAGCCGCGGGGTCGGGCGGCATCTGCTCGCCGGCTGGCCGACGAGCTACTGAGACCTGGCAACGAGGGAAGGACGCGAGCATGGCAAAGATCGAGGCGCGCAGCGAGGTGACCGGTATCATCGCCAAGATCGAGGCATCGGCCGGCGATCGGCTGGAGGCGGGATCGACCGTGCTCTTCGTCGAGTCGATGAAGATGCAGATCCCCGTCGTCGTCGATGATCCTGCGACCCTGAAGCAGGTGCTGGTGGCGGTCGGCGATACTGTGTCCGAGGGCCAGGTGGTGGCCGTGCTCGAGAGTTGAGACCCTCCGCCGAGTGAGCATCCCTTGAACGATCAGCCAAAAACACCGCCGGCTGCGGAAGATTGGTCTGCCGAGCTCGAGGAGCTGGCCTTTCGGCGGGCTGAGGCGGCCCGGCTCGGAGGAGACGCCGCGGTTGCGCGCCACCACGAGCAGGGCCGGCTCACCATCCGCGAGCGGATCGCGGGGCTCGCCGATCCGGGCTCGTTCCATGAGATCGGAGGTTTGACCGGTCAGGGACGCTATGACGGTGACCGGCTCGTCGGCGTGACCCCGGCGCCCTACGTGATGGGGCTCGCCGAGATCGACGGCCGACCGGTTGCGATCGGCGGCGAGGACTTCACGATCCGCGGCGGCGTCAGCTGGTCGGGCGATCGCAAGAAGGGCGGGCAGGGCGGCTTCGTCGAGGACATGGCGGCGAGCTACCGCATTCCGCTGGTCAACCTCATCGACGGCGCGGGCGGTAGCGTCGCCTCTATCACGCGGCGCGGGCATGCGGTGTTCCCGGGCGTGCACGGCTTCGAGCGTTCCGTCGAGTTGATGGGAAAGGTTCCGGTCGTGTGCGCCGTGCTCGGCACGGCGGCAGGCGGCCCGGCGGGTCGCGCGATCCTCTCGC
>DAORNH010000070.1:0-3300 GCA_035440865.1 Hyphomicrobiaceae bacterium | reverse complement strand
GAGCCAGATCTTCGCGGCTGGACCGCCTGTCGTCGAAAGGAGCCTCGGTCAGAAGATCAGCAAGGAGGAACTCGGCGGGCCCGGCCTCGCCGTCGACCAGGCAGGCACGATCGACAATCGTGCGACGAGCGAGGCGGAGTGCTTCGCGCTCATCCGGCGCTTTCTCTCCTACATGCCGGGCAATGTCTGGGAGCTGCCGCCCGCGATCGCCGCCAACGATCCCGCGGGCCGCGCAGAGGACGAGCTTCTCCGTATCGTGCCGAAGGACCGTCGCCGGCCCTATAATATGCGCCGCCTCGTCGATCTCGTCGTCGACCGGGGCTCGCTGTTCGAGATTCAGCCGACCTTCGGTAGGGCGCTCATCACGGCGCTCGCCCGGCTCAATGGCGAGGTTGTCGGAATCGTCGCCCACAATCCGATGGTCTACGGCGGCGCCATGGACGTGAGGGCCGCGAGGAAACAGGCGCATTTTGTCGAGCTCTGCGACTGCTTCCACATTCCGCTCGTCTTCTTCGTCGACGTGCCGGGCTTAATGGTCGGGCGGGATGCCGAGATGGCGGCCACGCTGCGCGAGGGCATGCGCGCCGTCTACGTCGGCCTGCAGGCGAGCGTGCCGATGATGAGCGTCGTCGTGCGCAAGTGCTACGGCATGGCCGGCATGGGTGCCACCGACAAGAACGGGCTCGAGTTCAAGGTCGCCTGGCCCTCGGCCGAGTGGGGGTCGCTGCCGATCGAGGGCGGCGTCGCTGCGGCGTTCCGGCGCGAGATCGCGGCGGCGCGCGACCCCAAGGCCCGCGAGCGCGAGCTCGAGGCCGAGCTTCGCGCCAAGGCGTCACCCATGCGCACCGCCGAGGCCTTCGGTGTCGAGGATATCATCGACCCGCGCGAGACGAGAGCCTATCTTTGCCGCTTCATGGCTGCATCCCGGGCCCGTCGCAGGACGAGCCTCGGGCCGAAGCCCAAGTACGGCGTCAGACCGTAGAAGCTCACAACGACGACAATCCGGGAACGGGAGGACTGCGCATGACGGCTTGGTACAAGGGTGTCGCGGCAGCGGGGCTGCTCGCGGCAACGATCGCAGGCGCGGCGACGACCGCGCGCGCCGAGGTGGACGAGGTGCATCTCGTCCGGCAGTTCGGCATCGGCTACCTGCCGCTGACGATCATGCTGCACGAGAAGCTGATCGAGAAGCATGCCGCCAAGGCCGGCATGCCGAACCTCAAGACCAAGTGGTCCGTGCTCGGCAATGCCGTGCCGATCAACGACGGGCTGATCGCCGGAACGATCCATTTCGGCTCGGGAGGCGTCGCGCCGATGGTGACGGCGTGGGACCGCACGCGCGGCTCGGTGCGCATGCACGGCGTCGGTGCGCTCTGCGCTCTCCCAGTGTTCCTCGTGAGCCGGCATCCCTACAAGAGCGTGAAGGACTTCAAGGAGAATGACCGCATCTCGATGGCGGGCGCGGGCCAGTCCATCCAGACGCTCTATCTGCAGATCGCGGTCGCCAAGGAGTTCGGGATCGCCAACTTCAAGAAGCTCAATCCGCTGTTCGTGAACTTGTCGCATCCCGACGGGCTCGCGGCGCTGCTCTCGGGTGGCGAGGTCTCGGCCTCGTTCCTGGCGCCGCCGTTCCAGTATCGCGCCATCGACAAGGGCATGCACAAGGTGCTGAGCTCCTACGATGTCATGGGCGGGCCGACCTCGTTCCTCTCCGTGTGGTCGACGGGCGCGTTCCGTGATGCCAACCCCAAGACGTACAAGGCCGTTGTGGATGCGTTCCGCGAGGCGACCGGCATCATCAATGCGGATCGTGCACGCGCCGCGGCCATCTACGTGAAGGATGTCAGCGGCAAGGAAAAGATCGAGGACGTCATCAAGTCGCTCTCTGACCCGGAGTTCATCTACGATCTCGGCCCGAAGAAGATGATGCCGCTCGTCGACTTCATGCATTCGGCCGGCATCATCAAGTCGAAGCCCGCATCGTGGAAAGAGGTGTTCTTCCCCGAGGTGCATGACCTGAAGGGCGATTGATCAGCCGGGTAGAGGGTAGCGGACGCCGTCGGGTCGACCGGGCGGCGTCCATGCCTTGGCGACCTTGGTCAGCGCAGGCCAAGCCCGCGCGCAATGATGCCGCGCAGGATCTCCGTCGTGCCGCCCTGGATGGTCAGCTTCGGCGCGACCAGCGTCGCGAACTGCAGCTGCTCCTCGAAAGTGGCGCGGTTGGCAACCTCGTCCTCGATGAAGGCGGCAAGTTCGCGTGCGCGGCCTGGGAGGCGCTGCTCCCAGATCGTACCGACATCCTTCACGATCGCCGCCTCGAGCACCGGCTCCTTCCCTTCGGCGAGCATGCCGGCGACGGAGACGGACATGCGCCGCAGGGTGTGCACCTGGGCGACGAGCCGGCCGATGCCTTCCGCGGCGCGCAGATCCGGCTTCTCGCCGATGGCGCGGACGAGGCTCAGGAGCACGTAGAAGGTCTCGAGGAAGCGCTCCGGGCCGCTCCGCTCGTAGGCGAGCTCGGAGGTCGCCTGCTTCCAGGCGCCGTCGACCTCGCCGAGCACGCGATCCTCCGGGATGAACACGTCCTCGAACACGACCTCGTTGAAGTCGTGGAGGCCGGTCATCTGGTAGATCGGGTTGACCTTGATGCCCTTCACCTTCATGTCGACCAGGAACTGGGTGAGGCCGTGGCGCCGGTTCTCCTTGGTCGGCTGCGAGGTGCGGAAGAGGCCGATCATGTAGTCGGCGTGGTGGGCCATCGAGGTCCACACCTTCGTGCCGTTGACGAGGAAGCCGCCCTTCACGGGCGTGGCCTTGGTCTTGGCGGCAAAGAGGTCGGAGCCCGAGCCCGGCTCGCTCATACCGATGGCGAAGCCGACCTCGCCACGGCAGATGCGCGGCAGGATGTCCGACTTGATGTGCTCGGGCGCGTACTTGAGGATCACCGGGCCCGACTGGCGGTCGGCGACGAAGTGGCGGCGCACAGGAGCATTCGCCACGCGGAACTCCTCGGTGACGACGAAGCGCTCGAGATAGGAGCGCTCGCGGCCGCCGTACTTCTTCGGCCAGGTCATGCCGATCCAGCCGCGTGCGCCGACCTTGCGCGAGAACTCAGGGCTGTAGAGATCCTCGACGGAGCCCCGCACGAAGGTGCCCGCGGCCTCCTCCTCGGCAAGAAAGGCGCGGATCTCCTTGCGGAGGGTCTGGCACTCAGGCGGCAGGCGCAACTGGTCGAAAGCGATGGCGGCGGACATGGGAGCTCCTGATATCGGTGTCAGCGGGCTGCGAGGGTTGGCCAGA
>DAORNH010000069.1:8834-16232 GCA_035440865.1 Hyphomicrobiaceae bacterium | reverse complement strand
CCCCGGCCCCGTCGCCGATGTCCCACCAGAGCCCCGCCATCAGCCCCAGCGCCTGCCGGCAGAGCACCTCGAGCGTGCCGTCATTGTCGATCGAGCCGTCGGTGCGCATCAGGCCGTCATGCCCGTGACTGGTATAGGGATCGAGCGCCACGTCGGTGATCACACCGAGCTCGGGGACGGCCTTCTTGATCGCGGCAACGGCGCGGCCCATCAGATTCTGAACCTTGGTCGCCTCGCGGCCGTCCGGGTCGCGCAGGCCCTTCTCGACGTAGGGGAACGGCGCGATGGCCGGGATGCCGAGTTTCGCCGCCCGCTCCGCCTCACGCACGGCCTCCTCGACGTTGACGCGGTCGCAACCCGGCATGTGCGCGACTGGAACGCGCCGATCGGCGCCATCGATCAGGAAGATCGGCCAGACGAGATCGTCGAGGCTCAAGCGGTGCTCGGCGACGAGCCGCCGCGTCCAGGGCGCCTTGCGGTTGCGACGCATGCGAACGCTGGGAAACGCGCCCGACGGACCCGTCGGTGGGGGAGCGGCGGCGCGCGCCTCCGGCTTCACGGGGCTATCCAAGCGCAATCCGCCTGCTCGTTTGTTCGACATGTCGGCCTCGGGGCACACGTTGAGTTTGAAACCACTCTAAAGTACGCGCGCGCGCCTGTCAGCGGATGAAACCGCATGAAATTGAGCGCAGGCCTGAGGCCAACGTCGATGGGCGATGACATGAGTGGTGCGAGCGGGCAAAGATCACCGCAAATCGAGCGCGAGCGGGGATGGCATGGCGAATTCGGCAGACGTTGTGATCATCGGCGGCGCGGTGGTCGGCAGCTCTATCGCCTATTTCCTGAGGCGCGAGGGCTATCGCGGCTCGGTGACCGTCATCGAGAAGGACCCGAGCTACCAGTTCTGCGCCACGGGACGCTCCGTCGCCTCGATCCGCCAGTAGTTCACGACGGAGGAGAACATCCATCTCTCGCAGTTCGGCCTGTCTCTCTTCAAGAATATCAAGGGCGAGTTCGGGCCGGACGCCGACATCTCGTTCCGTGAGCGCGGCTACCTCATTATGGCCTCGCCGGAGGGCCGCGCCAATCTCGAGCAGGCGATCGCCCTCCAGCACCGGCTCGGTGCAGATACGGAGCTGCTCGAGCCCGCCGCGTTGAAGCGGCAATTTCCCTGGATGTCGACGGAAGGCCTCGCCGCCGCGGGCTGGGGCCGCACCGGCGAAGGCTGGGTAGATCCGCATGCGTTGATGACGCTGTTCCGCAATGGCGCCCGCGCCAAGGGCGTGACGTACGCGCACGACGAGGTCGTCGGCATCGGCACGGGCGGTGGCAGTGCGCGAAGCGTGCGCCTCAAGTCCGGTGGCGAGATCAGCGCCGGCACCGTGATCATCGCCGCGGGCTGGCACTCCGGAAAGGTCGCGGCGATGGCGGGGATCGATCTTCCCGTCAGGCCGAAGAAGCGACTCGTGTTCGTGGTCGACTGCCGTGAACCGCTCACCGGCGCGGGACTCATGATCGACCCGAGCGGGCTGTACTTCCGGCCGGAGGGAAAATACTTCCTCTCCGGTATCCAGCCGCCGGAGGATGCCGACCCCGACACCGAGGACTTCGAGATCGACCACGCCTTCTTCGAGGCAGAGGTCTGGCCGCGGCTCGCGCATCGCGTGCCCGCATTCGAGGCCGTCAAGGTCACCAATGCCTGGTCCTGCCACTACGACTACAACCTGCTCGACCAGAACGCCATTCTCGGGCCACATCACGAGCTGCGGAATATCCTGTTCGCCTGCGGGTTCTCGGGCCACGGACTGCAGCACTCTCCAGCTGTCGGCCGCGCGCTCGCCGAGATGGTCGTGCATGGCCGCTCCTGCTCGATCGACCTCACGCGACTGGGGTTCCAGCGCGTGATCACCGGCGCCGCCGTGCGTGAACTCAACGTGTATTGAGGCCGACCATGGCACGCGTTCTCGCGATCTCGTCGCAGGTTGCCCGCGGCCACGTCGGGCTCTCCGCAATCGTGCCGACCTTGCAGCGCTTGGGCCACGAGGTGACCGCGCTACCGACGATCCTGCTCTCGAACCATCCGGGCCACGCGCGCTTTGCCGGCGAGCGCGTCGCCGCGGCGCTCCTCGACCGCATGATCGCGGCGCTCGCGCCGGAGGGGAGCGCGAGCCTCGCGGGTGAAGTCGACGCAATTCTCAGCGGCTATCTGCCGAGCCCTGAGCACGTTGCGGTCGTCGAGGGGGCGGTGCTGGCCGCGCGCCGCGAGCGGCCGAGCCTCCCCTACCTCTGCGATCCTGTAACGGGTGATGATCCGAAAGGCCTCTATGTGCCCCAGGACGTCGCCGAGGCCATTCGCGATCGCCTGCTGCCGCTGGCGACGATTGCAACGCCGAACGTATTCGAACTCGCGTGGATGACCGGCCGCGATGTTGGCGACTTGGGCGCGATCGCGGTCGCGGCAAGCCACCTTGCGCCGGCGACCGTGCTCGTGACTTCGGCGAGGGACCCGGCGGCAGCAGAAGATAAGCTCTCAAACTTGTTGTGCGTCAAGGCGATCGAGGGCGAGCGCCAGGATGCCGTCTATCGCGCGGACGTGCGGCGCCGCACGGGCGTACCGAACGGTACGGGCGACATGGCATCGGCGCTGCTGCTCGGCCACTTGCTTGCCGGTCGGGCGATGAGCGAAGCGCTTGCATGCACTGTCGGCAGCCTCGAGACGGTGATCGGAGCGAGCCTCGGCGCGCGCGAGCTAGCTTTGGTCGCGTCGGCCACCGCCTGGGCAGACGCTCCCCCGGCACATGTTCAGCGCATTAGAGGCGGGCTATGGGGCGGCTGAGATCGTGTCAGCCGGCGCCCGGCACGTTCTGGTCGAAGCCGACGAAGACCTCGAACTCGCCCGGCCGCGTCCCTTCGGGCACATTGAACGTCACCGTGCGCACGATCGAAAAATAGCCCTCGGGCTTTTCCGATGTGATGGTGACGTCGACGCGGGCCTTGTCGGCGGCGACGCGCTCGCGCTTGGCATCCGTCACGAGAACAGAGACAGGCAGCGCAACGGGTCCCGGCCGTCCACGCGGTCCAAGCAGCACGCGACCGGAGAAGCCGTATTTCACCGTGACACGGCCACGCTCGATCGCGCATTCGCGCGCCGTGCGCATGATCTCGCCGCGGTGCATGACGGCGAGGCCGTCACCGGCCCGACCCGCCTCGTAAATCGTGAGGTGGCCTTCGCGCGAACCGACGGTGACGCGCGGGCAGCCATGAGCGACATCGGCACCGGCACTCACGGTGCCCGCCGCGTCTGCCTTGGCTGCCGAAAGGAGTCCTTCAGTGGTCACCGACTTCGTATCGCTCTTGGCGCTAGAGCCGAACATGCCGCCGCCGATCCCGGAGGTCAGCGACGACATCCCACAGCCTGTGAGCGCGAGCGCCGCGACGGTCGATATTGCGATGCGAGCGTTCATCGATCGAGCCTGTGTTCGCGCCCCTTGCCCATGGCGATCTCTCTTGCGGATCTCTGCCACCAAGCCCCCTGCGCACGCCGGCAACCCGCCATGATTCGCGTGGCTATTTGTCAGTTGCCGACTCAAGTGTATCACTCTCCGCATCCGGGGACCAACTGCTAGCGCCTGAAGGTCCTTAACCGTTAGAACAATACGCGTCCTTGCCGAACATCAAACCGGCCGAGCTTGCCGGCAACCTCGATCAGGCACGACATCGGGCACAACATGACGACCGCGAAGCCTGCCCTAACCATCCTGCTCGCCGCCCCGCGCGGCTTCTGCGCGGGCGTAGATCGCGCCATCCAGATCGTCGAGCTCGCACTCAAGAAGTACGGCGCGCCCGTCTATGTCCGGCACGAGATCGTGCATAACCGCTTCGTCGTGGAGAGCCTCAAGGCGAAAGGCGCCATATTTGTGGAGGAATTGGACGAGGTCCCAGATACTGGAGCGCCTGTGATATTTTCGGCACACGGAGTGCCGAAGTCCGTTCCGGAGGCCGCCCGCGCGCGCAACTTCTTCTATCTCGACGCCACCTGCCCGCTGGTGTCGAAGGTGCACGTGGAAGCCGCGCGGCACCACGCCGAGGGCCACGAGATCATTCTCATCGGGCACGCGGGGCACCCGGAAGTGATCGGCACGATGGGGCAGCTACCGGCGGGCGTGGTCCGCCTTGTCGAGACGGTTGCGGACGCGCGCACCTTCACGCCGAAATCGCCGTCAAAGCTCTCTTACGTGACGCAGACCACGCTTTCCGTGGACGATACCGCCGAGATCGTCTCAGTGCTGCGCGAACGCTTTCCCGCAATCGTCGGCCCCCACAAGGAGGACATCTGCTACGCGACGACCAACCGGCAGGCGGCCGTCAAGGCGGTGGCGCCGCGCGCCGAGCGAGTGATCGTCGTCGGCGCGCCCAACAGCTCGAACTCGCTCCGGCTCGTCGAGGTCGCCGAGCGCTCCGGTTCGCCGAAGGCGCTGCTCGTCCAGCGCGCCTCCGAGATCCCCTGGGCTGAGTTTCAAGGCCTGGACACGATCGCGATCACGGCCGGCGCCTCGGCGCCCGAGATCCTCGTCGATGAGATCATCTCCGCCTTCCGCGAGCGCTTCTCGGTGACGCTCGAATCGGTCACGACGGCGGAGGAGCGCATTGCCTTTAATGTGCCCCGCGAGCTGCGCGACGAGAAGGCGGGGGCTTGAGTCATGGCCGTCTACACGGAGGTCTCCGACGACGATATGGCCGCATTCGTCGCGAGCTACGGCCTCGGCCGTCTGCACTCCTACAAGGGCATCGCCGAGGGTGTCGAGAACACGAACTATCTCGTCGTGACGGACCGCGGCAACTTCATCCTCACCGTCTACGAGAAGCGCGTGAACGTCGAGGACCTGCCGTTTTTCCTCGGCCTCATGGAGCATCTCGGCCACCGTGGCCTCACCTGTCCGAGCCCCGTGCGCAATGCCGAAGGCAAGGCACTCGGCGAGCTCGCGGGGAAGCCTGCCGCGATCGTCACCTTCCTCGAGGGCGTATGGATTCGCCGCCCCCGCGTCGAGCACTGTGCAGCCGTCGGCGCGGCACTCGCCCGCATGCATCTCGCTGGCCAGGACTTTGCGCTCCGTCGCGAGAACGCGCTCGGCTGGCGCGGCTGGCGGCCGCTCTTCGACCGGTTCGCGCCGCGCGCCGATGAGGTTTCCAAGGGCCTCGGATCGCTCATCGCAAGCGAACTCGATCACCTCGAGGCGTCATGGCCGAATTCGCTGCCCGCCGGCGTCATCCATGCCGATCTGTTCCCGGACAACGTCTTCTTCCTGAACGACGAGCTCTCCGGCCTCATCGACTTCTATTTCGCCTGCAACGACGCCCTCGCCTACGATGTCGCCGTATGCCTCAATGCCTGGTGCTTCGAGCCGGATCACGCCTTCAACGTCACCAAGGGGCGAGCGCTACTGCGCGGCTATCTTGGTGTCCGCGCTCTCCTACCGGATGAGCGCGCGGCGCTGCCGATGCTCTGCCGGGGTGCAGCCCTCCGCTTCCTGCTGACGCGCGCCTTCGACTGGATCAACACACCCGCGGGCGCGCTCGTCAATCGCAAGGACCCTATGGAGTATGTGCGCAAGCTCCGCTTTCACCAGGGCCTGAAGCATGCAGGCGAGCTCGGCCTCGATCTCGCCGACGGGGCCGGCTGATGGCGTCAGCTGATCCGGTCGTCATCCATACCGACGGCGCCTGCTCTGGCAATCCTGGGCCAGGGGGCTGGGGCGCGATCCTCGTGTGGGGTGGGCATCGGCGCGAGATCAACGGCGGCGAAGCCGAGACCACCAACAACCGCATGGAGCTGCTCGCAGCCATTTCGGCGCTGGAAGCCCTCAAACGCGCCGTCAAAGTCGAGCTGCACACCGACAGCGCCTACCTGAAAGACGGCATCACCAAGTGGATTCACGGCTGGAAGCGCAATGGCTGGAAAACGGCCGACAAGCGCGAGGTAAAGAACGTCGACCTCTGGCAGCGGCTCGATGAGCTCGTCAGGAAGCACGAAATCGATTGGCACTGGGTAAAAGGCCATGCCGGCCATCCCGAGAACGAACGCGCCGACGAGCTCGCGCGGATGGGGATGGCGCCTTTCGTGGTGGGCCGAAAGAAGAAATCAGGATCGTAGCAACGCGCCGCCGGCGCTACTCCCGCGCAGCAGGCTTGCGTGTCGTGTCTGCAGCCTTCTTCGCCTTGCTGACGCGGGCCGTGTCGAACCGTTCCGTGCCGTCAACTGGCTCGGCCTCGATCGGCGTGCCGGCGGTCCGGCCCGCTGCCTCGATCAGCTTCGGGTCGACCGCGTGGCCGTTTTTGTAGTCGCGCTTGTGGCCGGCCGCGACCTTCGCCGGCTCGGCGCCACCCGCGAACAGCCCGCAAAGCCGTGACAGAGTCTCGCGCAGCTTGTGGCGATGCACGACCATGTCGATCATACCGTGCTCGAGCAGGTATTCGGCGCGCTGGAAGCCCTCAGGCAGTCGCTCGCGGATCGTCTGCTGGATGACGCGGGGACCCGCGAAGCAGATGAGCGCGCCCGGCTCCGCGATGTGGACGTCGCCGAGCATGGCGTAGGAGGCCGTGACGCCGCCCGTGGTCGGGTCGGTCAGCACGACGATGTAGGGGAGATGCGCCTCGCGCAGCTTCTGCACGGCGATCGTCGTGCGCGGCATCTGCATGAGCGACAGGATGCCTTCCTGCATGCGTGCACCGCCCGAGGCCGCGAACAGGATGAACGGCGCCTTGCGCTCGACGGCAGCGAGCATCGCCGTCACCACGGCTTCGCCCGCTGCCATGCCGAGAGAGCCGCCGAGAAAACGGAAGTCCTGCGCCGCGGCGACCACTTGGCGCTCGTCGACCGTGCCTTCACCGATCAGCACCGCGTCCTCGAGGCCGGTCGCGGCCTTTGCGTCCTTGATGCGGTCAGTGTAGCGCCGCCCGTCACGGAACTTGAGCGGGTCCTGCGGCACCTTCGGGATGTCGATGCGCTTGAACTCGCCCTTGTCGAACAGCGCCTTCAGGCGGTCGTTGGCCGCAATGCGCCCGTGATGGCCACAGCATGCGAAGACGAACTGGCTCTCCTCGAGCGCCTTCCGGTCCGACATCTGCCCGCAGCCGCCGCACTTGTGCCAGAAGTTGTCGGGCGGCTCACGGCGCGTCGTGAGCAGGCTCTGAATCTTCGGCCGGACGAAATTGTTGATCCAGTTCACGTAGATGAGCTCCCGCCAGGCCTCTCGTGGTCCGCGCGTTTTAGGGGCGGCGGCGACACGTGGCCGAACCAGCCACCGGACCCACATAGCCCGGCGCATGATGACACCGCAGCGGCAAATTGCCCCTGGGTGCAGCAGCGAAGGAGCAGTGGCAGAGGCCTGTCAGCGGCTG
>DAORNH010000069.1:7642-8824 GCA_035440865.1 Hyphomicrobiaceae bacterium | reverse complement strand
CGCACGCCCTTCGCGAGGTTGCTCACCAAATCTAGGACGGCGGCGGCCGTCTTTCCAGTGGCCTTGCCCGCGCCGTCGAGGGAACCGGCGATAGCGTTAACCAGCGCCGAGCCGACCACGACCCCGTCAGCGCCCGCAGCGATCGCCCGCGCCTGCTCGGGTGTGCGCACGCCGAAACCGACGCAGATGGGCAGATTCGTCGCCCGCCGGATGTCGGCCACCTCAGCGCGGACCTTCCCGGGATCGGGCGCCGCGGCCCCGGTGATGCCGGTGATCGACACGTAATAGAGGAAGCCGGAGGTGTTGTTGAGAACGGCCGGCAGGCGCTTCCTGTCTGTCGTCGGTGTCGCGAGGCGGATGAAATTGAGCCCGCGCTTCATCGCCGGCAGGCAGAGCTCGTCATCGGCTTCGGGCGGCAGATCGACGACGATCAGCCCGTCGACGCCGGCCGTCGCGGCCTCGTCGAGGAAGCGCTCGGCCGGATAGACGTAGATCGGATTGTAGTAGCCCATGAGTACGATCGGGGTCGCCTTGTCCTTCGCTCGGAACGCCCGCACCAGCTCGAGCGTCTTGGCGAGCGTCTGGCCGCCTTTCAGGGCGCGCACGCCTGCGGCCTGGATCGCCGGCCCGTCCGCCATCGGATCGGAAAAGGGCATGCCGATCTCGATCACATCGGCGCCGGCAGATGGTAGCCCGGTGATAATGCGCTTCGCTGTCTCGAAATCGGGATCACCCGCCATCACGAACGTGACGAGCGCGGCCCGGCCCTCTGCTTTCAGTTCCTTGAAGCGGCGATCGATGCGAGTGGCTTGAGCCATTGTATGGGTTCCCCGTCAGCGCCGAACGGGTAGGCCCGCATGCGCGCATGGGTCAAGGGATTTTGCTTGGCGTTGGTTCTCGCGGCGATCCGAGACCGGATTGGTCGACTGCAGGGCGGCTTCGCGCTTCGCGCTCTGGCGCACCGCGCCGCGCGCCGCTAGGCTCCCGCTCGATCCGGATCATCAACCGACCGCAAGGCATCAGGCTCCATGGCTCACAGAGGTCTCATCTTTGGCATCTTCCTCGCTCCGTTCCATCGGCTGGGCGACAACCCAACGCTCGCCTTCGGCCGCGACCTCGAGCTCATCCAGTGGCTCGACACGCTCGGATATGACGAGGCTTGGATCGGCGAGCATCACTCGG
>DAORNH010000069.1:7204-7615 GCA_035440865.1 Hyphomicrobiaceae bacterium | reverse complement strand
CGCCGCCGAGCGCACGCGCAACATACGCCTCGGCTCGGGCGTGACCAGCCTGCCCTATCACCACCCCTATATGGTGGCGCAGCGCTTCGTGCAGCTCGATCACATGACGCGCGGCCGCGCCATGCTCGGCTGCGGTCCGGGCGCGCTCATCACCGATGCCTACATGCTCGGCATCGATCCGAAGACGCAGCGCACACGCATGGACCAGTCGCTCGACGCCATCACGCGGCTTCTGAAGATGGAAGAGCCGGTCTCGATCAAGACCGACTGGTTCGAGATGCGCGAGGCACGGCTGCATCTGGCCCCCTACACCGATCCGCACTTCAAGATCGCCGTCGCCTCGACGCAGACGCCTGCGGCGATGATCGCCGCCGGCAAGTACGGCCTTTCGGTGCTCTCGCTCGGCGCCGG
>DAORNH010000069.1:450-7052 GCA_035440865.1 Hyphomicrobiaceae bacterium | reverse complement strand
CGCCGAGACCATCACCTATTTCGAGGAGGCGCTGGCCCGCCCGCCCGGCCGTTCGGACGATCCGCTGCGCGACGGCGTCAAGATGGGCACGACCCTCGTCGGCACGCCCGAGACTATCTCGCGCGGAATCAACAAGCTGATCGAGCTTTCGAAGGGCGGCATCGGCGGCGTGATGTTCCGCGCGCACGAGTGGGCGAACCGAGAGCAGACGCTGCGCTCCTACGAGCTGTTCGCCCGCTGGGTGATGCCGCGTTTCCAGGGCGCGCTCGAGATGCAGACGAGATCGCACGCCTGGGTCAGCGCGAACCAGAAGGCGATCCTCGGCGAGAACGCCGCCGCTTTCAAGAAGGCCTACACCGATCACGGCCGCGACGTGCCGACCGACTTCGACGTGCGCATCCTCGGCGGCGCGCTGAAGGAGCAGAAGCCGGGCGGCAAGGGCTGATGGCGAAGGCGCGGCGGCAGAAGAGCTCGAGCGCACCAGCGCTTGCGTCCGCCGACGAGCCGCTGCCACTGAAGCCGCTTGCAGGCTGGCTGCGCGTCGTCGCGGCCGGCCTAGTCATCGCGCCGCTCTGGATCGGCTACGTCACATGGTCCACATTCGGGCCGATGCTCTCGGGCGGGGTCGCGGCTGCGCTCGGCGCGGTCGGCGACAACCCGAGCCTCGGTCCGGCCATCAAATGGCTGCTCGTCACCGAGCTCCTCGCCAACACGGGGCTCATGCTGCTGGCGCTCTGGGCGTTGACGCTGATGCTCGGGCGCCACCGCTGGTTTCCACGCGTCGTGATCGGGCTTGCCGTGCTCAGCCTGACGATCGTGATCGGCGACAGCCTTATTGCCCATCGCCTTGGATTGGCCCATGACGGGCTCGCAGTATGGGACATCTTGCGAAATGCGGTGACCGCGCTCATTCTTGTTCCGTACATGCTGATATCAAAGCGCGTCCGGGCAACGTTCGTCGAGCAAGCGTAATGACCGACATCGCAGCATCGGCACCCCATCGCCCCGCCCGCCGAATTCCCGCGCGCGAGCTGCTGTCCGCGGCGCAACTCGCCGAGGTACGCGAGCGCGTGCCCTGGAGGGGGATCGGCATGATCGCGCATGCCTGGGCCGTGATCCTTGGCGCGATCGCCCTCGTCGCCATCTGGCCGAACCCGCTCACCGTTCTTCTCGCCATCGCGCTGATCGGCTCGCGCCAGCTCGGCCTCGCCATCCTCATGCATGACGGCGCGCACGGCGCTTTTGTGAAGGACGAGCGGTGGAACCTCGCCTTGAGCCAGTGGCTGTGTGCCTACCCGATCTTCGCCGAAACGCGCGCCTATCGCCGCTACCACCTCCAGCATCACGCACACACGCAGACCGAGGATGACCCGGACCTCGTGCTATCTGCACCATTTCCGGTGACGCCGGCGAGCTATCGTCGGAAGCTCCTCCGCGACATCACCGGGCAGACCGGGTTTCAGCAGCGCAAGGCGCAGGTCCTGAACGCGCTCGGGCCCACATCGATGCCGGTGGCTGAGCGTCTCCGGCGTTTCGCCAGCCACCTCGGCCCGCAGATCGCAGTCAATGCCGTGCTGTTCGCCGGTATGACGGCCGCCGGCATCTGGTGGGCTTATCCGGTCCTCTGGCTGTTGCCGCTGCTCACCTGGTTCCAGGTGGTCGTGCGCGTGCGCAACATCGCCGAACATGCCGTGGTCGGCGACAGCAACGACCCGCTGCGCAATACGCGGACGACGATCGCGAGCCCGCTCGAGCGCGCCTTCCTCGCACCCTACTACGTCAACTACCACCTCGAGCATCACCTGTTCTTCTACGTCCCGGCCTACAACCTGCCGAAGGTGCATCGCTGGCTGATGGCGGGGCCGCATCGCGAGCGCTTGGAGGTCGAGAAAGGTTACGTCCGCGTGATGCGCAAGGCGACTGCGCTCGATTCGACCCTCGACAAGCCGGGCGAGCTCGTGAGCTCCGTTCGGCGCCGGCAGGCCGGGGCCACCGTCGATCGCGATCAGGCCGCGGCGGGGTTCTGAGGCTCAGCCCTTGGCGGTCGCAAGCTCCGCGGCCGTCTCCCTGATCGCTCGGCCGGTCGGAGCCGAGACCTCCTTGCGGACTTCGACCAGGATCACGCCGGCGAAAGTCGGCCCGATGCGAGCGCTCATGCGGCCGATGGTGCGCGCGACGCCGAGCAACTGCGGGCGCTTGAATGGCGGCATGTGGAGCGCCGAATCCGTCGAGACCGGCTCGAACAGCGCGTCCCGCAGCAACCGGTCTAGCTGGCTCGCGCTGTAGGGCCGGCCATGCCCGAACGGGGTCCGCTCGAGCCGCGCCCAAACTCCGCGCCGGTTCGGCACGATGGCGAGCAGCCGCCCTTCGGGCTTCAGGACGCGCCACATCTCGCGGAGCAGCAGGCGGAGCGAATCGCTGAGCTCGAGGCAGTGCACGGCGAGCATCAGATCGACAGAGTTGTCGGCGAGCGGCAAGCGGTCGTCCTCGATGAGCGCCGTCAGCACGGAGCTCTCATTGGGCCAGATGATCGCTCCCTGGGATGCCGGCATGAACGCCGCCAGCGCCCGTGCCTCGCCACGGAACGAGCCGAGATAGGGCGTCGGATAGCCGATGCCGACCAGCGTCGTCCCGTGCGCGCGCCGCCAGTGCGCCCGGATCCGCTGCACAAGCTCACGCCTGACGAGCTTGCCGAGCGGGCGCTCGTAGAAGTCCCGGAGCGTGACGACATCGAGGCTCATGCGGTTCCATTGAGAGAGGGGCTTCTCGCAATATGCCGCAAAGCTCCCTGAGAACCAATTCCGTCGCACTTTCAGCGTCGCACACTCAGGTGGATTGCTTCGCCCAACCTGCAATCGCCTCGACCACCGCGCCCGGCCTCTCCGGGAAGAGCGCGTGGCTCGCGTCTGGCACCGTCACGATCATTACGCGGTCACCGAGCTCGTCCCGGGCCTCGCCCCAGCTCGCGCGCGGCTTGAAGGGATCGTGTTCCGGAATGATCTCGAGAATGGGCGCCGTCCCCGCATGCCAGAACTCAGTGCGCGGTGTCGCCGCGGTCGCGGCCGTCTGGCAACGGTTGGCGTCTGCGTGCCAGCCGTCGAGCCACCGACGGATCGTTGCCGGGCGCGAAGAAGCCGAGGCGGAGCGCCGCGAGCCGCTTCTCACGATCCAAACCCGTGTTCGCTGCTGCAGCGACCGTTGCCGTGATCTCGGCCGGCACGCTCCGCGCCGCCGCCGCTGCGAGGACGATGCCACGCACAAGCTCGGGGTGCATCACGGCCAGTGTGCGCGCCACCCAATTCCCGAATGCGTGGCCGACGACGATCGCGGGCTCACCGCCTTCGGCACGAATGACCTCGGCAACGTCACGGGCGAGATTATGCAGCTTGAGCCCCGTGAGCGGCCCCCGGCTGCCGAGCGCTCCCCGTGGCTGTGGCCGGATCACGCGAAATCCGCGCTCGGCCAGTCCCTCGGCCGCGGCATCGAAATCGAGGGAATCGCGTGCTTTCGAGGGTAGAAGGACGATGACCGGCCCGCCACCCTCACGGGTTACATCGATCGCAACATCGCCAAAAGTCTCGATCGTGCGTCGCCGATCAAGGGCCATCGCTCACTCCTCCAGCCGATGGCAGACGGCCTCGAGCCGGTTGCCCGACGGGTCGCGCACAAATGCCGCATAGTAGGCCGAATGATAGTGCGGCCGAAGCCCTGGTGCGCCATCCGAACAGCCGCCGTTCACGAGGGCGGCGGCATGGAACGCGCGCACGGCCTCGCGCGAGGCTGCCTT
This sequence comes from Hyphomicrobiaceae bacterium, assembly GCA_035440865.1. Taxonomy (GTDB): domain Bacteria; phylum Pseudomonadota; class Alphaproteobacteria; order Rhizobiales; family Hyphomicrobiaceae; genus DAORNH01. The sequence continues at coordinate 3,265 of DAORNH010000069.1, read as the reverse complement.
GAAGCACCAGTGGCGCCTGTCATCAGCGACCGAGCCGTGTGCTGCATAGACGGCCAGATACGTCTCGTCCGCCAGATCGGGCCGGCAGCGTTCGCCATAGCCGAGCGCGTCAGCACGATCGTAAACCTTGCTGCAGCCAAGCGCCGCCATCGCGGCATCATAGAAGGGCCGCGCCGCATCGATGTCGGCGACCGCGATCGAGACATGGTCCAGAAGTTTCATGTCGGTGAACTCTCACATCCTGAGCATGATCGCCGAAATCTGCCGGCCGTAATCCGGCTCCTTGCGATGCGTCGTCCGTCGGTAGGAGAAGAAATCGTGATCGTGCTCGTAGGTGCAATGATGTGCGCTCTCGACCGTATCGAGCCCGGCATCGCCGAGACGGTCGAGCACAAAGCCCGGAAGGTCGAAGTAGGGTCGCGCGTCCGGCCGCGCGCGACGAAAGAAGCGCTGGTGCCCCTTCTCCTTGGCAATGAACGTCGCCTCGAACTCGGGACCGACCTCGTAGGCGTCGGCGCCGATGCAGGGGCCGAGGGCGGCTCGGATCCGGCTCCGCCGCGCGCCGATGCTCTCCATTGCCGCGATCGTCGCCTCGAGAACGCCTCCGAGTGCGCCTTTCCAGCCGGCATGGGCAGCGCCGACCACGCCCGCGACCGGATCGGCGAAGAGGACCGGCGCACAATCGGCCGCGAGCGCGCCGAGTACGATGCCGGGCGTCCGCGTCACCATCGCGTCGGCCTTGGGCAACGCGTCCGGCGCCCAAGGATCGGTGACGACGATCGCATCGGCGCTGTGCCATTGATGGCAGGTGAGGAGCTGCGAGCCACTCGCGCCGAATGCCTCGGCAACGCGGCCACGGTTTTCGAGCACCTTTGCGCGCTCGTCCTTGGAGCCGAGGCCGCAGTTGAGGCTCGCGTAGAGTCCTGTCGAGACACCGCCGTGCCGCGTGAAGAAGCCGTGCGCGATCTTGCGCGCGTCAGAGAGGCAGTCCGCCTCGATTGCCGTGGTCATGCGCGATCTGCTCCGGCGGTCAGAAGGTCAGCGACTGGCGCTCCAGTTACCATGACACCGGCCGGAGATGCTGCCCGATCCGCTGCGCCCTGTGAGCCGGCCGCTGAACGAATAGCCCGACGCAGTGAACGAGATCGCGCCATTGATGCCGACGCTGCCGGCGCCTCCCGGAGCGCTCACGGAGCCCGCGCGGATCGTGATCCCGAATGGCCCGAGCCGTTCGGGGCATTGCGAGCTCGCCTCGACGCGCACCGTCCAGCTGCCGTCGAAATCGGCGAGCTTGCCTTGGGCCCAGGCAGCGCCCGCTTGCGAGCCGGCAGCCATCACGAAACCAACGATGACGATCGACTTGCGCACGACTTCACCCGTGTTGTGCCCGCGCGTCAGGATAGCCGGAGCTACCTGATGGCGTCGACGGCAAAGAGCTCGACCGGCATGACTGTGAGCCCGTAGACCATGCGGACGGCCGCGATCAGCACGATGATCGCCAGCAGCAACCGGAGCTGTTGCGCGTTGAGCCGTGCCCCCGCGCGGGCGCCGTACTGTGCGCCGACGACGCCGCCCAACATGATCGGGATCGCCAGCACGACGTCGATCGTCTGGTTGACCCCGGCATGCAGGAGCGTCGTAAAGCCGGCGACGAACACGACCTGAAACAGCGACGTCCCGACCGCGACCTTGGTCGGCGCGCGGAAGAGATAGACGAGCGCCGGCACGGTGATGAAGCCCCCGCCCACGCCCATGATGCCAGTCAGCAGGCCGACGAAAGCGCCGAGCAGCAGCGGCGGCAGCGCGCTCATGTAGATTCGGCTCGTCGGAAAACGCGTCTTCAGCGGCAGCCTTTCGAACCAGGCGTGCTGGCCGGCCCGCTTCATTGAGACAGGCCGGCCACTGCGCGCCTTCCACATGGTGTTGAGGCTTTCGACCAGCATGAGCGTGCCGACCACGCCGAGCATCACGCTGAACAGAACGGCGACCGCAAAATCTAGCTGGCCGAACCGGCGCAGCAGCGTCAGGCAACGGACGCCAATGAAGGCGCCGATGCCGCCGCCGAGCAGCAGAATTATGCCGAGTCGCACATCGACGTTCCGGCGCTTCCACTGTGCGATGGCTCCCGAGACGCCCGAGGCCATCACGGAGGCGGCGCCCGTGCTCACAGATACGGCCGACGGCACGCCGCTCGCGATCAGCAACGGCGTCATGATGAAGCCACCGCCGATGCCGAACATGCCGGACAGAAATCCGACGATGAGCCCGAGCCCCGTCAGGATCAGGACATCAGAGGCGATCTCGGCGATCGGCAGATAGATGCTCATCTCCGTGCAATAGTCTGCACATTTCGAGCCGGCAAGCATTCTCGAGCCGACAATCCCCGGACCAAACGGCGCGTTAACTCACCGGTGCTACGGTCGTCGCGCGCTCGTCGAAACTCAGGATGCAACAATGCCCGACCCCAGCGCTTGCCACGACCACGCGCGCTTGCAAGTCGGGGATACCATGCCGGTAGGCTTCGGCAGACGGGTCGTCAGAACTCCCATGCCGAAGCACGTCCGGGCCTGCGGCAATCAATCCGACAGGACGGCGGAAGCAACGGCTTCCAAGGCCGCGGCTGGCAAAGCGAGCCTTTTGCGCCTCGCCTTGTCATACGCCAAAGCATGTATCGCCGCATTTCTCGTCCTGTTGGTGCTCCACTCTGGGCTTGTACTGTCTGGCCAGCCGGTCAACGTGTCGCCTGCTCGCTGGTTGGTTGCGGTCTGCTTCGCCTGGGCCTTCGGCATTCCATTGCTTCCGGTTGTGATGACGG
>DAORNH010000069.1:0-284 GCA_035440865.1 Hyphomicrobiaceae bacterium | reverse complement strand
GCGGGCGGAGGGAAGACCTGGTGCCCCTCCGAGCGTGAAGCCAAAGCTGCAGGCAGGTGAACGCGGCATGAAACTTGGCTTGTGGATTGCCAGCAGGCTTGGCCGGTAGGCGCATTCTGGGCAATGCGACCAGCGTGTAGTGGAGCCTCGCCGACCCGCGTGCTATCGGGTCGGAAAGTCGCTGCATTCCCGTCGGAGGAACCTCCCATGACCGCCGCCAAGACGCGCACCGAGACCGACACCTTCGGCCCGATCGAGGTCGATGCGAGCCGCTACTGGGGCGC
>DAORNH010000068.1:9743-16671 GCA_035440865.1 Hyphomicrobiaceae bacterium | reverse complement strand
CACCATGCGTGCGCTCGAGACGGCGCTCTCGCTCGGCATGGATCGGCGCGTCCAGATTGCGACACCACTGATGTGGCTCACGAAGGCTGCCACATGGGCACTTGCCGAGGACCTCGGCGGCCGTGATTTGGTCGATCTGATCGTGTCGGATACGCACACGTGCTATCTCGGCGAGCGCGGCAGGAAGCATGATTGGGGCCAAGGCTGCGGCAGTTGCCCCGCATGCAGCCTCAGAGCGAAAGGGTTCTACGAATGGACGTCCGCGCGGAGCTGATCAGGGCGCTGGACCTCGCCATTGCCGGCGACTGGGAGGCCGCGCATCTGGTAGTTCAGCGCTACGAGGACGACAGCACGGGATGCTGGATACATGCCTGCCTGCATAAGATCGAGGGCGATGCCGCGAACAGCCGCTACTGGTACCGGCGCGCCAGCCAATTCTACGAGAGCTATGCCGATCCCAAAGCCGAGCTTGCTGCCATCAAGGCCGCGCTCACGTATTGACACCGGACCAGACCACGTCGACCCGGACGGCTTGAGGTCGGTGTTGTCGCCTGGTCTAAAATTTGCCGACGGACGAACCGGACCTGGGACATGACGGACAAGGCGACGACATTCCTCCTCACATATTGGCCGTTTCTGGCCGTCGCGGTGGCTGTCGCGTTCGTCGTTCTGACGCGCACCGGGCGGGCCGGTGCGCTCTTCGCGTTGCGCTTCATCAGCCGGCCGCTGCTGCTGATCGCCGTGATCGCGCTCGTCTACGACGGGACGCGCACGATCGCGGGACCTGGACGCATCACCGTCACCTCGCTACTCGAGCACACGACCACGATTGCGCCCAAGGCCGTCGAGACCGTTCAACGACGCATCCCGCCCATCGTCTGGGAGCAGGGTGTGCAGCGCGTGCTGAGACTGCCGGCCTGGCTCGTGCTCGGCGCCCTCGGCCTCGGCCTCGCCTGGCTCGGCCGGCGACGCCAGCGGATCGACGTCTTCATCAACTGAGCGCCCTGTCCGAGGATGGCATCGAGGCACCCCGGGCAAACCAATGCCGCAGCTACGTATTGCGCTTGCTCGCACGATAGGCCAACGTTCGGCCGGAACCCGGTGCGCTGGACAAGCCGGGCGCAACAAGCGACGGACAGGGTGGAGGAAAACCTGTGATGGAACCGGTTGCCGCGCCGCAGCCACTGCTCGGCGTTCGCGGCGTCACCCTTCAGTACAAGACAAAGCATCACCTCGTGACCGCGACGTATCGCGTGAGCTTCGATGTGCTGCAATCCGACCGCTTCGTACTGCTCGGACCATCGGGATGCGGGAAATCCACCCTCCTCAAGGCCGTCGGCGGCTACATGGCGCCGACTGAGGGCACGATGACGCTGAAGGGCGCCCAGATCAGGAAGCCTGGCCCCGACCGCTGCATGGTGTTCCAGGAGTTCGACCAGCTGCTGCCCTGGAAAACCGTGAAGCAGAACGTCATGTTCGCGCTCGTCTCGTCAGGCCGCATGCGCGGCAAGGCGGCCGAGGAGCAGGCGCTGCGCTACATCGAGAAGGTCAATCTCGCGAAGTTCGCGAACGCCTATCCGCACACTCTGTCGGGCGGCATGAAGCAGCGCGTCGCCATCGCCCGCGCCATGGCCATGGAGCCGGACATCCTGCTGATGGACGAGCCGTTTGCCGCCCTCGATGCCCTCACACGTCGGAAGATGCAGGACGAGCTCCTGCAGCTCTGGGAGGATACCAGGTTCACCGTTCTATTCGTCACGCACTCGATCCCCGAGGCCGTGCTGATCGGCAACCGTATCCTCCTGATGTCGCCGCATCCGGGCCAGGTGAAGGCCGAGCTCAACAGTGACGGCTCCGATCCGGTCGACCCGGCGTCCGGCCAGAAGCTCTCCGACCGCATCCACCACATGCTGTTTTCCGATCGCGTCGAGGAGCAGGGGACCGTCGCCCATGTCTGACAGCGCCATCCGAGCCACCACGCCCCCGCGGCCCGAGTACATCCTGGAGACGGAGGCGACGCAGGACTTCGGCGTCGTCGAGAAGCCGCTGACCCCGTTTGAGCGCGTCTATAACCTCGGCTGGGTGCGCAAGGCGCTCATCCTGCTGATCCTCGCGCTTGCCTGGCAAGGCTATTCGAGTTGCATGAACGCCTTCAAGTTCACGCCGACAATCGGCGACATCATCCCGGCCTTAGGCGGCGAAGGTTGGCCGCGACCGCTGCTTTGGCTCGCCTGGCCTCTCCTGGAGATCGCCCGCAACATCGTCTGGGTCGGCGATGTCATCATCTCGCTGCCGAAGATGCTCTACGGCGCCGTGTCGACAGCTTTCACCGGCCAGTGCCAGACCAACGAGCTCCTGGTACCCCAGTTCACCGTTACGCTGCAGGCGTTCTGGGCCGCGATGAAGCCGGCCCCCGGCGCCGTCACCGCAGCCTTGAGCGCCTTCTCTTGGTCAAGCCCCGTCTCCGGGCTCGAAGGCCTGCTCGGGGCGATCTTCTCAGGCGAGCTGATGCCGAAGGCGCTCAACTCCGTGCGCCTGCTGCTCAAGGGTTATGCCTGGGGCCTCGGCCTTGCCATGCTGCTCACCGCGCTCGCGATCTTCACGCAGTTCTTCAACGACTTCCTCGAGACGCTGACCTCGATGTTCAACCCGCTGCCGGCGATCGCGCTCCTGCCGCTGGCGCTCATCTGGTTCGGCCTCGGCGACAAGTCGATCATCTTCGTGCTCGTCCACTCGGTGCTCTGGGCGGTTGCGCTCAACACGCACTCGGGCTTCAAATCGGTCTCCAATACGTTGCGCATGGTCGGACGCAACTACGGCCTCGGCGGCTTTCGCTACATCTTCAAGATCCTCATACCAGCAGCGTTCCCCTCGATCCTGACCGGCCTCAAGATCGGCTGGGCGTTCGCATGGCGCACCCTGATCGCGGCAGAGCTCGTCTTCGGTGCCTCCTCGGGCAAGGGCGGCCTCGGCTGGTTCATCTACGAAAGCAAGAACCAGCTCGACATCCCAGCCGTGTTCGCAGGCTTGTTCACCGTGATCACTATCGGCCTGCTCGTCGAGAACCTGATCTTCAAGAACATCGAGGCGCGAACGATCCGCAAGTGGGGCATGCAGACGTGAGACGCCGCGGCGCGCCTGCATGCGCCGCGATGCGTCGTCTCGACAGATTCGAGCTCTCAGGTATATGGTATGCCAGAACTGCCGCAAGCCGCGCGGTTTCCGATCGCGAGGCGACGATCACGCGCACAAGGTAGCGACGTGTTCGTTGCGGCCTGTCGGATGAGCGGCTCGCTCGAGCCGGCGCGAAATTTAGGGAATTGATGATGAGCGGTGAGGGAGCAGGTGCCGCGAGCCGAGCTGGGTCTGGGCGCCGGGTTCACCCCGGCGCCGGTCGTCGCTCGGCGCCGCTCGCGCCCAAGGGTCGTGTCCTCAGACAGAGCGAGCTCGATGGCGTCGTCCGGCTGATCGGACCAGGGCCATACGAGCGCGCCCTGCTGATCGAGTACCTGCACAAGGTGCAGGACGCCGAAGGCTGCCTCCCCGCCGGTTGCCTGCAGGCCGTCGCCGAGCTCCTGAAGATCTCGATGGCGGAGGTATTCGAAGTCGCGACCTTCTACGCCCACTTCGATGTCGTCATGGACGACGAGGCCTTACCAGCGCCAACGGTCATCCGCGTCTGCGACAGCCTCTCGTGCATGCTGGGCGGCGGCGACGCATTGCTTGCCGCGCTATCGGCCGTTCCGCCGCCCGGGACGCGCGTCGTGCGTGCGCCGTGCCTCGGGGCCTGCCACCATGCGCCGGCTGCCCACGTCGGACACGTGACGGTCCATCGCGCAACGGTCGAGAGCATCGTGGCCGTCGCCGTGACCGACACGCACGATGCGCCGATCCCGGCCTACAAGAGCCTTGACGCCTATCGCGCCGAAGGCGGCTACGAGCTGCTTGAGGCCTGCCTCGAGGGGCGGCGGACCGTCGACGACGTCATTCTGCAGCTTTCCGATGGCGGGCTCAGAGGCCTCGGCGGCGCCGGGTTCCCGACGGGCCGCAAATGGGGGCTCGTGCGCAGCGCCAAGGGCCCGCGCCTGATGGCGGTCAACGGCGACGAGGGCGAGCCCGGCACCTTCAAGGACCGCCACTATCTCGAGACCAATCCGCATCAGTTCCTCGAAGGGCTCGCCATCGCCGCCTGGGCAGTCGAGGCCGAGGAGGTCTACATCTACATGCGGGACGAGTATCCCGCCGTCATTGACATCCTGAAGCGCGAGATCGCAGCGCTCGAGGCCGCCAAGATCCTGCCGACAGGCGCGGTGCGCGTCCGCCGCGGCGCGGGCGCCTACATCTGCGGTGAAGAAAGCGCCATGATCGAGAGTATCGAGGGGAAGCGCGGACTGCCGCGCCATCGTCCGCCCTACGTCGCGCAGGTCGGCCTCTTCGGAAGGCCCACCCTCGTCAACAACATCGAGACGCTCTACTGGGTGCCGCTCATCCTGAAAAACGGCTCCGAATGGTTCGCCCGCCACGGCAAGAACGGCGCCAAGGGTCCGCGCTCCTACTCGGTCTCCGGCCGGGTGAAGTCGCCGGGCGTGGTGCTGGCGCCGGCCGGCTCGACGGCCCGTGACCTCATCGAGGCCTGCGGCGGCATGCTCGACGGCCACCACTTCAAGGGCTACTTGCCGGGCGGGGCCTCGGGCGGCATCCTGCCGGCCTACATGTCGGACATCCCGCTCGACTTCGGCCAGCTCGAGAAGCACGGCTGCTTTGTTGGCAGCCATGCGGTGGTGATCCTCTCGCACCACGACGACATGAAGGCCGTCGCGCTCAACCTCATGAAGTTCTTCGAGGACGAGAGCTGCGGGCAGTGCACGCCCTGCCGCAACGGCACCGAGAAGGCCGTCAAGCTGATGCAGTCCGATGAATGGGATGTCGGCCTCATGGGCGACCTCGCCCAGGTGATGTCGGACGCCTCGATCTGCGGGCTCGGGCAGGCGGCATCCAACCCGGTCAAATGCGTGATCCGCTACTTTCCGGAGGACCTCAGATGACGATGACGGTCCTCGCCTTCTGCCTGGCATTCATGGCGGTTGGCGCCGTTGGCGCAACGCGCGCGCTCGCGGCCGAGCCCGTCGGGCGATCGCGGCTGCTCGCCCGGACGCCGCAGGAGGTTTTAGAGCTCGAGATCGGCCGTTCCACGACGATCGAGCGCTTGGGCGAGCTCAGCGGCCTTCCCTCTCCACACGTCCTCGCCGAGAATGTCGCTCATCTGTCGCTGGCACCATCGCAGCATGACAAGCTCGCCGCGTTGCGCAAGGCATCGGATGCTTCCACGCGCGCCGCCGGCCGCAGCGTCATCGATGCCGAACTCAGTCTCGAGCGGGCTTTCTCGACAGGGCCGCCGCAGCCGGTGACACTCGCCCGCCTCGTGCGTCGGGCTGAGGAAGCTTCGGGGGATCTCCGTATCGTCATCCTCCAGTCGATGATCGACTGCGAGCGCATACTGACCGCTGCCCAGCTCCGCCGCTACTTCGAGCTTCGACGGCTCCAGCCGCGCATGATCCGCTCAATCGACGCCTGAACGCCAGGTCTTCCGACACCACTCGCATCCCGAGGCGAAATCCATGGCAAAGATCACTTTCGAGCTCGACGGGAAAGCGGTCGAGGCCGACGACGGCGAGACAATTTGGCAGGTCGCCAAGCGTCACGGCACGACGATCCCGCACCTCTGTTGGCATCCGGGACCCGGCTATCGCGCCGACGGCAATTGCCGCGCCTGCATGGTCGAGGTTGAGGGCGAGCGCGTTCTTGCGGCCTCTTGCCAGCGCAAGGCCGCCGCCGGCATGAAAGTGCGGACCGCCACCGAGCGGGCGAAGAAATCGCGGCAGATGGTGTTCGAGCTGCTGCTCGCCGACCAGCCGGTGCGAGGCGACAGCGCCGATCCCGCGTCCAAGTTCTGGAGCTGGATCGACGACATGGGCATCGCGACGACGTCTCGCCTGCCGAGGGCGGAGCGGCCCGCGTCCGACCGCTCGCACGCCGCGATCGCCGTCAATCTCGAGGCCTGCATCAATTGCGGCCTCTGTGTCCGCGCCTGTCGCGAAGTGCAGATGAACGACGTCATCGGCATGGCGTATCGCGGCTCGCACGCCAAGGTCGTGTTCGATTTCGATCGCGGCATGGGCGAGAGCACCTGCGTCGCCTGCGGCGAGTGCGTGCAGGTGTGCCCGACCGGCGCGCTGATGGAAGCCAATCTCGTCGATGCCGGGACGCAGCGTCGTGTCGCCTTCGAGACGCGCACGGTCGACACGCTCTGCCCCTATTGCGGCGTCGGCTGCCAGACGAAGGTGCACGTCAAAGACGACAAGATCCTCTACGTCGACGGCCGCGACGGCCCCGCCAACAACAACCGCCTCTGCGTGAAGGGCCGCTTTGGTTTCGACTACATCCACCATCCGGACCGGCTGAAGACACCCCTTGTTCGTCGCGACGACGTCGCCAAGGATGCCAACATGCAGCTCGCCCGCGGCGAGTGGCAGTCGGTGTTCCGCGAGGCCACCTGGGAGGAGGCGCTCGAGCGCGCGGCCGGCGGCCTCAAGGCGATCTACTCGCGCGAGGGCGGCAAGGCGCTCGCCGGCTTCGGTTCGGCCAAGGGCTCCAACGAGGAGGCCTATCTCTTCCAAAAGCTCATCCGGCAGGGCTTCGGCACCAACAACGTCGACCACTGTACGCGCCTTTGCCACGCCTCGTCGGTCGCCGCGCTGATGGAGGGGTTGAACTCCGGCGCCGTCACCGCGCCGTTCACCGCGGCGAAGGACGCCGACTGCATCATCGTCATTGGCGCCCGGCCGGCCGAGAACCATCCCGTCGCAGCAACCTTCCTCAAGAATGCGGCGAAGCGCGGCGCCAAGCTCGTCGTCATGGACCCGCGCGG
>DAORNH010000068.1:0-9716 GCA_035440865.1 Hyphomicrobiaceae bacterium | reverse complement strand
ATCCTTCAGTTCAAGCCGGGCCGCGACGTCGCGCTGCTCAACGCCATGCTGCACACGATCGTCGAGGAAGGCATGGTCGATGTGCAGTACGTCCAGGCGCACACCGAGGGATTCGAGAGCCTCAAGGCGCGCGTGAAGGAGTTCTCGCCCGAGGCCATGGAAGGCATCTGCGGAATTAGGGCGGCGACCATCCGCGAGGTCGCACGGCTCTATGCGCGCTCCGAGCGCTCCATCATCTTCTGGGGCATGGGCATCTCCCAGCACACCCACGGCACCGACAACGCGCGCTGCCTCATCTCGCTTGCGCTGACGACCGGCCAGATCGGCCGCCCGGGAACGGGACTGCATCCCCTTCGCGGACAGAACAACGTGCAAGGCGCCTCGGACGCGGGCCTCATCCCGATGGTCTTTCCGGACTATCGATCGGTCGAGAACCCGGAGATCCGCAAGGAATACGAGGACTTCTGGGGTGTGGCGCTCGATTCAAAGCGTGGCCTCACCGTGGTTGAGATCATGCACGCGATCCACGACGACAGGATCAAGGGCATGTACATCCTCGGTGAGAACCCGGCGATGTCCGATCCGGACGTGCAGCACGCGCGCGAGGCGCTTGCCCATCTCGAGCACCTGGTCGTGCAGGACATCTTCCTCACCGAGACCGCCTGGCACGCCGATGTGGTGCTGCCCGCCTCTGCGCACGCCGAGAAGTGGGGCACCTTCACCAATACCAACCGGCAGGTGCAGATCGCGCGGCCGGTCGTCGCCCCGCCAGGAGAGGCGCGGCAGGATTGGGAGCTCATCCAGGAGATCGCACGGCGCATCGGCCTGCCGTGGAGCTACGCATCGGCCGCCGACGTCTTCGCCGAGATGGGACAGGTGATGCCCTCCTTGAAGAACATCACTTGGGAGCGCCTCCTTCGCGAGGACTGCGTCACTTATCCCTGCGAGGCCCCCGACAAGCCCGGTGCGGAGATCATTTTCGCTCAGTCCTTCCCGACAGCCTCCGGCCGCGCCCGCATCGTTCCGGCGGAACTGCGCGCGCCCGACGAGATGCCGGACGCCGACTATCCGATGGTTCTGACCACGGGCCGCATGCTCGAGCACTGGCATACGGGCTCGATGACACGGCGTGCGACGTTGCTCGATCAGCTGGAGCCGGAGGCGGTCGTCTGCCTTCATCCGAACGAGCTCGAGCGATTGTCGATCTCGCCTGGCGAGTTCGTCACCGTCTCGACACGGCGCGGCGCCATCACGCTCAAGGTCCGCGCCGACCGGGATGTCGCTCCGGGCATGGTGTTCATCCCGTTCGCTTTCGCCGAGGCGCCCGCCAACATGCTCACCAACCCGCAGCTCGACCCGATGGGCAAGATCCCCGAGTTCAAGTACTGCGCGGCCCGGATCGAACGCACGACCATGGCCAGTGCTGCCGAGTAGGAGGCAGGCCGTCGGGTAATTATATCGTTTCTGCGACGCCGCCGAGAGGCTGGTGCTGGTGGCTGCGTCCGTTCACGACGCCGCAGAAACCCCGTAGCTGAGCAACATGCTAGGTACGCCTATGCTCAGCAATTACCTGGAGGCGCCGTCGCGGAAGGTGGGCGAAGATCAACATGACCGACCGTAGACATCGCAATGGGCCGGACGTCGGTGCTGGAACCGTGATCGACGTGTTCGTATTGCCAAGTCGCGGCACCATTGTCGTCATCGAGATCACGGACGGTTCCTGGAATGCCGACGCGCAGTTGACGTGCACAAGCGGCGCGCATCGAATCCTCGAAATCGAAAGCATCAGCGGAAGGGGGCTTCCACCTTCTGCCATTGCTCTTGTGATTGGAACACTGCCGGCGCCAGCTCAACCACTCGTTGGAGAGCAAGTTCGCTGTACTACCCAATCAGCTTGATCCGTCACGGTTCGAGCAGTCGTTACGGCGATGGCAATTCTATGCAACGACGGCTCCGTTGCTGATCTGTTCGTGACAAATCAGCACTCATGGTGCGCCCGCGCCACGATCAAGTCATTGTCGGGCTGTAGCTGTGAAATACGGTGTAAAATAATCGTGATGAGATGGCGGGTGCCCCTTGTCGGCGGGCACCGGCGCGCTATCTTCATGTCATCGCAGTCGACGCCACCCTCTCGGCAGTCCCCCCCGTCTAGCCGAAGGCGTCGCTGTCACACCGTTTCCCTCACGGTGTGAGCGCTATCTGAAGCGCCGCGCCCAGCTCCTCCCCCCCGGAGCTGGGCGCTTTCTTTTTGAGCGTCGGCTTGCATGCCGCAGTGGGCTACCCGCGCCCGACTATTCAGGCTGCACCACCAACTTGGCGGAATAGTGCCGCCAGCGTCGCATGTAGTCGGTGACGCCGGCCGCGATGCGCTCGCGATCCTTCGGCGTCAGCTCACGGATGACCTTTGCGGGCGAGCCAACCGCGAGCGCATTCGGCGGGATCTCCTTGCCTTCGCCGACGATTGAGTGGGCACCGACCAGTGCGCCTGCGCCGATCCGTGCGCCGTTGAGCACCTTGGTGCCGATGCCGATGAGCGCGCCCTTGCCGATCGTGCAGCCGTGCAGCATGGCGAGATGGCCGATGGTGCAGTCCTCGCCGATCAGCATGGGGAATCCAGGGTCGACGTGGAGAACGCAATTCTCCTGAATGTTCGTCCTGGCGCCAATATCGATCGGCTCGTTGTCGCCGCGGATTACGGCGCCAAACCAGATGCTGACATCCTCGCCGATCCTGACGCGGCCGATCACGCTTGCCCCAGGTGCCACCCAGTAGCGCCCAGCGCCGGGCGTCGTGACGCGGTGTCCATCGAGCTCGTAGAGTGGCATGCGCGGGCCTCGCGATCTTGATGTGTCGAGGACGCGACGTGGCCATGCAGCGAAGCCGCGGTCAAGCACGACGACAAGGTCAATGCCGGGCAATTTCCAGAGCGCCAGCCCCGCTCGCCTTTGCTCGCCCTGCCGGCCGAGGAGCGCGCGCGCCCTCAGCCGCGCTCAGCCAGATGGAACGTGCGAGTTGATATTCGCCGAGCCGCGATTGTACTCTGCTCGAGGCACCCTCTGTCCGGACACGTGGGCCGCCACAACTCGACAGAGGCAAAGGTCATGCTTGTCGGAGACGCGCCGTGACGCATCTGAGGTCGCCGCTTGGCTTCGGCAGCATGCGTGTGCGACCACCGCTCACAGGCCCCGGTCAGCGCATCGGACTGCTCGGAGGCTCGTTCAATCCGCCCCATGACGGCCATCGCCAGATCTCGGTCACGGCCTTGAAGCGGCTCGGGCTCGATGCCGTCTGGTGGATCGTCACTCCCGGCAATCCGCTGAAGTCGACGGGCGAACTTGCAACCCTCGCCTCCCGGATGGCTGAGGCGCGCGGTCGCGTGCGTCATGCTCGTATCAAGGTCACAGACTTCGAGGCGGGCCTGCCGTCTGCCTATACGGCCGCTACGCTGGCCTTCCTCAAGCGGCGTCACCCCGGCGTGTGTTTCGTCTGGCTGATGGGCGCCGACAACCTCGTGTCGATCCATCGCTGGCGAAACTGGGAAACGATCTTCCGCTCGATGCCGATCGCCGTGCTCGATCGTCCGGGCTGGCGCCTCAAAGGGCTCGTCTCCAAGGCGGCACGCCGGTTCCGCGCGGGCTTCGTGCCGGAAGCAGGCGCGCAGCGCCTGGCATCGACACGGGCGCCGGCCTGGACATTCATTTCGCTGCCGCTTTCGCCACTCTCCTCGACCGAGATCCGACGGCAAAGGCGAACGTTCCTCAAGGCGCGGAGCGGAGCCTCCGTCGCAGCCACTGGAGAGCTACCATGACGACGTGCCGTGCCGAGCGCGCAGTCGAAGACCTGCGAGCTCTCGCCAGGATCGGCGCCTACGAGACCGGCGTGCACAAACCGTCACTGTCGGCCGAGCACGTCAAGTCGCTCGACTGGTTCGCCGGGCGCGCCAAGGCTGCCGGCCTCGACGTCACCATCGACGGCATCGGCAATGTCATGGCCGTGACACCCGGGGCGGGTCCGCGGCTGCTGACGGGCTCGCATCTCGAAAGCCAGAACCACGCGGGCTGGCTCGATGGTCCGCTCGGTGTCATCTACGGTCTCGAGGCGGCCCGCGCGATCCTCGAGGACCAACGCCTCAAGGGCTCCGGGATCGGCGTGGATGTCGGCGTGTGGTGCGACGAGGAAGGCCATTTTGGCCATTTTCTCGGCAGCCGCTCGGCGGTCGGCGAGGTATCCGAGGCCGATATCGACGCGGCCAGCGACCGCACCCACGGCACGCCGATGCGGCGGATGCTCGCCGACGCCGGATTTGCCGGCCGGCAGCGCTTCGTGATCGATCCAAAGCGCTACGTCGGCTATCTCGAGGCGCATATCGAGCAGGGCGATTGGCTCGAAGCAAACCACTTGAAGATCGGCGTCGTCACATCGATCGTCGGCATCAGGCAATACAAGGTGACATTCGAGGGCGCTCAGAACCATGCCGGCACGACCCGCATGGCGATTCGCCGTGACGCCGGCCTCGCCTGCGCCCGGCTCTGCGTGGCGATCGACGAGACGTTCCCGAAATTCGCCGGCGAGCGCACGGTGTGGACGACAGGTCGCATCACGCTCGATCCGGGCGGACCGAGCATAATTCCCGGAAGGGCGGAAATGCTGTTCCAGGTGCGCGACGCCGACGCCGCGGTTCTCGATCGGATGGAGGCGGCGCTCGGCGAACTCGTCACGGCGTCGGATCGCAGGGGCCCCTGTCGCGCCCACCTCGAGCGGCTCCGCGCGAGCCGACCGGCCATCATGGATCAGCGCATCATGGGAGCCATCGAGGCCGCGACCGCGGCGCACGTCCCTGGAAAGTCGACGCGCATTCCCTCGGGCGCGGGCCACGACGCGCAGGTCTTCGCGGGCCACATGCCGGCCGGCATGATGTTCGTCCCCTCGATCGGCGGCATCAGCCATCATTGGACCGAGAACACGTCCGATGAGGATATCATGATCGGCGCGAAGGTGTTCGTGGATGCGTGCGTCGGACTGCTGACGGCCAAGGTGTGACGGCGACGGCGGAACGTCGCGTCAGCACATCTTCGCCCAGCAGTCCTTCAGCGACACGATAATTACGGCGACCGCCACCAGCACGGCCGGGCCGCCGATCAGCGCGAGAAGCCCCCAGAATGCAAGCACTGTGCGCGCTTCCCCGCGCTGCTCGTTCTTCTGGTCGACGAAGCTCCGTCCACCGAACTCCGTCTGGAACACGTCCTCAGGAATTTCGTTGTTCGACTGACTCATCCCTTGCCCCCTGTTGCGCAGGATTTCGGTCACGAAATGGGCATGGCCCAGTCGTGTCCGGTCTGCCCAGGTAAAGCCATGTTGCTTAAGGAACGGTTGATCCGCGGGTGACCGTTCGGGGGTTCATGATTTTCGAGCAGTCGCGTAGATGTTCGTGTTGACGACATGCACCGGCCGCTCGCCCCGCGCCACCGAGACGAGCGATCTCAAAGCCGTCTCAGCGATGTCGCGGAAGCATTCATCGGTCCAGCAGAGCGCGTGCGGCGTGAGGATCACGTTGTCCATGGCGATGAGCGGGCTCGAGGGCGAAATCGGCTCGACCTCGGTCACGTCGAGGCCCGCGCCCGCAATGGCCCCCGCGCGCAACGCATCGACGAGGGCCGCCTCATCGTGGATCGGGCCGCGGCCGACGTTGATGAAGTAGGCGCTGTGCTTCATCAGCGACAAGGCTCTGGCATCGATCAAATGGTGCGTCTCCTTGGTGAGCAGGCAGCACACGACCACGAAATCCGCCTCGCTCAACACCTGATCCAATGGAACCAGGCGCGCACCGAGCGGTTCCACAGCCGAAGCCGCCACAAACGGATCGGCCGCAATCATGGCTCCGAAAAACGGGCGCGCAAGGCGCATGATCTCCTGGCCGATGCTACCCGCCCCGACGAGCCCGAGCGTGCGCGAGGTGAGACCCTGCCCCATGAAGTCGGTGCGGTCGTTCCAGCGGCCGGCTCGCACCAGCCGATCCTTGGCGAAGAGCCGGCCGGCGAGTGCGAAGATCAGCGTCAAGGTCGCGACGGCGACCGGACGGCGCACGGCAACGGGCGTGTTGGTTACGGCGATGCCTTTCGCAGTACAGGCAGCGACATCGACCGAATCATAGCCGACACCGTTGCGCGCGATGATCTTCAGCCGGCAATCCTGACGGCCGACGCTTTCGGCCGTCACCTTCGGCAGATTGAGGTGCAAGCCGTCGTAGCGGGCGGCGACCTCGGGTGGGAGGACCGCGAAGTCCTCGGGCACCCACTCCCAGGTGAGGCCATCGACGCCCTCGAGGACATCGAGTGCGCGCGGATCGAAGCAGGGCTCGCCCGAGCGCGTCAGCAGATCCCGCGTGATGCCGATCCTGAAGGTCATCACTTGTCCTCGACGCTCTCGAGAATGGCGCGCACGCCGCTCATGAGGAGACCGTGATCCGTGCCGGTCGCCAGCATGTTGAAGCCGAGCCGCTTGTAGTCGCGCGCCCACTTGGTATCGGCTGCCATAAAGCCGAGGCCCTTCTTGTGGCGTCGCCCGGCCGCGACCACACGCTTGATAGCATCCACGTACTTCGGATGATCGAACTGGCCTGGGATGCCGAGGAAATTCGTGAGATCGAAATGCCCGACCCAGAGCACGTCGATGCCATCCACCGCGGCGATCTCGTCGACTGCCTCGAGGCCGCGCTCGGTCTCGATCTGGGCGATGGCGAGGTTGCGGGCATCGGCGGCGCGCATCTTGGCGGCCGGATCGCCCGGCTCGTAGTTGTCATGAGCGAAACCGAAGGCCGCGCCTCGCCGGCCTCTAGGCGGGTAGCGCATGGCCTCGGCGAGCCGCTTCGCCTCCGCCACGCTCTCGACCATGGGCACCATGATGCCTTGCGCGCCAACGTCGAGTGCGCGTGCGATGAAATGGTACTCCCCGCGCGGCACGCGGACCATCGGCGCGATGCCGATGCCGCGCGAGGTCGCCACGAGCATTTTCAGCGTCTCGAGCCCGAGGCCCGCATGCTCCATGTCGAAGATGACGTACTCGGCACCCCCATGCTTCAGGCATTGCGCGACACCCGGCACAAAGAACTCGAACACCATTGAGCCGAGCACCGTCTCGCTCGCAAGTACACGCTGCCGAATGGATTTCTTTGCCATGGCTGTTCCCCGAGATGGCCGATCCGATGTCATGCGCAGTGACAAGATTCCTGCCGTCACGTCACGGCGCTGACCTTGCCGCCGCTCGAGCCGAGCGCGGTGACGCGCCAGCTCCCGCCCGCCCGCTCGAAGCGGAGCGGGGTCGCGTTGGCATAGTGCTCGGGCGCAATCTCGATGCCGAGACTCGGGCCGATCACGTAGAGCGTGCCGCCGTGCGCGACGATCGCGGTGTCGTCGTGAGAGGCGAGCGACGCCGCCAGCCCCCGTTGCGTTCGAGTGACGAACGTCGCGAGTGTCTCGCCGTTGGGCGGCGCATTGGTCCAGTCGTAGCCGCCGGCCGGTGTGCCGACGAGGTCGCCGAACCAGCGCTCGCGGAGATCGTCGACCGGGCTTGGCGCGAGTCCATGCGGCTTGCCGATGATCGAGGCCGTCACAAAGGCCCGATCCATGCTCGAGGCCTTGATCGCCGCGATGCGCTCCGATGCCAGGATCACGCGTGCCGCCTCGGCCTGAGCAAGGCCCGCCGCGTTGAGCGGCTGGTCGGAGCGCTGAAAGATCTTGTTCTTGTTGCCGTCGGTCTCGCCATGGCGGACGAAAACGAAACGATCAACGCCGACGCGAATTGGCGTGCGGGCCGCGATCTCGAACAGCTTGTCGATTCCGCGATGATGGTAGCCAGGTGCCATGGGTGCTTTTCGTCTGGTTGAAGGCAGCAGTGCCAGTGTGGCGGTTCGGACGTTCGTATTCACTGTGCGGCACACGCGAGATTCGAACGTCCGAACATAGCGCCATACTAAGCTCATGACATTGCTCGTGTCCTTATCGATCGCGAAGTTCGTCCGAGCTCTCGGCACGTGGTAACGAACTTCGCGATCGGGACACTAGGGGCGCCCGAGCGGCGTCTAGCGATAGAGGTCTGCGATGCGGGGTGTAATGCCTAGTCCGTCGAGCGCGAGAGCATCGTCAAGCAAAGCAAGGTGCGCCGTTCGCTTCCATTCGGAGGCACGGTCGAACCGCTCGACGGCGACATTCCGCGAATCGATCGTCACATAGTGGCGGCAGCTCGGCACACTCGCGTAGACCTGACGGCGCCATGGCTGATCGGACTCCGTGTTGCTCCGCGACAGCACTTCGGAAATCGCGAGAGCATCGTCCGAGACCGGCGTCGCCGTTTCCGTCAGAGCCGGCACGACCATGACATCGGGCTGCGGCAGGCTGAAGCTCGAGGCGGGAACGCGTGTACCTGTGCCTGGAATTGCGATCCATATTGGATTGGCAACATCACAGGCCGCATCCAGTGCGCTGACCAGGTTGCCAACGATTCTCTGGTGCCAGTTGGTTGGCGACGGATCCATGACGGGCACCCCCCGATCAGCTCCCAGCGCTCGCCGTCGGGGCGCGTGTCGGTGAATTCGAGGAAGTCCTCAATGCTCATGCTCAGGATGTCGTCGAGAGCGGCAGGCATGCGGGGCTCCGAGTGGATCTAGGGGACCGGCGCGCGGCGGCAATCTTTTTGTAGCACGCCGCGCCCGCGGTCCGATGACAGCCCGGACCGCGTCGCCGGCATTGCATCCGATCCAATGCGCGAGCCGTGGTCACACGATCTCGAAGAGCCCGGCCGCACCCTGGCCGCCGCCGATGCACATGGTGACGACGGCGTACTTCGCGCCGCGCCGCTTGCCTTCGATGAGCGCGTGGCCGGTGAGCCGCGCGCCGCTCATGCCGTAGGGATGGCCGACCGAGATCGCGCCGCCGTCGACATTGAGCCGGTCGCCGGGGATGCCGAGCTTGTCGCGGCAATAGACGACCTGCGATGCGAACGCCTCGTTGAGTTCCCAGATGCCGATATCGTCGATCGTGAGGCCATGCTTCTTGAGGAGCTTCGGCACGGCGTAGATCGGGCCGATGCCCATCTCATCGGGCTCGCAACCCGCGACCGCGAAGCCGCGGAAGATGCCGAGCGGCTTCAGGCCCTTCTTGGCCGCCATTGCGTCACTCATGACGACCGCCGCCGAGGCGCCGTCGGAGAGCTGGCTCGCATTGCCGGCGGTGATGAAGTTGCCTTCGCCCATCACGGGCTTCAGCTTGACGAGACCCTCCATGTTGGTCTCGGGGCGATTGCCCTCGTCACGCGTCAACGTGAACATCTCCTTGCCCGTGACCTTGCCTTCCTTGTCGAAGAGGAGCTTCTCTGCCGGCAGCGGCACGATCTCGGCGTCGAAGCGCTTCGCCTGCTGGGCGGCCGCCGTGCGCCGCTGGCTTTCGAGCGCGAACTCGTCCTGCGCCTGCCGCGAGACGTTGTAGCGCTTTGCCACCATGTCGGCCGTTTGGATCATCGGCCAGTAGATGCCGGGCTTGTGCTCGGCGACCCAGTCGTCCTTGCCGCGGAATTTGTTGGCGTGCTCGTTCTGGACAAGCGAGATCGACTCGAGCCCGCCCGCCGCGATGATGTCGGCCTCGCCCGCCTTGATGCGCTGCGCGGCAAGCGCGATCGTCTGCAGACCCGACGAGCAGAAGCGGTTGACCGTCATGCCGGGAACC
>DAORNH010000067.1:5589-16716 GCA_035440865.1 Hyphomicrobiaceae bacterium | reverse complement strand
CACCTTCTGACCGACGCGCAGGACGCGCTTCCTGCCGTCGGCTTCGACGGTCGCTACACCATCGCCGTCTGGGTCGGCCGGCCCGACGCGACCGCCACTCCGGGCCTCACGGGACGGACGGCGGCGGCGCCTCTGCTCTTCGATGCTTTTGCAGCACTCGGTCCGCGCCGCGTCCCGCTGGCAACGGCCCCGGGCGGCGCAATCATCGCCTCCGGAGCGCAGCTGCCAATGCCGCTCCGTAGGTTCAAGGAGGCGGGCGACGAGGCGCGCGCTGGCGCCTATCTCGACCCGGGTGTCCAGATCGCCTTCCCTCCGGACCGCTCCGTGCTCGAAATGGAGCCGGGCGAGGACTTGCGCCTGGCGCTCAAGGCCGAGGGTGGCGCGCTGCCACTCACCTGGCTGATCGACGGCGAGCCGATCGCCGAGCCGGCGCAGTCGCACGAGATCGAGTGGCTCGCAGCCGGTCGAGGTTTCGCCCGCATCACGGTCATCGACGCGCGTGGCCGCACCGACCGCGTGACCGTGCGCATCAAGTAGCGCCGTTTACGCGGCCCTAACCATTGTCTGCCCACGCTGGCGGCTGAGCCTTTCTGGTTAAGGGGCCGCCATGAACTACCTCGAAACCCTCGTTCGCCTGGATGGCGCCGCCTTGGCTGAAGTCGCCCGCGCCCGCGACGGCCGCGAGATTCCGCCGGGCCTTGGCGCGGAGGCGCGGCGCGCCGTCGACCTCATCCGGGCCGAGCTCGAGGCCGTGGCTGTTCTGGTTGCCGTGTCGGCGTCGGTCGTTGCGGCGATTGCCTCTGGCCGGCAGGGGCGGTCGCTCGCAAAGTCGATCGACACATATCTGCCGCTGGAGCTGGCGCTCGTCACGCATGTCGCGGCCCCGCTTCTCGCGAGCGAGCCCGGTATCGAGCTGCTTGCCGACGTGCGGGCCTTCGAAATCCGGCTCGATCTTCTCCGCCGCATGAGCCGCGCGTTTGCCGCCGACGCCCGTGAAGGGACACCGGGCCGCTCGGGGGTTGCCATCGATATTCTGGCGGACGGCTGGCGCAGTCTCTGCGAGACGGCAATCGCCGTGCTCGAGGCGACAGCCGGGTTGACTGAGGTCGATCGCGAGCACGCATCGCATCTGAGCTCGCTGCTCGCACGTGCGGAGGCCGGGCACGCCGATTGCATCGACGCCGACGGTGCCATCTCGATTCCTGGCTGGGCCGAGCGCCGCCGGCACCAGCGCTTCCCACTCGCCGAGACGGCGACGCTCGTGATCGGAGATGCCATTCATCCCGTCACGATCTCGGATGCGTCGATAGGCGGTCTCGGGATCTGCGATGCGCCGGGGCTCGTACGTGTCCAGGAGGTCGCGGTGAGGCTCAAGGATGGGCGCCGCCTGTCGGGCCGCATCGCCTGGACGCGCGGCAACCAGTCGGGGCTGAAACTGGAAATGCCGCTCGATCCGGCAGATCCACTGCTGTCGTCCGGCATCGCGGTCTGATGGCGCTCAAAGCTCGGCCGGCTTGAACTGATACTTGCTCGAGCAGTACTCGCACGTGACCTTGATGAGGCCGTCGGCTTCGGCGAGGCTCGTACGCTCCTCACCCTGGAAGCGGCGCAGAAAGGTCGCGATGCGCTCTCGTGAGCAGCGGCAGCGCGCCTCGAGCGCGGTCGCCGGCGTCACGCGCACGCCCTCCTCCTGGTAAAGGCGGAAGAGCAGACTCTCGGGCGCGAGTAAGGGGTCGATCAGCTCCTCCGCCGAGACCGTCTCGGACAGGATGCGGACGCGCCGCCAGTTGTCGTCGTCCTCGCCGTCGAGCCGGTCGTCGTCGAGCAGCTTGCCCCGGCGCTCGTCGCCGCCCTCTTTGGGTACGTGCTGCACGATGATGCCGCCCGCGCGCCAGCGCCAGCCGGGCTCGCGGCCGTCGCCCCCCTTGAGGAACTGGCGGCCGACGGCGAGCCGGATGAAGGTCGGCAGCTGCTCGGACTGGCGGAAATACGCGTGCGCGGCATCCGCGAGTGCAGAGGAGCCGGCTTCCCCCGGCCGGCCGGCCTCGAGCGCGACGATGCCCTGATAGCTCGTCTGCTCGCCGCCCGGATCGAGCGTCAGCGCGAGATGCCCGGAGCCGAGCAGCGACGCCTGGCTGACCGGGCCGCCGGCGGCGAGCGTCGCGAGCTTCTCCCTGTCGAAGCTCGCATAGCCCCTGAGGCGCCCCGGCGCGTCGTAGTTCGCAACGAGGAGGCCGAGCGGGCCATCCGACTTGGTCTGAAGGATGAGACGGCCCCCATCCTTCAGTGGATTGCCGAGGAGGGCCGCCAGCAGCAACGCTTCGCCGAGCGCGATCGCCACGGGCTCGGGGTAGTCGTGTCGCGTCAGCACGGTGTCGATCGCCGGCCCGAGCCGCGCGAGCCGGCCCGCGACGTCCGAGGCGACGGTGCGGAACGGCAAGGCGAGGTCGTCCGGAACTGACGGCAGGGTTCCGCCCCGCGCGGCGCTCGCCCCGCCCATCATCAGTCGACCCCCAGGCACCAGGCGAGGATCGCCTTCTGCGCGTGGAGCCGGTTCTCGGCCTCGTCGAAGACGACGGACTGCGGCCCGTCGATCACGGAGGATGAGACCTCGTGGCCGCGATAGGCCGGCAGGCAGTGCATGAAAATCGCGCCCTTGGCGGCTTTCGTCATCAAGGCGTCGTCGACAGCGTAGGGGCCGAGCAGCTGCTTTCTGCGCGGCGCATCGGTCTGGCCCATCGACACCCAGGTGTCGGTGACAACGCAGTCTGCGGCCTTGACGGCGGCCTGCGGGTCATCACTGAGCTCGACGTCCCCGCCTTCGCGCCGCACCCAATCGAGCACCTGCTTCTCGGGATTGAGTTGGGGCGGGCAGGCGAGACGCAGCTTGAACTTGAACTTAACGGCCGCATGCATCCACGAGGCGGCGACGTTGTTGCCGTCGCCGAGCCAGGCGACGGTGCGCCCCGCTATCGCGCCACGCCCGCCCTCCTCGAACGTCATTATGTCGGCGATCACCTGGCAGGGATGCGAGAGGTCGGTGAGGCCGTTGATGACGGGAATGCTCGCGTTCTCGGCGAGGCCGAGGAGCGTCTCGTGCTTGTTCGCGCGGATCATGATGGCGTCGGCGTAGCGCGAGAGCACCCGCGCCGTGTCCTCGACCGGCTCACCGCGATTGGTCTGCAGATCGGCATGATTGAGCGCAATCGTCTGGCCGCCGAGCTGACGCATGGCAACGTCGAATGATACGCGCGTACGCGTCGACGGCTTCTCGAAGATCATGACGAGGACCTGGTCCTCGATGCCGGCCGGGCGCAGCGCCTTGGGCGTGCGCTTGCCGGCGGCCTTCATGGCGTGGCCCATGTCGACGATGCGACGGAGCGCCTTGGCATCGATCCGGTCGAGATCGAGGAAGTGCCGCGGCGCTTTCGCGCCGCTGGCTTTGGTCGTGATCGACGTTGTGGTTCTGCGCTCGCTCATGCCGTCCTCGGCTTTGCAACGGACTTCAGGGCTGCGCCGATGCGTTTCGTCGCCTCGGCGAGCTCATCCTCGGTGGCGTTCAGCGGCGGCAGCAGGCGCAGGACATTCTCGCCGGCCGAGACCATGAGGAGCTTCTCGGCCATGCATGCCTTGACGACATCGGCGACGGCGACCGCGGGCTTCAGCTTGAGACCCATCATCAGGCCCTGGCCGCGAATCTCCTCGATCGCGTCCGGATTCTCGTCTTTGAGGCGCGCGAGGCCCTGCTTGAAGCGGAGCGCCCGCGTCTGCACGCCATCGAGGAAGCCCTTCTCGAGCGCGACGTCGAGCACCGCGTTGCCGACCGCCATTGCCAGCGGATTGCCGCCAAAGGTCGAGCCGTGGGTACCTGGTACCATGCCTTTGGCTGCCTGCTCCGTGGCGAGGAACGCGCCGACCGGGAAGCCGCCGCCGATACCCTTGGCGATCGCCATGACGTCCGGCGTGATGCCGGCCCATTCGTGCGCGAAGAGCTTGCCGGTCCGGCCCATGCCGCACTGGACCTCATCGAGGACAAGCAACAAGCCGTGCTTGTCGCAAATGGCGCGCAGCCCCTTCAGGAACTCCGTCGTGCACGAGCGGATGCCGCCCTCACCCTGTATCGGTTCCACCATGATGGCGCCGACCTCGGGCGTGACGGCCGCTTCGACCGCTGCGAGATCATTCACCTCGGGCAGCACCTTGAAGCCCGGCGTCGGCTGGCCGAAACCCTCGAGGTACTTCTCATTGCCAGCGGCGGCGATGGTCGCGAGCGTGCGGCCATGGAAGGCACCCTTGAAGGTGATGATGTGCCAGCGCTCGGGCTTGCCGATTGTATACTGATAACGCCGCGCGAGCTTGATCGCACCCTCGCAGGCCTCGGCGCCCGAATTGCAGAAGAACACCTTGTCGGCAAACGTGGCCGCGACCAGCCGCTCGGCGAGCATTTCCTGGCCCGCGACGCGATAGAGGTTGGACGTATGCCAGAGCTTCTCTGCCTGCGCGGCGAGCCCCTTCACTAGGTGCGGGTGAGCATGCCCGAGCAGGTTCACGGCGATGCCGGAGCCGAAATCGAGATAGCGCTCTCCCGTAGTGGAGACAAGCCAGCTGCCCTCGCCTCGCTCGAAGACGATATCCTGGCGGCCATAGGTGCCCATCACCGCTGGGGATGGGCCGCTGCGGGTGGCGGCCGTCGCCGCCTTGGTGCTGCCTTGCGAGGGAGATGCTGTCACTGCCATAGGGGTAGTCCCCTTTGAGGTCTAAAAACAAAAAAGCCGCGCACTTGGCGCGGCTCGGCGAAGAAACGGTCAGACAGCCGCTATCGCATCCGCGCAAGATTGCACGAACGGCGACGTCGCAGAGCGAGGGCGGTGTTGACCATGGCACGTCAAATGACTGACGCGGTCACGCTTGTCAAGCGCTTGACACGTCAACCACATGCCATGAACGCCGCCCGCCAAACGACCCCTCGCCCGACTGATCATCGCTCGTGCCGGGGTGGTCACCTTCACATGGCACCGCGGGCTTGTCCATCCACAAGCCGGCGCGCGGTGTCTCGACCGTGGTCGACGACAATGCTCTGACCTTGAAGGCGCAAGTAAGCAGCCTCGATCAGCCCGGCGCCGATCAACTCCTCTGCGCGGCGTTGGCCGGCGCCGAGCGCCCTTCGGCGCAGGGCCGCGGGCAACTCCCCCACGTCGACCGTGACGGGCATGTCGCCAAGATCGCTCTCGCTGCGCACACTGCGAGCAGGCGCGCGGCGGATCGCGGGATGGTCGACAGTGACCGCGTTGGCAATCATCGTCGCCGCCGCATCGGCGCGGGACGCCGTTGTCGCGAGCACGGTCACCGCATCGGCAATGCCGAGCGAGAGCGAGCGCCCCCGCCAGCCCGACGTGGCGATGCCGCGCACGCGATCGTCCGCCGTGATCGTCACCCGGCCATCGATTGCCGGATCGGCAAGGTCGCCGACGACACCGATCGCCATGGCATGGCCAGATGCCAGATGGATTGCAATGTCGCCACCATTGTTGACGTAGGCGCGATCGAGTGCGGCGGCATTGCCCATGACCTCGAGCATGACCTCGGCAACGGCACCTGCGACCGCCGCCATAGGTGTTATGAAGCGGTCCCGATACGGCCACACAGCCGTGAGCATACGCTGCGCAATCTCGCCAGCGACGACCGGACGAGCATCGCCGATCGGCGCGCGCAGCACTGGAAGCTCCTCGACGAGCTCCGGCAGCACTCTCGGAAAACGCGCTTCAGCGGCGGCGTAGGCACGCTCGACCTCACCCCCCGGTCCGAACGCTCCGATCACGAGATCGATCGGCCCGTGCTGGAGGTGGAGGCGATGACCCGGGAGGCGCGCCGCCGCGGTACTCATTTCACGCGCTGCAGCGTCTCGTTCTTGCAGATGAGGCCGCCGAGCACGCAACCGGAGAGAACGAGGCCGCTGCCGGAGAGTGTCACCGATCCGGTGTAGGTCTGGCCGTCCTCGGTATTGAGGAGCGAGCCCTTCCAGACGTTGGCGCCGGACTTCACCGCGCCATTCATGATCACGGTGCCGACCGTGCCCTTCTTGCTCGCGTCCTTCACGGAGACGATCTTGGCGCAGAGATTGGCGCCGCAGGCATAGAAGTTGATGACCGTACCGCTCGACGGGCGCACCCAGTTGCCCGTCGGCTCCACAGCCATGGCCGCGGTCGCGAACCCGGTGAGGGCGGCAATGCCGGCCCCAAGTCGAAGTGAAAAACGCATGACGCTCCTCCAGTCACCGGGCTTTCGCCGGCGCGCCTCATGGTCGTGCGCGTCGCATCCCGGGCACCTTCAACGTTAGCGCCCCAATCGGGTTTCGGTGAGGCGTCGTCGCGCGAAAGTGTTGTGCGATCACGGTCGTGTGCGCGGGTAGGGCTTCTCAATGGCCCGAAACTCTGCGACACACGATGCCGAAGCAGCCTGGGATCGCGGGGCCACATGCCGCCGGCAGGTGGAAACGCCGGACGGGGCTCAGACATGGAGCGATCGCTGTCGTGCGTGTCACGCCGATCCTGAAGGATCTCGTACTGATTGGCGGGGGGCATGCCCATGTGCATGTCCTCAAGAGCTTCGGCATGAAGCCGATCCCGGGCGTGCGCGTTACGCTGCTGTCGCGGGACATCGAGACGCCCTATTCCGGGATGCTGCCGGGCTTCATCGCGGGGCACTACACGAAGGCTGAATGCCACATCGACCTGCGTCCGCTCGCGCGCTTCGCAGGTGCCCGGCTCATTGCGGGCGGGGCGATCGGCATAGATCGGTCGGCGCGGCGCATCCGCGTCCAGGACCGACCGGATATCGCCTTCGACGTGCTCTCGATCGATATCGGCTCGACGCCGACCTACGACGGGATCGCAGGCGCGCGGCAGCATGCGACGCCGGTGAAACCGATCGACGGCCTGGCGCGGCATTGGCGGCGAGTTCTCGAAATCGCCGAGGCCGCGCCCCGCCCCTTGCAATTCTTGACCGTCGGCGGCGGAGCGGCCGGCGTGGAGCTGACGCTCGCCGCGCAACATCGTCTGAAGTCGCTTCCCAAGGCGCAGGTCCGTGATCATGCGTTCACGCTCCTGACGCGCGGCGAACTGCTCGCCAGCCACAACGCGCGGGTACGGACGGCATTCCGCCGTGAGCTGCGGAACCGCAATGTCGCCCTACACGAGCACTGCGCCGTCGCCGAGGTCGGGCGGAATGGGCTCACCACCGAGGACGGCCGCGCGTTCGCGTTCGACGAGCTCCTCTGGGTGACGGATGCCGGTGCAGCTCCCTGGCTCCGAGAGACCGGGCTCGCAATCGACGGCCACGGGTTCATTTCCGTCGACGCATGCCTGCAATCGACGAACACGCCCGGCGTGTTTGCCGCAGGCGATATTGCGTCGAGCACCGTTCACCCGAGACCCAAGGCCGGCGTGTTCGCGGTGCGCCAGGGACCGCCGCTCCAGGAGAACCTGCGGCGCGCGCTCGCCGGCAGCGAGCTGCAGCCCTTCAAGCCGCAGACGAATTTCCTGTCGCTGATCTCGACGGGCGACAAGGTGGCGGTCGCTTCGCGAGGCGCGCTCGCCCTTTCGGGGCCTAGGCTCTGGACACTCAAGGATTGGATCGACCGGCGCTGGATGGATGGCTACCAGTCGCTCCGACCCGGCATGGGCGGCGAGACGGCGAAAGCAGCCGGAGACGACATTGGTGCCGCGGCGTTGGCATCGCTGCGCTGCGGAGGCTGCGGGGCCAAGGTCGGCGCGAACGCTTTGTCACGTGCCCTTGCGCGACTGGCGCCCAAGGCAAGCGCTGGCGCTGTCATTGCGCTGGGCGAGGCAGACGATGCTGCCGTGATCGCGCCGCCACCGGGGATGCACCTCGTGCAGACGGTCGATTTTTTCCGCGCCTTCATCGACGATCCCTACCTGTTCGGCCGCATCGCGGCGGTGCATGCGCTGGGTGATGTCTACGCCATGGGGGGCGCGCCGCTGACGGCTCTCGCGACGGCAGTCATTCCCTATGCCGCCGAGGCCATGGTGGAGGACGACCTCTACCAGATGCTGCGTGGCGCGCTCGACGTCCTCGAGCCGGCTGGCTGTGCGCTGGTCGGCGGACATTCGGCCGAAGGCGCCGAGCTGGCGCTGGGATTTGCGATCAATGGGGCTGTCGATCCGAGCCGGATCCTGCGCAAGGGCGGCGTTCGCCCGGGCGACGCACTCATCCTGACGAAACCGCTCGGGACCGGCGCACTGTTCGCTGCCGAGATGCGTGGCGCGGCTGAAGCCGGCTGGATCGCGGCCGCTCTCAAGGTCATGCAGCAGAGCAATGCCAAGGCCGCGAAAATCGCGATCGACGCGGGGGCAACCGCCTGCACCGATGTCACCGGGTTCGGGCTTGCCGGCCACCTTCTCGAGATGCTCGGGGCCTCGCGCTGCGACGCCACTATCGACCTCGGCAAGCTGCCGGTACTCGCGGGCGCGCTCGACGTGATCGGTCGCGGGATCGAGAGCAGCATCGCTCCCGAAAACGTGAGGGTGGAGCGCGCCATCGAGTCGAGGCCTGGTGTCGGCTCGGGGCCGCGCTATCGGATCCTGTTCGATCCGCAGACCGCGGGCGGGCTCTTATTCGCGATGCCGGCGAGCGAGGCCGAAGGGTGCATTCGCTCGCTAATGGCAGCGAGTTATTGCGATGCAGCAATCATCGGAATTGCACGGGAGCCGTCGGGCTTGGAACCTAAAGTGCTCTTGCAAGAGATTGAAAATCCGAAAACTTCGTTCAGTCAGAGCAAGGATGGAGCGGTACTGGTCGCGGGCTGAGCATTCGAACTATCGAATACCGCAGTGCAAATTGACGATCGATGCGCAAGTGTTACTGTGCGCGCGGTTCATCACGGAAAAAAAACGCGAACCAGGAGGAGGACAAGCATCATGAATGCTCCTGTCTCACGGCGCGCCTTCATGAAGGCGTCGGGAGCGGGTGTTGCTGGAACGGCGCTTGGTGCGTTCGGATTTGGTGGAGCAGAGCAAGCACTTGCAGCTTCGATCAGACCCTTCAGGCTCGCGCGCCTCACTGAGACCCGCAATACCTGTCCCTATTGTTCCGTCGGCTGCGGTATCATCCTTTACAGCAAGGGCGATCTCAAGAAGGGCGAGACTGCCGAGATCGTCCATATCGAGGGCGACAGCGACCATCCGACCAACAAGGGCACGCTCTGCCCGAAGGGCGCAGCCCTCCTCGACTTCGTGAAGTCCGAGACGCGCACGAAGTACCCGATGGTGCGCGAGCCCGGCACGCGCGAGTGGAAGCGCCTCTCCTGGGATGATGCACTCGATCGCATCGCCAAGCTGATGAAGGCCGATCGCGATGCGAACTTCATCGCCAAGAACAAGGACGGAGCGACCGTCAACCGCTGGACGACGACCGGCATGCTGGCCGCGTCCGCCACGACGAACGAGACGGCGTTCCTGACCTACAAGGTCGTGCGCTCGACCGGAATGGTGGTGTTCGACAACCAAGCCCGTGTTTGACACGGCCCGACGGTGGCCAGTTTGGCTCCGACGTTTGGCCGTGGTGCAATGACGAATTCGTGGACTGACATCAAGAACACGGATCTCGTTCTCATCATGGGCGGCAATGCCGCGGAAGCCCATCCCTGCGGCTTCAAAGGTGTCATCGAGGCGCGCCACACGCGCGGCGCCAAGCTGATCGTGGTCGACCCGCGCTTCACGCGCTCGGCGTCGGTCGCCGACTTCTATGCGCCGATCCGACAGGGCTCAGACATTGCCTTCCTGCTCGGCGTGATCAATCACTGCATCGAGAACAACAAGGTGCAGTGGGAGTACCTGAAGAACTACACCAACGCCGCTTTCATCGTGAAGGAAGGCTACAAGTACGAGGACGGCCTGTTCTCGGGCTACGATGAGGCCAAACGCGACTACAATCGCGGCTCGTGGGTCTACGAGACGGGCGATGACGGCTTCGTCAAGGTCGACGCGACGCTCGAGCATCCGCGTTGCGTGTGGAACCTCTTGAAGGCGCACGTCAAGACGTACAACGCGGACATGGTCTCGCGCATCACCGGAACGCCCAAGGACAAGTTCGTCACGGTCGCCCGGATGATCTCGGAAACGTCGGCGCCCGACAAGGCGATGACGTCGATGTACGCGCTCGGCTGGACGCAGCACTCCAAGGGGTCGCAGATCATCCGCTGCATGGCCATGCTGCAGCTGATCCTCGGCAACATGGGCGTGCGCGGCGGCGGCATGAACGCGCTCCGTGGTCACTCGAACATCCAGGGTCTCACCGACCTCGGGCTGATGTCGAACCTGATCCCGGGCTACCTCACGCTGCCGGTCGACGCCGACGGCGACATCGCGACCTATCTCGGCAAGCGCGGCTTTAAGCCGATGCGACCCGGTCAGGTGAGCTTCTGGCAGAACTACGACAAGTTCTTCGTGAGCTTCCTGAAAGCGATGTACGGGCCGGCGGCGACCAAGGCGAACAGCTTTGCCTACGACTACCTGCCGAAGCTCGACGTGCCGGCCTACGATGTCCTGCGTGCATTCGAGATGATGCACAACGGACAGATGAACGGCTACATATGCCAGGGCTTCAACCCGCTGCTGTCCTTCCCCAACAAGGCGAAGATCAAGACGGCGCTCGCAAAGCTGAAGTTCCTGGTCAGCATGGATCCGCTGCAGACCGAGACGGCGCGCTTCTGGGAGGACCACGGCGAGTACAATCCATCGAAGCCGGAGGACATCAAGACGGCGGTTTTCGAGCTGCCGACGACGACGTTCGCCGAGGACGAGGGATCGCTCACCAACTCCTCGCGCTGGCTCCAGTGGCATTGGGCCGGCGGCTCGCCCCCGGGCGAGGCCAAGACCGACATCTGGATCATGGCGCAGCTCTACAAGCGCATCAAGGCGCTCTACGAGAAGGAGGGTGGCGCATTTCCGGATGCCATCAAGGCCCTGCACTGGCCCTACAAGAACCCCGAAGACCCGCATCCGGCCGAGATCGCCAAGGAGATCAACGGCTACGTGCTCGAGGACGTCGCCGACCCCGCCGACCCGACCAAGAAGCTGCTCGAGAAGGGCAAGCAAGTCGCCGGTTTCG
>DAORNH010000067.1:955-5532 GCA_035440865.1 Hyphomicrobiaceae bacterium | reverse complement strand
AACATGGCGCGCCGGGATACGCGTGATCCCGACGGCACCGGCTCCTACCAGACCTGGGCGTTCTCGTGGCCCGCGAACCGCCGCATCCTCTACAATCGCGCCTCCGCCGACATGAAGGGCCAGCCTTGGGATCCCAAGCGCCGGCTCATCTCATGGGACGGGACGCGCTGGAGCGGCTACGACGTCCCGGATATCGCTCCGACCGCCAAACCCGACGTCGTGATGCCCTTCATCATGACCGAGGAAGGTGTCGGCCGGCTCTGGGTGCGCGGCCTCATGAAGGACGGTCCGTTCCCAGTACACTACGAGCCCTTCGAGAGCCCGATCGCCAACCCGATCGCCCCCAAAGTGCGGGGCAACCCGGCCGCGCGCGTGTTTAAGGGCGACATGGAGGTGTTCGGCACGGCCAAGGACTTCCCCTACGCCGCCGTGACGTATCGCCTGACGGAGCACTTCCACTTCTGGACGAAGCACGTCTCGGTGAACGCCACGCTGCAGCCGGAGCTGTTCGTCGAGATCTCGGAGGAGCTCGCCAAGGAGAAGAAGATCATCAAGGGTGGTTGGGTGCGTGTGTGGTCGAACCGCGGCTCGGTGAAAGCCAAGGCCGTGGTGACCAAGCGCATCAAGCCGATCACCTGCGACGGTAAGGTGGTGCACATCGTCGGCATCCCCATCCACTGGGGGTTCACGGGTGCGGCCAAGAAGGGCTTCGGCGCCAACATTCTGACGCCGTTCGTCGGCGATGCCAACATCGAGACGCCGGAATACAAGGCGTTCCTGGTTGACATCGAGCCAATCGCCACCGGCCCCGCGGTATCCTGAGAGAGGAGGAAAAAATGGCTACTTTTCAACCTCTCGACGTCGTCCGCAAATCGGCGACGGTCACCGCAGCGCCGCCTGCGAAGCGCGGCGTCGAGGTTGCCAAGCTCATCGACGTGTCGAAGTGCATCGGCTGCAAGGCCTGCCAGTCGGCCTGTCTCGAGTGGAACAACTTGAAGGAGCCCGTCGGCACCAACGCGGGAGTTTACGACAACCCCCACGACCTGACGCCGGCCACGTGGACGCTGATGCGCTTCACGGAGTACGAGAACCCGAAGAGCGGCAATCTCGAGTGGCTCATCCGCAAGGATGGCTGCATGCACTGCGAGGATCCGGGCTGCCTAAAGGCCTGCCCGGCCCCCGGTGCGATCGTGCAGTACGCCAACGGCATCGTCGACTTCCAGAAGGAGCACTGCATCGGCTGCGGCTATTGCGAAAAGGGCTGCCCGTTCAACATCCCGCGCATCAGCCAGGTCGACAACAAGGCCTACAAGTGCACGCTCTGCTCCGACCGCATCGCGATCGGCCAGCAGCCGGCCTGCGCCAAGGTCTGCCCGACGCATGCGATCAGCTTCGGCACCAAAGCCGAGATGGTGGCGCATGCCGAGAAGAGCATCACGGTGCTCAAGGCGCGCGGCTACGACAAGGCGGGACTTTACAATCCGCCCGGCGTGAACGGCACGCACGTCATGTACGTGCTGCATCACGCCGATCAGCCGCAGCTCTATGCGAACCTCGCGCAGACCCCGCGGATCAGCCCGCTAGTCGAGGCATGGAAGGGTGTGAGCAAGTACGCTGGCATGGCCGTGATCGGTGCGACGGCACTGGTCGGAGCCCTTCACTACTTCCTGAAGGGCCCGAACGAGGTGACGGATCACGACGAGGCTGAAGCCAAGCGTCTGGCGGAGACAAAGAAATGAGCGGATCAGGTCGCGGCGACGTGCACGTGC
This sequence comes from Hyphomicrobiaceae bacterium, assembly GCA_035440865.1. Taxonomy (GTDB): domain Bacteria; phylum Pseudomonadota; class Alphaproteobacteria; order Rhizobiales; family Hyphomicrobiaceae; genus DAORNH01. The sequence goes on along the minus strand of DAORNH010000067.1, from coordinate 3,763 downwards.
GCCGCTATTCCGGATCAGCGCGGCTCAATCACTGGATCATGGCGATCTCTTTCGTCCTGCTCCTGCTGAGTGGATTGTCGCTGTTCCATCCGAGTCTGTTCTTCCTTTCTGGGATCTTTGGAGGCGGCGCCACCGTGCGCTGGCTCCACCCCTGGGTCGGGCTCGTGTTTGCAGTAACCTTCCTTCTGCTCTTTGTGCGCTTCCTGCCGGCCAACCTTCCGGAGCGCACCGACATCGCCTGGCTCGCACGACTGAAGCACGTACTCGCCGGTCGCGACGAGTACTTGCCTGAAGTCGGCAAGTACAATGCCGGGCAGAAGCTCGTGTTCTGGCTCCAGTTCATCCTGGTGCCGATCCTGCTGGTGACCGGCTTCGGCCTTTGGGAACCTGGCCTCAAATGGGCCGAGGCGACCTTCAGCTTCAAGGCGACGATGGATCAGAAGCGCATGGCCGCGCTCCTGCACGCCATCGCGGCGGTCGCGGCCATTACGATCTGGATCGTGCACGTCTATGCAGCAATCTGGGTCCGTGGCACGATCAGCGCCATGACGCGGGGCACGGTCTCGGGTGGTTGGGGCTGGCGGCACCACCGCAAATGGCTCAAGACTGAGGTATCGGAAGGCCGCGTCGAGAAGAAGTCTGGCACCGCACCTGCCGAGTAGCGCAGGTGTGGCCTTCAGCCGACATCCGTGCTGAACGATTGGGCGCCGCTGGCGCCCAATCCATATGGAGTGAACATGTCTGAGGGCGGACAGGTCAAGTCCGGATTGATGAGTATCGGCGAGGAGGCGAAGCCGCCGTTTGCGGTTGCGCCGGCGCCGGTTGCCGTGTTCGCCGCTCGCGCTGCGCGCCTCGAGGCTCTCGCGGCGGGGCACGCAGTCGAAGGCTACCTGCGGCTCGTTGCCGGCATCTGCCAGGCACAGGCCGAGGTCGTGACGGGTCTGCCGCCCGTATCCGCGCCGCTAGCCTCGCATCAAGGTATGCCGCCTCTCCAGGTCGACACGCTCCAGGTCGAAGGTTCGCTCGAGGAGACGCTCGTCGCGCTCTCCCATGCGCTCGCCAACCTCGATGCTCCTGCAGACTTCAAGGTGGCAATCGGCAGGATCAGGGACCGGGAGCCGGAGGCGCGGCGTGCGCTGCTGGCTGCGATCGTCGATGGCGAGGGCGCCGGCGACGACATTGCCACCGAGGTGATCGCGACCGCTGCACTCCAGGTCCACCTGACCCGGCTTGCCGCACTCGTCGACGCCGAGAAGCTGGAGCCCGTCGCGGACGGCGTCTGCCCTGCATGCGGCAGCCCGCCCGTCGCATCGGCTGTCGTGTCCTGGCCGAACGCCAGCAACACGCGCTTCTGCACTTGCTCGCTGTGCGCGACGCAGTGGCATGTCGTGCGGCTCAAGTGCGCCTCGTGCGGCTCGACGGCGGGTGTCTCCTATCCGCACATCGAAGGCCAGAAAGAGACGTTGCGAGCCGAGACTTGCGATGTCTGCAGGCGCTATGTGAAGATCGTCTATCAGATCAAGGATCCGGCGCACGAGCCCTTCGCTGACGATATCGCGACGCTGGATCTCGACCTAGTACTGAAGGCTGAAGGCTGGACGCGGGGCGGGCGCAACCCGTTCCTGCTCGGTTATTGATGGGCGCCGGCCAAGGAACGAACGGTTCCGCCGGAGCAACACGAGGCTCGCGCTGTCATGGATGACGCCAGGCCTTTGGCCCGCCCGAGGCTGCCCGCCGTCGACGAGGTGCTGCGGTCGACCGCCGGGCGCGCACTCGCCGCACGCTACGGGCATGCCGCGACTGTCGCTGCTATCCGAGAAGTGATCGCACTGCATCGCGCCGCCGAGCTCCGAGAGGGGACGGCCATTGCGCCGGAAGCTGTCGCGGTCAAATCGGGCACAATACTCGAGGCCCGCGACCAGCCGACGCTGCGCCGCGTGTTCAATCTCACCGGCACTGTGCTGCACACCAACCTCGGCCGTGCCGTGCTCTCGGAATCAGCGATCGAGGCGGCGGTCGCCGCCATGCGGCATGCGGCCAACATCGAGTACGACATCCCGACCGGGGCGCGCGGCGAGCGGGACGATCACGTTCGCGGCCTCGTGCGCGAGGTCACAGGCGCCGAGGACTGCATCGTCGTCAACAACAACGCCGCCGCCGTGCTGCTGACATTGAACGAGCTCGGCAATGGCCGCGAGGCGATCGTCTCGCGTGGCGAGTTGATCGAGATTGGCGGCGCCTTCCGCCTGCCGGACATCATGGCCCGTGCCGGCGCGCGCCTCGTCGAGGTCGGCACGACCAACCGCACGCACTTGAAGGATTTCGAGGGCGCGATCCGGCCAGAAACCGGCCTCATCATGAAGGCTCACACCTCGAATTTCCTGATCCAGGGCTTCACCGCGGCCGTCGAGCCGGCGGCCCTTGCCCGGCTCGCGAAAAGCAAGGGCGTCCCCTTCATCGACGATCTCGGATCGGGAACGCTCGTCGATCTTCGCCGCTACGGCTTGAAGCACGAGCCGACGGTGCAGCAGGCCATCGAGGCCGGCGCCGACCTCGTCACGTTCTCAGGCGACAAGCTGCTCGGCGGTCCGCAGGTCGGGATCGTCGCCGGACGCAAGGATCTCGTCGCGCGGCTCGCCAGGAATCCGCTGAAACGGGCGCTGCGCATCGACAAGGTCCGCATGGCTGCACTCGCCGCCACGCTGAAGCTCTATCGTGATCCCGATCGCCTCACCGAGACGCTGCCGACGCTGCGCGCCTTCGTGCGCACGCGGGCGGAGCTCCGCGGGGTGGGCGAGGGCCTGCTGC
>DAORNH010000067.1:0-945 GCA_035440865.1 Hyphomicrobiaceae bacterium | reverse complement strand
GGTTTCAGGCCGCCTTGGGCTTGCGGCCGCGGGTGCCGGGCTTGCGCGCGGCGCTGCCCGCCGCGATCGAGATCGATGTCGTCGACTGCGCGAGCCAGATCGGCTCGGGCGCGCTGCCGCTCGAGACGCTCGAAAGCGCCGGTCTTCGCCTCGCAAGCAGGTCGATCAAAGCCGAGTCGATCGCGGCTGCGTTGCGCAAGGCGCCGATTCCGGTCGTCGGCCGCATCAACGACGGCGCCGTGATACTGGACCTCCGCTGTCTCGACGACCCGCGCGCATTCGCAGCCGGTTTAACCGGTGCGGCCTCGGCCCTGTCGGCACGGACGGAGGCGTGAGCATGTTCAAGCGTCGCCCGCCTGCTGGCCCGGGCTCGGCTCCGACTGCCGCCGAGCTCGATCGCCTGATGGCGCTCGCCGCGCGTGCCGCCGAATGCCGAGACTACGACGCAGCACTTGGACACTGGAGTACCTGCGCCCACCACGGCGTCGCGCGCGCCCAGGCCGAGATCGGGCGGTGCTTCGTCGATGCCCTCGGCGTCGAGCGAGACACGAAGCTCGCGCACACTTGGCTGAAGCTCGCGGCCGACGCGAAAGACGCCCTCGGCCAGCGCCTGCTTGGCGACTACTACTTCAACGGCGAAGGCGGCTCGCCAGACCGCGCCATCGCTGAGGAGTGGTACGAGCGGGCGGCGGCGCAGGGCGAGCCACTCGCACAGGAGATGCTCTCCTGGATCTACGCCGAGGGCGACCTGCGCACGCCCGACTACGCCAAGGCAAGGCATTGGGCGGAGCGTGCCGCGGCACAGGGGATCGCGAAATCCAAGACCCGGCTCGGCTTCCTCTATCACAACGCGATGGGCGTCGCCCGAGACGCCGGCGTCGCGGCCAAATGGTGGCGCGAGGCGGCCCGCGGCGGTGATGCCGACGGTCAGGCCATGTACGGCGC
>DAORNH010000066.1:12347-16919 GCA_035440865.1 Hyphomicrobiaceae bacterium | reverse complement strand
CGCGTCACCGGCAGCGACGCGGCGGCCGGCTGCGGGGCGGGCGCCGCAGTGGCAGCCATCGCGTCCGACTTCATCACCTGTCCGCGCCGACCGGTTCCGGCGACGTCGGCGCTGGCGACACCCTTCTCCTCGAGGATCTTGCGGGCCGCAGGCGACGGGGGCATGGCACTCGGAGCGGCCGGCGGAGGAGCGGCAGGCGTTGCCGCAGGTTTCGGAGGTGACACTGCAGCTGGAGCGGCTGCTGCGACACTGGCGCCCGCAGCGCCGGGCTTCAGAGTTCCGATCACCGTGCCGACGGCGACGGTCGAGCCCGCGCCGATCTTGTGCTCGCCCATGACGCCTGTGGCCGGCGCCGGCACCTCGACCGTCACCTTGTCCGTCTCGAGTTCGCAGATCGGTTCATCGGCCTTCACCGGATCGCCGGCGTTCTTGTACCACTTGGAGAGCGTCGCCTCGGTGACGCTTTCTCCCAGCGCCGGCACCTTGATCTCGATGGTCATGTCGTTCGTTCCGTTTCTGTAGTCTCGATGGAAGTTGGGATCGGTTTACCTGGGCCGGCGCGCTACGATCATCATGTAGCGGACAGCTCCGTCGCGCGAGAGGCGTTCGAGCACGAGGCCGCCGACCTGCGCGTCCGTCACCATGCTCATGCCGAGTGGCGCCATCCAGCGGCGGCGGCGCGCGACTTCGGCTAGGCTCCGCTCGATGTGCTCGTGGGTTCCGGGACGCGAGAGCGGCGAGAGATCATCAACCGCCGCGATCTCGAGGCCAGCTCCCGTCAGACGCTTCTGCCAGCCCGCGGCCGTCGGCATGACCGGGCAGCGCCAGCTGGCCTTGAACATCTCGAGATCGGCGCGCGCGGCCGCCGGCACGTCCTCGACCGGCATGTCGTCAATGATGATGAAGAGACCACCCGGATCGAGCGCCTTGGCAAGGTTCGCGATGGTTTGGGACGGGTCGACGCTGTGGACGAGACTCTCGATGCCATAGATCAGATTGTAGGTCTGGCTGAGCGGCGCGTCATAGGAACCGTGGCCGATCGCGACCTTGCCATCGAGGCCGAGGGCCTTGGCATTGCGTGCGGCGACGCGAACCTGCGTTCGGTTGATTGTGATGCCCTGCCAGTGTCCCTCGTCGAGCTTCGACATCGCCATGCAGGTGCCGCCGTAGCCGCAGCCGGCATCGAGCGCCCTGACAGGTGCCAGGCTCTTGGCGTGCCTGGCGATGAGACGATGGATCGTCTCGCCGTCGAAGCTCCCGGTCTCGGGGTCCACCAGCATACGGTGGATGGTGTGCGCCTGCGGCACCCGGAACGCGCCGAACCGGTTGGTCAGCTGCGTCCACAGGTAGATGAAGTCGTAATAGCGGGCGACGTCGCTCTTGCCCGTGCGATCGCTCATGCTGCCGCCGACCCCAGGGCGTCGGCAACGAGCGCCTTCTGTTCACTCGCATGCTTGGAGGCGAGGCCCGTCGCAGTCGAGGCCGAGGCCGCGCGGCCGGCATAGCGCGCCCGCTTCACGGCGCCGTTCGTGTGGGCAAGCACCCACTCGAGCTGACCCTCGATGAAGCTCCAGGCGCCCATGTTGCGCGGCTCTTCCTGGCACCAGACCACGTCGGACTTCGGAAAGCGCTGCAGTTCTTGGATGAGGGCGCGGACGGGAGTCGGGTAGAGCTGCTCGACGCGCAGGATATAGACGTCGTCGATGCCGGCGGCCTCGCGCGCCTCGTAGAGGTCGTAGTAGACCTTGCCCGAGCACAGCACGACGCGGCGGATTTCGCCGTCCGGCTTCAGCTTGATCTTCTGCCCAGGGAGATGCTGCGCATCATCCCAGAGCACGCGGTGGAAGCTCGTCCCCGGCCCCATCTCGTCGAGCCGCGAGACCACGCGCTTGTGGCGAAGCAGCGACTTCGGCGTCATCAGGATGAGTGGCTTCCTGACCTTGCGCTGCAGCTGGCGGCGGAGGATGTGGAAGTAGTTAGACGGCGTCGTGCAGTTGGCGACCTGCCAGTTATCCTCCGCGCAAAGCTGGAGGAAGCGCTCGAGACGCGCCGAGGAATGCTCCGGGCCCTGCCCTTCGTAGCCGTGCGGCAGCAGGCAAACGAGGCCGGACATGCGGAGCCACTTCCGCTCGCCCGAGGAGAGGAACTGGTCGAACACCACCTGCGCGCCGTTGGCGAAGTCGCCGAACTGCGCCTCCCACATGACGAGCGCCATCGGCTCGGCGAGGGAGTAGCCGTACTCGAAACCGAGGACGGCCTCCTCCGAGAGCATCGAGTTGATCACCTCGAAGCGGGCCTGATCGGGCGCCACGTACTTCAATGGCGTGTAGCGCCGCTCGCTCTCCTGGTCGATCAGAACCGCGTGGCGCTGCGAAAAGGTGCCGCGCTCGACGTCCTGGCCGGAGAGGCGGACCGCAAAGCGCTCCTTGACGAGCGTGCCGAAGGCGAGCGCCTCGGCGAACGCCCAGTCGATCCCCTCGCCCGTTTCGATCATCTCGCGCCGGCGCTCGAGCAGGCGGCCAATCGTCTTGTGGGTCTGGAAATCGTGCGGAACCGTGGTAATCCGCCTGCCGACATCCTTCAGCGTCTCGATCGAAAGGCCTGTGTTGCCGCGGCGTGCCTCGTCCTCCGGGAGCCCGATCTGCGACCAGCGCCCGTCGAGCCAGTCGGCCTTGTTCGGCTTGTAGCCCTCGGCCGCAGCGAGCTCACCGTCGAAGTGCGCGCGCAGGCTCGTCTGCATGCCCTCGACGTCGGCCTCGCTCATCACGCCTTCCTCGACGAGGCGGCGGCTGTACATGGAGACAACGGTCTGATGGGCCTTGATCTTCCGGTACATGATCGGCTGAGTGAAGGCCGGCTCGTCGCTCTCGTTGTGACCAAAGCGGCGATAGCAGACCATGTCGATGACGACGGGCTTCTGGAACTTCTGGCGGAACTCGGTCGCGACCTTGGCGACGTGCACCACCGCCTCCGGGTTATCGCCGTTCACGTGGAAGATCGGCGCCTCCACCATCTTGGCGACGTCGGTGCAATAGGGCGAGGAGCGCGAGTAGCGCGGGTTCGTCGTAAAGCCGATCTGGTTGTTGATGATGAAGTGGATCGAGCCGCCGGTGCGGTGGCCCTTGAGACCCGAGAGGCCGAGGCACTCCGCAACCACGCCTTGGCCGGCGAAGGCCGCGTCACCATGGATGAGCAGTGGCAGTACGGGCGTGCGCTCGCCCGGCTCGCAGCGGTGCTGGTCCTGCTTCGCGCGCACCTTGCCGAGCACGACCGGGTCGACGATCTCGAGATGGCTCGGGTTCGCAGTGAGCGAGAGGTGCACCTTGTTGCCGTCGAACTCGCGGTCGGACGAGGCACCGAGGTGGTACTTAACGTCGCCCGAGCCTTCGACCTCCTCAGGCTTGTAGGAGCCGCCCTTGAACTCGTTGAAGATCGCGCGCAGCGGCTTCGACATCACGTTGGCAAGCACGTTGAGGCGCCCGCGATGCGCCATGCCAATGACGATCTCTTTCACGCCGAGCTGACCGCCGCGCTTGATAATCTGCTCGAGCGCTGGGATCATGGATTCACCGCCATCAAGCCCGAAGCGCTTCGTCCCCGTGTACTTGATGTCCGAGAACTTCTCGAAGCCTTCCGCCGCGATCAGCTTGTTCAGGATGGCGCGCTTGCCCTCCCGCGTGAACGTCACGTCCTTGTCGGCGCCCTCGATGCGCTCCTGGATCCAGCGCTTCTGCGCAGGGCTCGTGATGTGCATGAACTCGACGCCGATGTGGCGGCAGTAGGTTCGGCGCAGGATTTTCAGGATCTGGCGCACCGTCGCCGTCTCGAGGCCGAGCACCTTGTCGATGAAGATCGGCCGGTCGAGATCCGCTTCCGTGAAGCCGTAGGTCTCGGGCCGAAGCTCCTTGTGCACTTTGCGCTCACTGATGCCGAGGGGGTCCAGATCGGCGACGAGGTGGCCCATTACGCGATAAGCGCGGATCAGCATCAGCGCGCGCAGGCTGTCCTGTGTTGCGCGGAAGGTCGCGGCCGGCGACACCTCGACGCCGGCCGATTGCGCGCGGTGCGAAATGCGATCGCGCAGCTCCCTCTCGACGGGGGCATAGTCACCAGTCAGCGCCGCAACCAGCTCGCCGTTCTGCTGCATCTCGGAAATCGGCCGCCCCCAAGAGGGCCCCTCGCGCTCGGCAGATGCGGCCCCAGGTCCCTCCTTCAGGCTCTGGAAGAATAGCCGCCATTCATCCGGCACCGAGCCCGGGTTCTGATCGTAACGCGCCTGCAGCTCCTCGATGTAGGCGGCGTTGACGCCATTCAGGAAGGACGTCCGGGCAAGCTCGTCATTCTCGGGCTGGCGGGTCATAGGGGGCTCCGAGGGTTGGCGCGCACAATGGCCACGACGCCACCGGCCCATTGGGACGCCGGTAGCGCCGGCACACGAATCTCGACTCTCTCTAGTACACCTTGGCGCGGCCTTCGAGTCCGCCGAAGGTCAGGGGCAGGCAGGGGCGCGATGCCCGGCGTGCGCGACGTGAGAGGGTCGCTGCGCGACCGGGCCGCGGGCCCGGACCCGCC
>DAORNH010000066.1:8403-12212 GCA_035440865.1 Hyphomicrobiaceae bacterium | reverse complement strand
GCGGCTTCAACGCCGGTTCCTCGACCCGGCAGCGGTCGAACGCCTTTGGGCAGCGCGTGTGGAAGCGGCAGCCTTTCGGCGGGTTGATCGGGCTCGGCACATCGCCCTTCAGGAGAATGCGGTTGCGGGGCGCGTCCGGGTCCGGCACCGGCACGGCTGAGAGCAGCGCTTCGGTATAGGGATGCTTCGGCCCAGCGAAGATCGACCGCTTCGGCGCTACCTCGACGATCTTGCCGAGATACATCACCGCGACACGATGCGTGATGTGCTCGACGATGGCGAGGTCGTGCGAGATGAAGAGGAGTGCGAGGCCGAGCTCGCGCTGCAGATCCTGCAAGAGGTTGACGATCTGCGCCTTCACCGAGACATCGAGGGCCGACACGGCTTCATCGCAGATGATGAGATCGGGCTCGGCCGCAAGCGCGCGGGCAATGCCGATCCGCTGGCGCTGCCCGCCCGAGAACTCGTGCGGCCACCGCCCGACGGCCTCGCGCGGGAGCCGCACCTTGTCCATCAGGTCGCCGACACGGCGGTCGAGATCGGCCTCGTCCTTGGCGAGGCCGAAGTTTCGGATCGGCTCGGCCAGGATGTCGCGGACGCGCATGCGCGGATTGAGGCTCGAGAACGGGTCCTGGAAAACGACCTGCACGCGCCGCCGGATCGGACGGAGGTTGCCGCTCGAGAGCTCATCGATGCGCTGGCCGTCGATCAGCACCTCGCCCGAGGTGATATCGAAAAGTCGCAGGATCGCACGACCGACCGTCGACTTGCCGCAACCGGATTCACCAACCAGCGCCAGCGTCTCACCCTTCGCGACCTCGAAGGAGACGCCGTCGACCGCATAGACGAACCCGCGCGAGCGGCCGAGAAGGCTCGCCGTCAGCGGGAAATGCTTCTTGAGGTTCCGGACCTCGAGGAGGGGCGCACTCATGCGGTGACCGCCTCCCGCGCGGCGTGATGGCAGGCGACGACGTGACGGGCCGCCTTCGCTTCGAGCGCGGGCGCGACCTCCCGGCAGACCTCCGTCGCGATCGGACAGCGCGAGGCGAACACGCAACCCTCGATGCGGCTCTTGAGACTCGGCACCAGCCCCGGGATCTCGGCCAGCCGCTCCTCCGACCCCGTGACCGACGAGCCGAGCTTCGGCACGGACCCGAGGAGCCCGCGCGTATAGGGATGGCGAGGCGCGTGGAAAAGCGCGCGGACCGGCGCCTCCTCGACCTTCCTCCCGGCATACATCACCATGACGCGCTCGGCGACCTCGGCGACGACGCCGAGATCGTGCGTGATGAGAATGATCGCCGCGCCGATTCTCCGCTTGAGGTCGCGCATCAGGTCGAGGATCTGCGCCTGGATCGTGACGTCGAGCGCGGTCGTCGGCTCGTCGGCGATGAGCAGCTTCGGATTGCAGGCGAGCGCGATGGCGATCATGACGCGCTGGCGCATGCCGCCCGACATCTGGTGCGGATACTCGGTGACGCGGCGCTCGGCCTCCGGGATGCCGACGAGCCTCAACATCTCGACCGCGCGCGCCGTCGCCTCGGTCTTGCCGAGACCCTGATGGAGACGCAGCGTCTCGCCGAGCTGGCGGCCAATGGTCAGCACGGGATTGAGGCTCGTCATCGGCTCCTGGAAGATCATGCTGATCTCGTTGCCGCGGATCTGACGCATCTCGCGCTCGCTCGCGGCGAGGAGATCACGGCCCGCGAACGAGACGCGGCCGGCGATCCTGCCCGGCGGCATGGCGATGAGGCGCATCAGCGACATCGCCGTCACGGATTTGCCGCAGCCCGATTCGCCGACGATCGCCAGCGTCTCGCCGGCCTCGAGAGTGAAGGAGACGCCGTCGACTGCCCGGTTGACACCGTCGATCGTGCGGAAGTGGGTCTGCAGGTTCTCGACCTCGAGCAGCGCCATGGCTCAGATCCTCTTCGCCATGCGCGGGTCGAGTGCGTCGCGGAGCCCGTCGCCGAGCAGATTCACGGCGAGCACCGTCAGCGACAGGAAGATCGCCGGGAAGAAGATGACGTGCGGATAGGCCTGCCAGGCCGAGCGACCGTCCGCCATGATGTTCCCCCAGGACGGCGCCATGGCCGCCGGAATGCCAGCGCCGACGAACGAGAGGATCGCCTCCGTGATCATCGCCGAGGCACAGATGTAGGTCGCCTGCACCGTGATGGGCGCCAGCGTATTCGGCAGGATGTGGCGCAGGATCACCATCGGCGTCGAGGTGCCCGCGGCGATCGCGGCGTCCACGTAGGGTTGCTCGCGCAGCGAGAGGACGACACCGCGCACGAGCCGCGAGACGCGCGGGATCTCGGCGATCGTGATGGCGATGATGACGTTCTTCACGCTCGCGCCGGTCAACGCCATCAGCGCGATGGCGAGCAGGATCGGCGGGATCGACATGAGCCCGTCCATGATCCGCATGACGATGCCGTCCGACCAGCGCACGAAGCCCGAGACGAGGCCGATCGAAAGCCCGACGAGCGAGGCGAGGATGGCGACCGACACGCCGACAATGAGCGAGATGCGCGTCCCGTAGACGACGCGCGTGTAGATGTCGCGGCCGAGCGCGTCGCGCCCGAACCAGTTGGCTGCTGAGGGATCGGCATTGCGCAGCTTGAGTTCGCGCGCATCTATATCGACGGTGCCGAGAAACGGCGCGAACAGCGCGAAGATGGCGAGCAGCGACAGCATCGCTCCGCCGATGACCATGGTCGGATGGCGGTAGACGACACCCCACACCCCCGTCCGCGGCCTGACCGGGGGAAAGATGTCGGGGAGCGCCGGAGCCGCCGCCGGCGCCGCAATCGGTGAGGCATCCGAGCTCAATAGCGTATCCTCGGGTCGAGCAGGGTGTAGATGATGTCTATCGCCAGATTGACGAGCACATAGATGAAGCTGAACAGCAGCACGATACCCTGGATCGTCGGGTAATCGCGGCGACTGATCGAATCGATCGTCAACCGGCCGAGCCCTGGGATCGCGAACACGCTCTCCGTGACGACCGCGCCGCCGATCAGGAAGGCAATGCCGATGCCGATCACGGTGACGATCGGCACTGCGGCGTTCTTGAGCGCATGAAGAAAGAGGATGCTCGCCTGCCCGACGCCCTTCGCGCGCGCCGTGCGCACATAGTCCTGCGAGAGCACCTCGAGCATTGTCGCCCGCGTGATCCGCGCGATCAGCGCCATGTAGACGAAGCCGAGCGCGATCGCCGGCAAGGTGAGATGCTGGAGCCAGGGCCAGAAACCTTCGGAGAGCTCCCGGTAGCCCTGCACGGGAAGCCAGTCCCATTCGACGCCGAGATAGAAAGCGAGGAGATAACCGACGACGAACACCGGCACCGAGAAGCCGACGACGGCGAAGGCCATGAGCACACGGTCGAGGAGCGTCCCTGCCTTCCAGGCCGCGATCACGCCCATCGGCACGGCGATCAGCACCGCGAGCACCAGCGTCACGATCATGAGCGACAGGGTCGGCCCGATGCGCTGGCCGATCATCGTAGTGACGGGGAGCCCCGTGAACAGCGAGGTGCCGAAGTTACCCTGCAGGATCTGCGCCGACCATTCGACAAAGCGAACGAGGAACGGCCGGTCGAGGCCGAGCGATTTCCGCATCTTCTCGACGTCCTCGGGCGAGGCCTGCTCGCCGGCGAGCACGGCCGCGGGGTCACCCGGCGCGATGTAGAGCAGCGAGAACACGAGAAAGGCGACGATCGCCATGACCGGGATCGTCGCCAGGACGCGTCTCAAGATGTAGGTGAGCATCGTGCGGCGTTGGTCTCCAAAGACTGCACACTCAGC
>DAORNH010000066.1:1272-8372 GCA_035440865.1 Hyphomicrobiaceae bacterium | reverse complement strand
AGCCCCGCCAAAGGCCTTGGGCCTTTGGAAACCTCATGTACACCGGGAGCCAGGGACAAGTCCCTGGCGGGGTGCTCGTCGTGCTTAAAGCACGCCTCCGGCGTAACGGGTAAAGCTCGTCGAACTCTACCGGCCGAACTCAGCTCTTTTTCACTCCCCAGAACCAGGGGAGCGGGCCGTTGACGACGCCTTCGATGTTGCTGCGCCAGGCCTGGTACGACTTGTAGTGGCCGGTCGGGATGAAGACGACGCTCTCCATCGCGGCCTTGTTGACGCGCGCAATCGCGGCCTTCTCGTCCTCGACGGACTTCGCCTCGAACCACTCGTCGACCGCCTTCTCAACCGCCGGGTCCTCGGGCCAGCCGAACCAGGCCGGGCCTTTTTCGCCGCCCGCACGGACGGCGATGTGCGCCGCCGGGTTCGCGCAGTCGGCGCCGGCGTGCCAGGTGTGGAACATGCCCCAGCCGCCCTTCCCCGGCTCGTTCTTCGAGGCGCGGCGCTGGCCGACGGTGCCCCAGTCGGTCGCGACGAAGTCGACTGCCATGCCGATCTTCTTCAGGAGATCCGCGGTAATTTCGCCCATCGCCTTCAGCGGCGGCTGATCCTGGGCGACGAGGCAGGTGACGGGGAGACCGCTGTAGCCGGCCTCCGCCAGCAGCTTCTTGGCGCCGTCGATGTTGCGCGGGCCCTTCAGCGGCTCGCCGCCAAGCTCGGAGTAGAAGGGCGCCCCCGGCGTAAAGAAGCCCGGGATCGTACTCCACAGCGCCGTATCGTTGCCGACCACCGCACGCATGTAGTCTTCCTGGCTCAGCGCCATCTGCACGGCGCGACGCACGCGCACGTCCTTGAAGGGCGGATGCAGGTGGTTCAAGCGGAACGCGCCGATGTTGCCAAGCGGGTCGGCGATATCGAGCTTGATGTTCCGGTTGCGCTTCAGAACCGGGATCAGATCGGAGATCGGGCTCTCCCACCAGTCGACCTCGCCGCTCTGGAGCGCGGCCGATGCTGTCGCCGGATCGGGCATGATCACCCATTCCACGCGATCGACGAGCATCACCTTGCCGCCAGAGAACCACTTGGACGGCTCGCTCCGCGGCACATAGCCGTCGAACTTCTCGAACACGGCCTTGGCGCCCGGCACCCAGTCGCCGATCTTGAACTTCATCGGGCCTGAGCCGACGAACTCGGCGTGCGGCTTGCCGGCGCCGATGAACTCGGTGATCTGCTTCATCGGATCGATCGAGGCGAAGCGCTCGGGCATGATGAAGCAGCAGGGCGTGCCGACCTTGCCGAGCGCATAGCGCATCTTCGTGAAGGGCTTTGAGAGCACCCATTTGAAGGTGCGGTCGTCGACGGCGACGAGCTCCTTCTGGATCTTCGCCAACATCTGGCCCATGGCGTCGCGCGCCGACCAGCGCTTAATGCTGGCGACGCAGTCCTTGGCGAGCACCGGCGCGCCGTCGTGGAACTTGAGGCCCGTGCGCAGCTTGAAGGTCCAGGTGAGGCCGTCGGAGGAAACGGTATCGCCCTCGAGCATCTGCGGCTTGGCCGTCAGCGTGTCGTCGATGCCGTAGAGCGTGTCCCAGACGAGCTGGGAGGCATTGCGCACGACGTACTGCGTGCCCCAGATCGGATCGAAGTTCGCGAGGTTTGCCTGCGGCACGAAGCGCAGCGTCTTTGCCGCTGCCTTCTGCGCAATGGCTGGGGCCGCCAGATTCCCTGAGGCGGCGACAGCGCCGACACTCAGGCCCGATTTCAAGAACGACCTGCGATCCATGTTGCCACTCCCTTGGCGACCGTGACTTAAGTCCAGGGTGGATACTGCGCCGCTTCGCTGCAACATGCGCACACGACTCCGGCAAGTGGTCGTGATGCAAGTCGCGCCTGCCCACGCCCATCCTACTCCCCGAACCGAGGTTCCCTCGCCAAGATGCATGGTGTCAAGGCAATGTCGTCGCGTGGCGAATATTCGAGCATCCCATTGCCGACACTGCGAACCGATTGAGCAAACCAATGCGTGCCCCAGTGCTCGGGCACCTGCTGTGACGCTGCTTTATTGAGATGCGGCTCCGCGTGTAAGATGCCGCCACAAGCTGTGAGCGAGGCACTCCATGTCATTCTGGAAATCGCTATTCGGCGGCGGCTCGCCGACGCAACCGGCGGGTCCCACGGCCCGCGAGGAGTACAAGGGCTACGTCATCGAGGCGCGGCCCTATCCCGAAGGCGGGCAATTCCAGGTTGCCGGCACCATCACCAGGGAGATCGGCGGCGAGCGCAAGGAAGAGCGCTTCGTCAGGGCCGACCGCTTCGCCACCATGGAAGACGCGGCAACCGTCGCCCTCAACAAGGCGCGCCAGATTATCGATCAGAATGGCGACAGGCTGTTCCGCTCGTGACACTCAGGCAGAGACAGCGCACGCTAGAGATCGCGACACGGGGGGTGGGCCTCTACGAGTTCACTCGGGAGGCGATTGAGTTTGTCGGCGGAGCAGAACTTTCGACGGGCCTCTGCACTGTCTTCTGTCAGCACACCTCATGCTCGCTGCTCATCCAGGAGAATGCCGATCCGGACGTGCAGCGCGATCTCCAGGCATTTTTCCGCCGCCTTGTCCCGAACGGCGACCCTCTCTTCATCCACACCGCCGAAGGACCCGACGACATGCCGGCGCACGTGAAGGCAGCACTCACCCAGTCGTCGCTCTCGATCCCGATCTCGGCCGGGCGCCTCGCGCTCGGCACATGGCAGGGCATCTACCTTTTCGAGCATCGCAACGCGCCGCATCACCGCTGCGTCATCCTCCACGTCGTCGGAGACTGACGGTCCGAGCACGAAGAGCGGCAAGGCGACCTGCGAGGTGCCAATTGCTCCCACTAGGGAAAAGGCCTTTCTTCATCATGGAAATATCGCCACTTTCCGCCGAATAGCGGCAACAGTCCGCGATTTGTCCGTCAACCTCCAAGACTTCCGCCAAAACATTGTAATACATGGATCAATCACGGCGTTCCGAATGCTTCCCAGGGCGAGCCGCACCATGCCATTTTCCGATATCGGGCATTCTGTCGGAACACACACTCGCGCCGAGCCAAATAATTCTGTGGAAAAATGGATGCCCGCAACTATCGTCCGCGCAGGCACGCCGCTCCTGGCGGAGGTGTTGCGAGCCTGCAGACATAGTCGCGTCGCAGCGGGGGCCACATGAGCACACCAGCAGACAGCCGAGGCGCGCCGCTACCGGCGAGCAGCGGCACGAGCTCCGATCCCTTCGCCTCACCACGACTGCGCGCGACCAGCGAGGAGCGGCGTCAGCGCCGCGCGGCACTCTTCGTCCCCGAGCTCGTTCTCGATACCTCGAGCGACAATCTCGTGCGCCAGGTGCGCTCGTTGATCTCATCCGTCGAGGCGGCACTATCCGCATCGTCTAAACCCTATCGTCTCCTAAAGCAGATCGAGGACGCCGGCCTCAGCGAGTGCGCACGCTGCACCGCGGAGTTGCGCAATGCACTGGAGCGCAACCACCATTTCGTGACCTTGATCCGCCTTCGCGATCTCGAAGCCGCGCTCCAGAGGCTCGACGCCGCATGAGCCCATCGCTTGGCGCCAATCATGGTCACGCACCATGGCCCTAGGGTTTCTGCGAGGCCGGCGAGCGCGGGCTGACAGCCCTGTCCCCTCGCAAGGCGCGGCGTCCGAACCGCCGAGGCTCGAAGCGACCGGCTGGGCTCCGTCCCCGACGCCGGTCCCGCCTTCCGGCCCAGCGGCAATCCCCCCGCCTCCAATTCCTATGAACGGCTTCGACGTGCCGGAGGCGCTGCGCGCGCTCGATCCGATCTATCCGATGGACCTGCCGGCGCATCCCGCGGATCTGTTGGCCCCGACAGGCGTCCCGCCGCCGCCCCCGACAGCGAGTGTGCCCCTCGCCCGGCCGCCGCATCTCGATCTTGCGCCCGCGAGCCGCGCGGCCGTCGGTGTCGTCACCTTCGACCTCGCAAGCCAGATCCTCGAGGCCCGCGACAAACTCGACAAGGAGTTGTCGCGCGCCTCGAAAGAGTACCAGGTGCTCAGGAGCATTGCCGAGTCTGAGCTGCCGGTCTGCCAGGACCTCGTCATCGAGCTGAAGCAGCGGCTCGCCGGCCATGCGCTCTACGAGGCGATCCTGCAGCTCGATGCGGCCTACTCCACCACGCTGCGCTATCGACGCACCTGAGGGCGTCGGCAATCGCGGCCCAAGGATGTGCGCGGCGCAACCACGGTCGTGAGGCGTGATGTCCCAGCCCCGTGCCGGAGCTATACGTCACTGCCCTAAGCTGCCACATGCTCGCCAAACCCGACCGCATCGAGCAGGGATTTGCCGAAACATGCCCACTCCTGAGCGCAGTATGCCCAACAAGCGAAACGTCGGGCTGCTCGCCGTTTCGCAGGGTCTCTTCCAGTCCGTCCAGTCGATGGGCATCGCGACGTCGCCGCTCGCCGGCTATGCGCTGCTCGGCGAGGACAAGTCGCTTGCCACCCTGCCGATCTTCCTCAATCACGCCGGCATCATGCTGACGACAATCCCTGCCTCGCTGTTGATGGATCGCATCGGACGGCGCGCCGGCTTCTCGATCGGGGCGATCCTCGGCATTCTTTTCGGCGGGCTCGCGGCCTACGCAGTGTTCGTGCAGAGCTTCACGCTCCTCTGCGTCGCGACCCTTATCCAGGGCTCGGCCGCAGCCTTCGCCTGGTACTACCGGTTTGCCGCGGCCGATGCGGCCCCTCCCGACTACAAGGCGAAGGCGATCTCCCTCGTCATGGCGGGCGGCGTCATCGCCGGCCTCGTCGGGCCGCAGCTCGCCAAGTGGAGCGTTAACTGGTTTGCGCCCGTGGTCTTCGCCGGTGTCTACGTGACGATTGCCCTGATCGGCCTCTTGAGTCTCATCGTCGTCCAATTCGTGCGCATTCCGCGCCTCACGGCGAGCGAGCGCGCCGAGGGCGGGCGCCCCTTGTCCGAGATCGCCCGCTCGCAGACCTTCCTGACGGCGCTCATCACTTCGATGCTCGGCTACGGTGTCATGACGCTGCTCATGAGCTCGACCCCACTCGCCATGCAGGCCTGCGGCTTCAAGTTCGAGGATAGTGCCACCGTCATCCAGGCCCACGTGGTCGCGATGTTTCTGCCGTCGTTCTTCACCGGACACCTGATCACGCGCTTCGGCACGCTGCCTATCATCGCGGCTGGCGCCATCATCCAGACGGGTTGCGCCATCGTGAATCTGATGGGCATCGACTTCTGGAACTTCCTCATCGCCAACCTGCTGGTCGGGCTCGGCTGGAATTTCACCTTCGTCGGCGGCTCGGCGCTGCTCACGACAACCTATAGGCCGGCGGAGCGCGCCCGCGTGCAGGCTGCGCACGACTTCTGCGTCTACTCGACGACGGCCATCGCAGCCGGGCTTGCCGGCTTCCTCCAGCAGAAGGCCGGCTGGACGGTCGTCAACATCGCCGCGCTGCCGCTGATGGCCGTGATCGTCACCGCGGCGATGCTGCTTGCCCGGCGCCAGCGTCTCGAGGCGGGGCTCGCAGCGCCAACCGGCAAACCCTGAGGCGCGCCGCAAGACTGAGGGCGCGTGCCGCTGGTGGTCGAGAGCCGCCTCGCGTATCTTGTCGCGGACACAGGAACGAGACCGAGCCGGCCTCACGTCTCACGGCAGGGCCGCGGATGTCCGTCCAACCAGAAGCGGACAAGAAGGAGCTGGCGATGCCCATGGACGCTGCCGATATCGAGCGCCTGATCAAGGCGCGCCTGCCGGATGCCACGGTTGAGATCCGCGACCTCGCCGGCGACGGCGACCACTATGCAGCGCACGTCGTGAGCCCCTCGTTCAAGGGCAAGTCGCGGGTCATGCAGCACAAGATGGTCTATGACGCGCTCGAGGGGCGCATGGGGGGCGCGCTCCACGCCCTGGCTCTCACGACTGCGGCCCCCAAAGATGGCTGAACCGGTTCCTCAATCGAATGGCCGCCATTGACTTTCGCCGGTAGGAACCACATGTTCCGCGCGTAATTTCGGCGTCCGCCTGAGCGGACGGCGCACCAATCCCCTGGGGAGCACCATGAGCGAGCAGCAGGTTCATGACTGGATCCGCAAGACGATCTCGGCGAACGACGTCGTCCTGTTCATGAAGGGCCGCAAGGGCATGCCCCAATGCGGCTTCTCGCACCAGGTCGACACCATCCTCGGTCACCTAGGCGTCGAGTACAAGGACGTCAACGTGCTCGACGACATGGGCGTGCGCGAGGGCATCAAGTCCTTCACCAACTGGCCGACCATCCCGCAGCTCTACATCAAGGGCGAGTTCGTCGGCGGCTGCGACATCGTGCGCGAGATGTTCCAGCAAGGCGAGCTGCAGGCGCTGCTCGAGGAGAAGGGCGTCGCCGTCTCCAAGCCGCGCACGATGACGGCCTGATCAGCGCAGTTCAGGCAGCGGCTTTCAATCTATGGGCGCGATCTCCGGATGGGGGTCGCGCCTCTTCTATTTGAGCGCACGCTTGCCGCCCGTCACGCCTTGCCGCCGAGCCAGTCGCGCGTCGCGCGATCATACTCGTCCTGGCGGGTGATGCGCCGCACGAGTTCGGCGGGCGGCATGCCCTGCAATTTGCCAGGCGGCGTCCCCTCGCGCAGCGCTTTCATCGTCTGGTGGATCGCCTGCATCGCCGCCTGGAATGGCTGGTGGCCAAGGAGGGCCACGCGCACGCGCCGCGAGGCGAGATAGGCGTTGTCGTGCAACTCCGCCGTGAGCGTGCCGAGGATCAGGGGCTTCGACAGCGCCGCAGCAAGCTTGTCGAGCTCGACCCGCGTCTTCACGCCGACGAGAAAGATGCAGTCGACGCCCACCGCCTCATAGGCGCGGCAGCGGCGGATGGCATCGTCGATGTCTGTGAGCTGCGGGGCACTCGTTCGGCCCGCGATGACGAGATCAGGATCACGCCGGCCGGCCAGCGCCGCCTTCATCTTGCCCACACCCTCCTCGATCGATAGCAGGCGCTGCTTGTCGGAGGGGCCGTAGGGCCGCGGCAGCTCGGTGTCCTCGATGGAGAGGCCCGAAACACCCGCCGCCTCGAG
>DAORNH010000066.1:0-1242 GCA_035440865.1 Hyphomicrobiaceae bacterium | reverse complement strand
CCCGTGATCGGCATCGACCATCAGCGGGAGCTCGGCCGCCCGGCTGATCCGGTGCGCCTGCTCGGCGAACTCGGTGAGCGTGATCGTGATGAGATCCGGCGCGCCCAGTATCGTGAGCGAGGCGGTCGAGCCCGCGAACATGCCGGCCTCGAAACCAAGATCGGCCGCGATCCTGGCCGACACGGGATCGTGCACGGATGCGGGATGAATGCAGCTTGCTCCGAAGGTAACGGCGCGGAACGCCTGGCGACGAGCACTCCAGCGGGATGTCATGCGGCTCTCTTGGTCCGATGGTGGCGACGGCCCCAAGCGGCCATAGCTCGGCGCATCTGTCAACGCATGCAGCGCAATGCCACTCTGCCTTGGAGCACGGCAAACCGCAAACCGCGCAGGCGCCAGGAGGTGTGGCAGGGCTCGGCACTCGGCTGCCAGGAGGTGTTGTTCAGGACCATGCCGCAGGTGGTCAGCACCGCCCCCTGCGGCATGTCCATGCAAACGACGCTACCGACCGAATAGGCGCGGCCCTTATAGATGCACTTGCAGTCGATCTCCGGGGGCGACCAGCCATCGCCGGGAGTAGCATTGAAGCGTGGCGTCTGCGGCCCCCCCGGGGCTGGTGGAGCCGGCGTCGGGGATTGGGCAACCGCCCCGCCCAGCGCTGCCGCCAGAGCGATCGGGAACAAGGCGGCACTGATCCATCGGAATTGCATGGCCGACGCCTCCTAGCTTCTTTTAGCACGAGCAGACTGCTGCCACCAGTCGTCAAGCAGCTTCAATCGACCGCTCCGGAGCGGATCACCGCGGAGGCTGTTAATCGTCGGAGTCGGCAGGCCCTTGGGCAACCCATTGTAAATTTGCCACAATATGGGTGTTTCCACAGGCATGGCCCTGGCAAGTGGGGCCATCAGGCCAATACTGTTTGGGGAAGGCCGACTGGCCGACCTATACGACGGGGAGTGCCCTGACGAGTCGAATGACCTGACGGATTGCGGGATGATGCAAGCGGACCCGTGCTCGTCGAGGTGGCCTCATGGCCGGTGTGCGACATGTCAAGGCCTGGCACAAGGGCCAGGGAATATAGTGCAAGTGCGGGAGAGTGTACCGAACTGAATGCATTGGGGGTTTGAGATGACAATCCGCTTCTGTGCGCACCGCGCGCTACTTTCAGTCTCCGCAATGGCGCTCGCTGCCGCGCTCTCGGGCTGCGCCGGTTCCTCGGGCGATGCGACAGCGTCGATTCCC
>DAORNH010000065.1:15808-17003 GCA_035440865.1 Hyphomicrobiaceae bacterium | reverse complement strand
CGCAGCGCGCGCCGCGGCGGCAGCCCGCGCGAGATCGTGCTGCCGATGACGCGGAGCGACATCGCCGACTTCCTCGGCCTCACCATCGAGACGGTGAGCCGCACCTTCACGCGGCTGCGCGCCGAGGGCCTCATCGAGATCGAGCAGTGCATCCTCGTCACCATCAAGGACGAGGCCGCCCTCGAGGCGACCGCCCTCGCCGACGCCGGACGGCGGCACTGACGGCAGCGGGCAGAAGGCAAGGCGGCACGGATGACATTGATGCCGGCAAGAGGTTCAATCGACGGCAGTGGCGGACCGACGGACGCCGTCCCCCGCGCGTGGACCCGGATTGCGATCGGTGTCTATGGGGAGCCGGAGCCGCTCTGCCGCGCCCTCGGCGGACTCCACAGGTTCGGTGCCGGCGCACTTGCCATTGCCGGCACTGAGACGACGCTCGTCCGCTTCCAGGAATCCAAGAGCCCGTCGCGCCGAGTCGGAGCGGCCCTGATCGATGGCCCACGGGACGTCTTCGGGGACATCGGCGCTCCAACGCCGGCGCTCTCAGGTTGGATCGAGGATTGGCGCGCGCTCGATGAACTCGTCGCGGCGGCGGTGCCCATCGGCAGTTCGGGCACGCTCGCCACGGTCCGAGCGAGTCCGGGGATCGCGCGGCTCCTGGCCGGCATGGCAAATCAAAATGCGATGACGCGCGACAGGGCGGCGACCGACCTCTCCAGTCATCTCGTCCATGGGCGCGCCGCACTCGCGATCAAGGCGGAGACCGCGGCTGAGCTGCGCCAAGCCGTCCAGGCTCTTCTGGCAACCTCGCAGTTTCCCGTGGAGACGCGTGCCATGATCTCACTCGGCTGACGACATCACCCGAGGATGCTACCTGTCGCCGTCCATGTCGTGACGGGCGGTGACGTCCCTCAATAAGCGGTCCCAGAGGTAAGAACCATGTCCTACAAGACCATTCTCCTGCATCTCAACGACGAGCACAAAGTGGCGCGCCTCGTCAACGCGGCACTCCAGATCGCCGAGAAATTCGAGGCCCATGTCACGGCTCTCTACGTGCTGCCGCCGGTGCCGACCTATGGCTCTATGGTGATGGGCTCCACCATCATCAACAGCTCGATGCAGGGCTTCCGCAAGGAGGCCGAGCGCGTCAAGGCCGCCTTCGATCTTGCCTGCAAGGGTCGCACCGTGGTTCCCG
>DAORNH010000065.1:14180-15761 GCA_035440865.1 Hyphomicrobiaceae bacterium | reverse complement strand
GCCCGCACCGCCGACCTTGTGATTGCCGGCCAGCGCGACCCCGACTACGACTTCTCGATCGTTCTCGATGTGCCCGAGCGGCTGGCGGTCGAGACCGGGCGACCCGTCCTCGTCATCCCGCGTGTCGGCGATTTCCCGACGATCGGCTCGCGCGTGACGGTTGCCTGGAACGGCGGTCGCGAGGCAGCGCGGGCGACCTTCGACGCCCTCCCTCTCCTCCAGCTCGCCCAGAGTGTGCGTGTCGTCTCGGTCAGCCAGCACGACGATGGAACGGTTGGCCGGAGCCTACCGACGACCGAGATTGCAACCACGCTTGCCCGCCATGGCATCCGCGTGGAAGCTGCAATGACTACGGCCGAGAACATCAAGGTCGGCGACGCCCTCCTCTCGGGCCTCTGCGACGAGCAGACCGATCTCCTGGTGATGGGCGCTTACGGCCATTCCCGCTTCCGCGAGATGGTGTTCGGCGGCGCGACGCAGCACATCCTCGCCCATATGACCGCCCCGGTATTGCTTTCGCATTGAAGTCGGGAGGCGCCCATGGCTGCAAGCGATGCGGAGGTGGCGGTCGAGGCCGGCGGTGGGCCGCATCGCGGGCTGGCGAGGAGGGTGACGCTGCCGCTCGCCATCCTGTTCGGGCTTGGCGTGACGATCGGAGCGGGCATCTATGTGCTGATAGGCGCCGCGGCTGGACGGGCAGGCATGCATGCGCCGCTCGCCTTCGTCCTCGCGGCGATCGTTATGGTGCCGACTGCGGCCGCCTTCGCCGAATTCGCGACTCGCATGCCCGTCAGCGCGGGTGAGGCCGCCTATGCACGCGCCGGCTTCAACTCGCAGGCGCTGGCCCTTCTCGTCGGCCTCATGGTGATAGCGGTCGGCATCCTGTCGGCGGCGGCAATCAGCAGGGGCAGCTCCGGCTACATCCGCGAGCTCACGGGCTTGCCGCTCGCATTGATCGTGCCGCTCGTCGTGCTTGCCATGGGCGCGATAACGGCGATAGGCATCAAGGAGAGCGTCGGCGTCGCCGCGGTGATGACCGTCATCGAGATCGGCGGCCTTCTTGCCATCATCGTGCTCGGGGGCTCCGGCAACGGGCAGGTGGTCACGCGCCTCCCGGAAATCTGGACCGGGCTCACCAATCTGCCTGTTCTTCTCGGGATCCTCTCGGCGACGCTCCTCGCCTTCTTCGCTTTCATCGGCTTCGAGGGGCTCGCTAATATCGCCGAGGAGGTCGAGGCGCCGGAACGCACGTTGCCGCTCGCGATCTTCTGGACGCTCGTCCTCTCGACAATCCTCTATATCGCCGTCGTCTGGGTTGCGCTCATCGCCGTCCCCCGCGACGAGCTTGCCGCGGCCGAAGCGCCGTTGAGCCTCGTCTTCAAGCGCGTCACCTCGGCGCCGCCGGTCCTGATCACCACCATTGCGATCGTCGCCACGGTGAACGGCATCATCGCCCAGATGATCATGGCATCGCGCGTGGTCTACGGCCTCGCCGACCGGGGCCAGCTGCCGAAGGCCCTTGCGTCGGTGCACCTCGCGAGCCGCTCGCCCCGTAACGCGATCGCCATGGTCGTCGTCCTG
>DAORNH010000065.1:11160-13921 GCA_035440865.1 Hyphomicrobiaceae bacterium | reverse complement strand
GCGGGCGCTGCAGCGTCGAGCCTCAACTGCTGGTCGCGCACCCGGGATGCGGGCGCCACGCGGGCGCCACGTCCGGCCGGCCGCCCCAGGACCTGCTCATCGAGAAGGACGTTGCCATGGCGCTGAAGACGATCCTCCTGCACCTCACCGATCCGGGCCGCGCGACCCGCCTGATCGCGGCGGCGGTACCCTTGGCGCGAGCCGCCGGCGCCCACCTCGTCGGCCTTTCCGTTCTGCCCCCCTACATCGTCATGCCGGCGGCAGACGGCGGCGGCACCAGCATCACCATGGACGAGCACCGCATCTCCTACATGGCCGACATGGCCCGCATGAAGCGGGCCTTCCTCGAGGCGACCGCGGACCTTCCCCGGCCCTCCGAGTGGCGCGAGGCGGATGCCGCCTTCAGCAGCGTCTCGGATGCCGTGCTCGACCACGTCAGGGCGGCCGATCTCGTCATCGCCAGCCAGCCGGACCCGAAGTGGGGAGGCTCGCCCCTCACCGAGGACCCCGTACGCCTCGTCATGGAAGGCGGTCGCCCCGTCCTACTCATCCCGGCACGAGGCGACGTGCGCATGCCTCCATCGCGGGTCGCCGTCGCCTGGGACGGCCGTCGCGAGGCGGCGCGCGCCGCATTCGATGCGATCCCGCTGGCGGTGCTCGCCGGAAATGTGACGATCATCTCGGTGAACGGCGACAGGGCCGGTCGCTCCGCCGGCGATCTGCCGACCGCCGAGATCGCAGCGGCCCTCGCACGGCACGGGGCCAAGGCCGACAGCGTGGACGCGACAGCGCGTGGTGGAGATGTCGGCCACGAGCTCTTGCGGCAGGCGCACGCGCATGGCGCCGACCTTCTCGTCATGGGCTGCTACGGTCATTCGCGGCTCCGCGAGCTGGTTCTCGGCGGCGCCACGCGCGACGTGCTTGCTGGCACGGACATGCCGATCCTGATGTCCCACTGACCTAACCAGGCCAAGTCCCAAGGAGCGCACCATGGCTCTCAGACGCGTTCGACTCGACCTCGCCCGCGATCACGATCATCCCAATGGCAGCGACAGGCATGGCTACGATTTCATCGCACCGCTCGATGATCAGGGCCACCTTGCTGCGAGTGAATGGCGAGAGCACCGCGAGCGCTGCCGCGTCAAGCGCTTCTGGGCCGGCGAGAAGGACATGCTCGGCCGCCTCGTCCACAAGCGTAGCCGCGCGTGGGTGTTCGATTACAATCCAAAGTCAGACTCGGACGACGAGACGGGCTTCAAGTTCGATCTCCATCGCTTCGTGCCGGGCGAATATGTGTCGATCACCGAGCACGACGGCGTGCAGCGGACGTTCCACGTCCGCTCGGTCGTCGACCTCGACTGATCCTGCCGGCGTCATAGATCGGCAAGCACCCGACTCATCGTCTCCGCGGCGGTCGTGATCGCCGCCTCGTCGAAGCCGGCAAAGCCGAGCAGCAGCCCGGCGCGTGTGGCCGCGCCCGCGTAGTAGGCGGCCAGCGGCGGCGCAATGATGCCGGCTGCCGCGAGCGCCGCGGAGAGATCGCGGTCGCTCTTTCGGGCTGCAAGCCTCGGGTCGAGCTCGGCGACGATGTGCATGCCCGCACTCGTCGGCTTCAGGTCGAGCAGCCCGGCTAGGCGCGGCGCGGACGCCATCAGGGCCTGCATGCGCCGCGCATAGATGCGCCGCGTACGGCGGATATGGGTCGCATACTGCCCGCTCGCGATGAATTCGGCGAGGGCCGGCTGGGCAACCAGCGAGGCGAGCGTACCACGCTCGGCGAGGTGTCGCCGCGCCCGCTCGATCAGGGCCTCCGGCAGCACCACGAAACCGAGCCGCAACGCCGGCGACAGAACTTTCGAGAAGCTGCCGATGTAGATTGTCCGCCCGTGCCGGTCGAGGCTCATGAGGGCCGGCAGGGGCGAACCCAGGTAGCGATACTCGCTGTCGAAGTCGTCCTCGACCAGGAAGGCGTGCTCCGCCGACGCCCAGTCGAGCAACTGGAGCCGACGTCCGACGGGCAGCGTCGCCCCGAGCGGAAACTGCCGTGAGGGCGCAATGATCGCTCCTGCCGCCGTCCCGAGCGCAGCGGCACGCGCGATGTCGAAGCCGTCGTCGTCGACCGGCACCGGGTAAACTCTGAAACCGAGGCTCTCGAGCGTGTAGCGTAGGGTCGGGTAGCCCGGATCCTCGATATGCAGGACCGCGCCCGGCGCGAAGGCCGTATGGGCCACGAGCTCCGTCGCGTCCGCCGTGCCCCCCGTGATCAGGATCTGGTGGGCCCCGCAGGCGATACCCCGCCATTCATGCAGATGGCGGGCGATCGCCTCCCGCAACGGTGGCCAGCCAAAGGGATCGATAGTGCCGAGTAGGGCCGAAGGTGGCGAGCGCCAACTACGATAGAGAAGCCGCGACCACTCCTGATGTGGAAAGAGCTGTCCGTCGCTCGCCCCCGGCTGGAAGGGCCGGTGCGGCCCCGGCATCGGCACCGGCGGCATGCGCGTCGCTGCCGACTTGGCCGCCGTCGGAGCCCTCACCTGCAGCGCCTGCTCGGGAAGATCGTCGGCGACGTACATGCCCGAGCCACGCCGGCCCTCGATGTAGCCCTCGCTAACGAGCTGCTCGAAGGCGAGGACGACCGTCGCCCGCGAGACGCCGAGGTCATCGGCGAGAGATCGCGTCGAGGGGAGCCGTGCGCCGGCGGAGATGCGCCCGTCGAGGATGAGCGCGCGCAGCTGCCGGCCGAGTTGCGTGTTGAGCGGCT
>DAORNH010000065.1:9700-11147 GCA_035440865.1 Hyphomicrobiaceae bacterium | reverse complement strand
TGAGGTGCAGCGAGAGCGCGACTGCCGCCCCGTCTTTGATGGGTGGTCTGGTCATATCTTTGTAAACTGGTTCTTATTCTCCGACCAGTTGACTGATATTGAGCCGTCATGTCAACCGGGCACCACTATTGGTGTGGTGCGGCCGGACACGAGAACAAGCGCGAGGCGACCATGACCGAGACCAACGCCATCAGCCTGCCGCTGTCGGGCAACGGCTTCGCGTTCGTCGAGGGGACGCGCATGCGCGCCATCCTGGAGGCCGTGGGGCCGCTCGGCGACTGGGCCGAGTTCGCGGCGAGCTGGGGCAACCTCGAAACCGACACCTACATGGCCGACGGCGGACGCTATCGGCGCCGGCGCCACGCCGTGTTCAGTGTGGCCGCGAGTGGTCTTGCGACACGCGAGGCTCACCAGCCCCACTACCAGGGCCGCGATTACAATGCGCTGAACGGAGGCATCGACCGCTGGTTTGCGCCGCTCGAGCCGCAGATCGGGGCGAGCAAGAGCCTCGCGAGCATCCTCGCCTTCACCGCGCGCTGCTTCGGCCGCCTTGCGCCCGAGACGCGCACCTGGAAGGTCGAGATCCACCAGTTCCGCATCGAAGCCAAGGCCGGCACGGAAGGCCGCCCGACGCCCGAGGGCATGCACCGCGACGGCGTCGACTTCGTGCTCGTCCTGCTGGTCAACCGCACCAACATCGTTAGCGGCACGACGACCATTGCCGACCTCGACAAGCGCCCGCTCGGCAGTTTCACCCTGGCCGCGCCGTTCGATGCGGCGATCGTCGACGACCGTTGCGTCTATCACGGCGTGACACCCGTGGTGCCGGATGATCCGTCGAAGCCGGCTTACAGGGATGTGCTGGTGGTGACATTCAGGGCGGTGGGCTGAGAGAGCGTTGGCGGCATGGGGGGGGCGCGGGCCTATGTTCGCGCCCAAGACCGTGCTGCGCCCAAGACCGACACGGCCAAGCAGGAGCAGCCATACGGCGACGCGACATTGAACGAGCTGGCAGGCCCTGCCGATGATCTCTGAAGCTGGCCTGACCTTGCCGAATTCAGTGGGACCTCGATGCCTGCAAGTGACCCAACCCCGTACGGTTCTTTTCGGTCGCTGTGACGGTCGTTATTTTCAGGAGCGGGCATCGAGCGCTCGGCCGGACGGCGGCGAGCCGCCGCCCAACTCGATCAAATGTCGATCTTCTCGGAGATCTCGTTGGCGTCATCGATCTCGATGCCGAGATAGCGGACGGTGCTTTCGATCTTCGTGTACCCCAACAACAGCTGCACTGCGCGCAGGTCTCCGGTCTGCCGGTAGATCAGCGTCGCTTTGGTGCGGCGCAGCGTGTGTGTGCCGAACTTCAGCGGATCGAGGCCAATGCACGAGATCCACTCGTTCACCAGCCGCGCGTATTGCCGCACGGTCAGCCCAAAATATGGCTCCCCCC
>DAORNH010000065.1:8077-9690 GCA_035440865.1 Hyphomicrobiaceae bacterium | reverse complement strand
GCCGCGACCGGCAAACAGGAACTGATCAGACTTGCGACCACTCTCTCGTAGGTGCACGTCGATGGCCTGCCGTGTCTGCTCGGTCCGCTCGTACTTGACTGGGCGGCCCGTCTTCTTCTGTCGTACAGTGGCGCGGTCCATCGTGTAGCCATTCGGAGCAACGTCATCGACGCGGACGGCGACCACGTCGCAGCCGCGCAGCTTGCTGTCGATGGCGGGATTGAACAATGCGAGATCGCGTAATCGCCGTTCGACTTGCAGCTATGTGCGGATCGACCAGACATGGCTTGGGCGAAGCTGCGGTCTCGGGCCAACGAGCTTGCCCTTGTTCCAGGACGGACGGCGGGGCGGTCTTCCGGATGGGTTTTCTTGATTGTCGTTCATGCTTGATCTCCATGCCAAAGAGACCTGCGAAATTGCGACTAGATCAGAAGTCCAGGCAGGTAATTTCAAGAAACTCAATAGACGCTCCGGGACTGTCAAACGCCCCTCGACGAACTTGTCGGTGGCTCAGATGCGAGCCGGAATAAAGGATGCCGTTGCTCAATGTCTCTCCGCGATCACCAGGGCGATACGTACGAGGTCGGCAAGGGTGTAGGCACCCATGCGTTCCATGACCTTGGCGCGATAGATTTCCACCGTGCGTGGGCTGATGCCGAGCGTGGCGCCGATTTCCTTGTTGGTGCGGCCCTTCACGGCGAGGTCCATGACCTGCTGCTGACGTTCTGACAATTCGCTGTAGCTCGCACGTAGATCAGCCAATGCCTGGGATTGTTGTTGGCGACCTGCATGAGCGGCCATCGCCGCCTTGATCGAGGCAACCAGTCGGCGTTCATCGAACGGCTTCTCCAAAAAGTCGTGGGCGCCGGCCTTAATCGCTGCCACTGCCATGTCGATGTCGCCGTGCCCCGTGATCAGGATGAGGGGCGCGGTGACGCCTCGCTGATTGAGGTGCTGCTGCAGATCGATTCCCGACATTCCGGGCATCCGGACGTCACTGACGATGCAGGCTTGATCCAACGTGGACGCAGCGAGCCGGGCGAACGGCTGGGCGCGGCTGTGGCGTTCGACGGTGAATCCCTTGGATTCGAGATAGAGCCCGAGCGAATCGAGGATCGCCGTGTCATCGTCGATGAGGTGGACTGTGATTCCACTCGTCATGTGCCGCCCTCGGTCACTGGCAGGGTAAATCGCACGAGCGCGCCCTTGCCGGTATTTGAAATCTCCAGTGAACCTCCGTGCGCCTGGATGATCGAGCGACAAAGGGCGAGTCCGATGCCGAGGCCATCCGGCTTTGTGGAAGTGAGCGCGGTCGGACCAGAGGCGTCATCGATACTTGCGAAGCCCGGACCGTCGTCGGCAACGCTCAGCTCGACATGTCCCCCGATGCGTCGAGCCTCGATCGTGATGAGGCCACGATCGCGACTGGCCTCATGGAACGCCTCTATCGCATTGCGCACGAGGTTCAGGAGCACTTGCTCGGCCTGCAGCGCATCGGCCATGACCGCTGGCAGATCTCCTTGCAGCCGACGATCGACCCGGATGCCGCTGCGTTCGATCTCGGGTTGGATCAGCTCGACGGCATCGTCGATGATGCGCGACACACTGGCTGG
>DAORNH010000065.1:2081-7884 GCA_035440865.1 Hyphomicrobiaceae bacterium | reverse complement strand
CAATGCCGAGGCCAGCTCTCCCATGCTGCCGAGACGTGTCAGCCGTGCTTGAGCGTCCTGCTGCAGGCGAAGCTGTAGCTCTGCGCGGCGACGCTCCGTCACCAGGGCACCAGCAGCGAGCCCCGTGAGCGTAAGGATCAGCATCAGCGCCTGGAAGGTCGTGACATCGACGGCGGTCGGCGACTGCATCTGCAGCGCCACAATGAGACCAAGCTGCGTGAGAACCAAACCCGCGGTCACGCCTTCGAGCCCTGCTCGGATGGCGATCCAGATGATGGGGAGGAAGAGCAGGTAGAACAGCTGCAGCTGTCGGCCTTGCGCCGTTCCGAAAGCAAGCAGCAGGCAGAACAACAGCAACAGGACCTGCATCGCCGTATCCCAACCGAGATCGAACAACGCCCCCCGTGTCAAAAGGATGAGCAGAAACGGGGTTACGACTGCGATCCCAATCAGATCGCCGATCCAGAAGCGCAGGATGGCCGGGCTGAAGGCGGACATTGGGAGCTGGCCGAAAATGACATGGATCGAAATGTAGGCGACAGCAACGAGCGAGGAACTGCCAGCAGCGACGAGCAAGAGCAAAAACAGATCGCGCGTCGACGACAGGGACACGTCGAAGCGCGGCAACGGGCGCAGCAGCAAGAATGCTGCAACTGAATAGCCGCCGCCGATCACGAGCCCGCCGAGAACGCCCGCAAAACCAGCGGGGACACCACGTATCAAAAGGTCTGCCGCGACCGGTGCGAGAAACAGCATCGGCAGGTGCCGGAGGCCGAACAGCAGCACGAGAACGAAGCTCAATCCGGTCGACGGGTTCCAGGGCGTGATTGCGAACGGCCCATAGGGATGCACGAAGCTGATCCAGTCCAAAGCGATGTAGGCCAGGAGATAGCCGAAGCCGATGACGTGCGGTGGAAGCGACAGCAGTCGTGGAAAGGCCATCGGGCGGACTTTGGCTCGGGTCGCGCGCTCATACTCCGTTGCTGTAGCTGTCTCGGCAGGTCTCGGCACCTAAGGGCCTCACCATAAGGTGGTTCCCTGAGAGGGTAGCACCTTACGGTGCCGACCTGAATTGCGCGTCGACGCTTCCGCCGACTTTTCTGACGACAATCCTACGGCCTCGACGGATGCCTCGCCATGACACATGCGGAAGCTCAACCCATTCCTAAGCTCGCTTCGGCATCCCCAGTGATGATCGTGCTCGCGAGAGAGGCCGCTGAAGTCGACGTAGCGGATCTGAGTACGATCGGATCACTCGCTCGCGTTGTCTTGCTTGCCGTGCAGCCCGAGCCGGAGATGGTGCGCTCGCGCGGCATTCTGAAGGAGAACGTGATCCGACAGCTCTCGTCCGACGCTGAAGCCCGGTTGCAACCGCTGCTCGGACAGCTGGCGTCGGCCGGCGTGGAGGCTCGAACCGAGGTCCAACTGTCGGAGGAGCCGCAGGCGATTCTCGATGTGGCGAGAAGGCATGGCTGCAATTCGATTGTAGTGCTTGGCCGCCCGATCGTTGGCGCACGCCGTCGATGGTTGTCGGCGACCGGTTGCGTCGGCCACCACCTCGGCGCTCGCCTCGCCGCGCTCTCCGACACACCCGTCACCGTTCTCCCGATCGATGCGGGCATCTGATGATCCAGCGGCCTCCCAATGTTGTTGTCCTCTCCAGTGACGAGCATGTGTGCGAACGCATCGCCTATTGGCTGACGACCTCCGGGCATCGCCCGTCGATTGCAGGATCAGGCTATGCCGCTCGTCGGACAATCGCCGAGGGAGTGACCAAGTTGCTGATCACCGACCGCTTGCTGCCGCCCTGGCCAGGGCTGGATACGATCTTTGGTCTGAAGCAATCGATTTCCGGACTTACAATTGCTTACTTGAGCGACGGCGCACCTGACAACCGGCGGCTCGGGCTGCAGGCCGGCGCCGACCTGATACTGCCGAACCCACTCCGCCGTGCGCACGTACTCGAAGCCGTGGCGCACGCCGATCCGGCGGGGAGGCTCGAATGCGCATCGTGAGCCTGTTCATCGCGCTGCTACTATTCTGGCTGGCGCTGTCCGGCTACTTCAAGCCGTTTCTCGTCGGTGCGGGCGTGGCGAGCAGCCTCGTGTGCATCTGGGTGGCGCGGCGCATGGGAGCCGCCGACGGGGAGGGCCACCCCCATCATTTGTTCGGTCGTGCGCTCACGTATTTCCCGTGGCTCGTCTGGGAGATTGTGAAATCGTGCTGGGCCGTGACCAAGGTCATCCTGCACCCACGCTTGCCGATCTCTCCCACCATGACGCGTGTAGCGGCGAGCCAGCGTTCGAGCGTCGGACTCGTGACCTACGCCAACTCGATCACGCTGACGCCCGGAACTATAACGACGGCAGTCGATGGCAACATACTGACGGTCCACGCGCTGGTCCGAGACGGTGCCATAGACCTGGAAGGCGGCGGTATGGATGCGCGCGTAACTCGATTCGAGGGGGCGCGATGATGTTCGCTGCGGCTGCGCTAGGCATACTCGTTGCCCTCGCTCTGGCGGTCACTCGCGCACTCAAAGGACCGACCGTCTTCGATCGCGTGCTAGCCGCCAACTCGATCGGCACTCTCGCCATTCTCCTGCTGGCAGTCGCGGGGTTCTTGACCGGCCGGCCGGAGTGGCTCGACATCGCGATCACCTACGGGCTGCTCAATCTGATCGGCACACTGGCGATCCTGAAGTTCTTCCGCCACGGAGACCTCGCTTACGACGTGGAGGAGGAGCGGTGAGAGCGCTTATTGTCGATGTGGCGAGCTGGGCGCTTTTGCTCGGCGGCACCTTCTTCACGGTTGCCGGCATGATCGGCCTCGTGCGCATGCCGGATCTGTTCACGCGGCTGCATGCAGCAAGCGTCACCGATACGCTCGGTGCCGGCCTGCTTTGTGGAGGCCTCATGCTGCAGGCCGGGCCGACGCTCGTGGCCGTGAAGCTGCTCTTCATCTTGGCGCTGCTCTTCTTTACAGGGCCAGCAATCACCCATGCCCTGGCCCAGGCGGCCTTGCATGCCGGAGTCGAACCTCAACTCTCCGAAGATCGGCGCGATCGACCGGATGCGGCTGCGATCGAAGTAGAGCGCACGTCGGACGCGTCATCGTTCGCACCGGCGGTGTAGTGAGGTAGTCGCTTGGAAGCTCTGATCAACATGGCACTGCTGACGTTGCTTGCCGTCGTCACCGTCGGCATCGCACGCCAGCGCAACCTCTTCGGCGCCATCATCCTCGCTGGCATATACAGCTTTCTGATGGCGAGCCTGCTCGTCGTGCTCGATGCGGTCGACGTGGCGATGACTGAAGCCTCGGTTGGTGCTGGGGTGTCGACAGTCTTCCTGCTGGCGGCGCTGCATTTAGCACGTAGCATGGAGCAGAAGCCGCACCACTCTCCGGTTCTGCCGATGGTTGTCGCAGTGGGTGTAGGGGCCGCGCTCTTCTGGGGGACAGTCGGCCTTGCGCCTTTCGGGACACCGGACAATGTCATCCACAAGCATGTGGCGCCCAAATACCTCGCCGACAGTCTCAAAGAAACCATGGTTCCGAACGTCGTCACCTCGACGCTAGCAGACTACCGCGGCTACGACACGCTTGGCGAGACCACGGTGATCTTCACAGCCGGCGTCGGCGTCATGCTGTTGCTCAAGGGCCGGCGGCGACGCAAAGCCGAGGCTCAATCAGCCAAAGCGCGTTCGGAGGCCGCCCAATGAAGCGCGACCTCATCCTCCGCGTCATCGCCAAGCTGACGCTGCCATTCATGCTGCTGTTCGCACTCTATGTGCAGTTCCATGGCGAGCTTGGTCCCGGTGGCGGCTTCCAGGCCGGCGTCATTGCAGCCGGCATGGTGATCCTCCATGCGTTGATCTTCGGCATTCGTGAGGCCAAGCGGATCGCGCCGCAGGCGCTTGTCGAGCGTCTGGTACCGCTCGGCGTGCTGATCTACGCAGGCACTGGAATTGTCGGCCTGCTGACGGGCGTGAACTTCCTCGACTACTCTCGCCTTGGGCCCGACAGCCCGCATGGACACGAGTACGGCATCTTCGCAGTCGAGGTCGGCGTGCTCGTCACGGTGTCGTCGACAATGATCGCGATCTTCTACGCCTTCGTAGAGCGGGGCCGCTGATGCAAATTCCCGCCGCGATCCAGCGAATCGCCGAGCACTACAACTACGTCGTCACGATCTTCCTGATGGTGGCCGGGCTCTACATCGTCATCGCCCGTGGCAACATGATCAAGAAGCTGATCGGCCTGTCGCTGTTCCAGACTTCGGTTTACCTGCTCTACATCTCGCCGGGAAAGATCATCGGTGGCACCGCGCCGATTCTCGACCCTGCCTTCAAAGTCTACTCGAACCCGCTTCCGCACGTGCTCATTCTGACAGCCATCGTCGTCGGCGTGGCGACACTTGCGCTGGGACTGGCACTCGTCGCCCGCATCCAGGAGGCGTACGGCACTATTGAGGAGGATGAACTCTTCGGACAGGAGGGGGACCAGTGAAGTCCGTCACAGTCCACCTTCCCGCGCTCCAGGTCGTCGTGCCTCTCGTCGGCGCACTGCTCTCCGCATGGTTCCGGCGAGGCACGGCGGCCTGGGCGTTCGCGCTGCTCGTCTCGTGGCTGATGCCGCTGATTTCGGTCGCGCTGCTCTTGCAGGTCCTGCAATCGGGACCGATCTCCTATCACCTCGGCGGATGGGCGCCGCCCTGGGGCATCGAATACCGCGTCGATCTACTCAATGCGTTCGTACTGGTACTCGTATCGGTTGTCGGCGCAGCGATCATGCCGTTTGCACGCCGCAGCGTCGCGCACGAGGTCGAAGGCGACAAGCAGGCGTGGTTCTACACCATGTATCTGCTGTGCCTGACGGGTCTGCTCGGCATCACCATCACCGGCGATGCGTTCAACGTCTTCGTGTTCCTGGAAATCTCGTCGCTGTCGACCTACGTGCTGATTGCAATGGGCAAGGATCGGCGCGCGCTGCTCGCCGCCTATCAGTACCTGATCCTCGGCACCATTGGGGCGACCTTTTACATTATCGGCGTCGGCTTCCTCTATCTTGTCACCGGCAGCCTCAATATCGTCGACATCGCGCAACGCCTCGGTCCGGCTGCTTCGGCAGCACCACGCCCCGTGATGGCCGCGCTCGCCTTCATGGCTGTCGGCGTCAGCCTGAAACTTGCGCTCTTCCCGCTACACGTCTGGCTGCCAGGCGCCTACGCACACGCCCCGTCGGTTGCCACGGCGTTTCTCGCCGGTACCGCCACCAAGGTCGCGATCTACGTGCTGATCCGATTCTTCTTCTCGGTCTTCGGCGTTGCCATCAGCTTCAAGGCATTGCCGGTCGCGGAAGTGCTGCTCGTGCTTTCCGTCGCGGCCATGTTCATCGCCTCTCTGGTGGCTGTGTTCGAGACTGACACGAAGCGCATGCTCGCGTACTCGTCACTAGCGCAGATCGGCTACATCACACTCGGCATCAGCCTCGCCAATGCCTCGGGCCTCACTGGCGGCGTTGTGCATCTCTTCAATCACGCGTTGATGAAGACGGCGCTGTTCCTCGCACTCGGTGCAGTGGCCTATCGCATCGGCAGCGTAAAACTCGCCGACCTCGCGGGCATCGGGCGGCAGATGCCGCTGACGATGGCTGCGTTTGTCGTCGGCGGCCTCGCCATCATCGGTGTGCCGGGCACGGCGGGCTTCGTCTCTAAGTGGTACCTCGCAGTGGGGGCCTTCGAGCGGGGCTGGTGGCCGCTGGTGTTCCTCCTTCTCGCCAGCTCGCTGCTCGCCGTCGTCTACAT
>DAORNH010000065.1:0-2051 GCA_035440865.1 Hyphomicrobiaceae bacterium | reverse complement strand
CCGTCGCCCATGGCCTCCAAGGCGAGCGATCCGCCATTGTCGATGCTTGCGCCGCTACTGCTTCTGGCTGCCGCGACGATCTACTTCGGTATCGACACCGAGGCGTCGGCTGGCATCGCGCGAAAGGTGGCAGCGAGCCTGCTCGGGGGGCTCAAATGAGGCTCCCGTGGTCGCCCGACACCTTGTTGGCACTCGCGCTGATCATCCCGTTCATCGGGGCGCTGCTCATTCCAGTGTTCCACCGCTGGCCGAACCTGCGCGAAGCGGTGACACTGGCGACGGCTGCTAAACTCGCCGTTGTGGTGTGGTCCCTGCTGCCGCACGTGCTCGCGGGCCAACAGCCGGAGCGGACGCTGCTTGACATCGTCCCTGGACTCACGATCGCCTTCAATATCGAGCCCCTCGGCATGTTGTTCGCGCTCGTCGCTTCGTCGCTCTGGATCGTGAACTCGATCTACTCGATCGGCTACATGCGCGCGAACGATGAACCGCGCCAGACCTCGTTCTACGTCTGCTTTGCCGTCGCCATCGGCTCCACCATCGGTCTGGCGTTTGCCAAGAACCTGTCCACGCTGTTCCTGTTCTACGAGCTGCTGACGCTGTCGACCTACCCGCTCGTCACGCACAAGGCCAGCGATGAGGCCGTGCGTGGTGGTCGCATCTACCTGATGCTGCTCATCGGAACTTCGATGTTGCTGCTGCTGCCCGCGATCGTCGGCACGGGCTTTCTCGCCGGCACGATGGACTTCAAGGCGGGCGGCATCCTTCCAGCCAGCCTGGGCGCTGGCGCCATCGGCGCGCTGCTCGCGCTCTATGTGTTCGGCATCGGCAAAGCTGCGCTGATGCCGCTGCATTTCTGGCTACCCGCGGCAATGGTCGCACCGACGCCGGTCTCCGCACTCCTGCACGCCGTGGCCGTGGTCAAGGCCGGCGTGTTCACGGTGCTCAAGGTTATCGTCTACGTGTTCGGCGTAGAGCGCCTCGCTGCCGACGGCGCCGCGTGGTGGCTCGTCTGGGCCGCGGGCGGCACGGTGGTACTTGCCTCCATGGTGGCACTGCGGCAGGACAATCTGAAGAAGCGCCTCGCCTATTCCACCGTCTCGCAGCTCTCCTACGTCGTGCTTGCGGTTGCGATCCTGACGCCGATATCGGCAATCGGCGCCGCAATGCACATCGCGGCGCACGCTGTCGCCAAGATCACGCTCTTCTTTGCGGCCGGCGCCATCTACACGGCGGCCCACAAGACCGAGGTGTCCGAACTCGACGGCATCGGCTGGCAGATGCCTTGGACCATGACGGCCTTTGCCATCGGTGCGCTCGGCATGATCGGCCTGCCGCCGACGGCCGGCTTCCTCGGCAAGTGGTTCATGCTGTCGGGGGCCTTCGCGACGCAGCAATGGCTGCCGATCGGCGTCATCGTGCTCTCGACCGTGCTCAACGCCTCCTACTTTCTGCCGATCCTGTTCCGCGCGTTCTTCGTGGAACCCGCGCGAGGACATGCGGTCGGTGCCGCAGCGACGCACCACGACGATCACGGTGAAGCGCCCTTGCCGATGGTGATCGCACTGACGGTCACTGCTGGCGCAACCATCGTCCTCTTCCTCGCTCCGGACATCCCGCTGGCGCTTGCCAAACTCATGCTCACGGGAGTCGCGCGATGACGGAGCCTGAACAGCCGCCGACTCCGCTGCCGCCCGATCGCGACCACTGGCTGGTGCGCCCATCCACCATTCGGCTGCTCTGGATCAGCGGCTCACTGCTGCTGGCGGCTCTCGTCGCACTCGACCTCGTCGTCGAGCACAAGCCGCACTTCGGCATCGACGGCACGTTCGGCTTCGGCGCATGGTTCGGCTTCGCCGCCTGCGTCGCCATGGTGCTTTTTGCCAAGCTGCTCGGCGTCCTCCTCAAGCGGTCGGACAGCTACTATGACCACTAGCCTGCTGCTGCCGCCGGCTTTCGTCATGATCCTTGGCGCGCTGGCGTTGCCGCTTCTGCGCGGCACAGCACGCGCGGTTGCGTTTCTCGTCCTGCCTCTTCTGACGTTGTGGCTC
>DAORNH010000064.1:15756-17308 GCA_035440865.1 Hyphomicrobiaceae bacterium | reverse complement strand
ATTTGGGCGAGGAGCCGTATGGGACCTCCTTCCCAGTCATGACGGGGTGGAGGGCGCAAAACCGAACATCAGACCGGTATGATCCTCCCGGCGGCGCGCGCGAACACAAGGAGCGTCTCGGCGCCTGGCGCGACGTCCTCCATGGCGTGCACTTTCACGGTGCCGCCCGCGACGTCGACCACGTACTCGGTGAAGGCACCGAGGAAGTGGGCTTCACGCACCTTGCCGGCGATCGCCTCGGAGGCGGCAGGTGTCGGATGGCCGGGCGGCCAGAGAGCGATCTGCTCGGGACGCAGCATCAGCTGCACCGGGCCGTTCGGCGAGCCGTCGGTGTCGAAGGCGAGGACTTGGCCGCCCTTCAGGGCATAACCGCGGCCGGGCACGACCGTCACGTCGAGGAAGCTCGCCGTGCCGACGAAGTCGGCGACAAAGCGGTTCGCCGGATTGCGGTAGAGTTCCTTGGGTGGGCCTTCCTGCATGATGCGTCCGCCACTCATGACAATGACGCGGTCGGCCATGGAGAGCGCCTCGGCCTGATCGTGCGTGACGTAGACGGCGGCGACGCCGAGCTCTTTCTGCAGACGGCGTATCTCGGCGCGGGTCTGATCGCGGAGCTTCGCATCGAGGTTCGAGAGCGGCTCGTCGAAGAGGAGGGCCTTCGGCCTGCCGACGATTGCTCGCGCGAGCGCCACGCGCTGCTGCTGGCCGCCCGAAAGCTGCGAAGGCTGGCGGTCTCTGAGCTCCGTGAGGCCGACGATGCCGAGCGCCCAGGCGACACGATCTGTGATCACTTTCGTCGGCTGCCGCTTCACCTTCAGCGGGAAGGCGACGTTCTCGGCGACCGTCATGTGCGGCCAGACCGCATAGGACTGGAACACCATGCCGACATCGCGCACGTGCGGCGGCACGGCGAGGCCGACGGCCTTGTCGGAGACGCTGGCGCCGTCGATGGAGATCGTGCCGCCGTCTGCCTCCTCGAGGCCTGCGATGGCGCGCAGTGTGGTCGTCTTGCCGCAGCCCGATGGACCGAGCAGGCCGACGAACTCGCCCTTGCCGACCGTGAAGGAGACGCGGTCGACCACGCGGTTCGTGCCGTAGATCTTCACGAGGTCGCGAACCACGATGCTCAAGAGGAACTCCTCACGTCCAGCGCCGCCGCACGTGCGGCGACAAGAGCAGGATGAGTGTCATGACGAGGAAGATGATCAACGTCGCGATCACGGAGAGGGCGCTGGCGAGCGGCCAGTTCGCCTGCTCGAAGAAGGCGTATATCGAGATGGAGATCACCATCGTGGATGCCGAGAAAAGGAGGACGGCCGACGAGATCTCGCGGAAGAATGCCATGAAGAGCAGGAAGAATGCGCCTTGCACGGACGGGAGCGCGATCGGCAGGATGACCTTGGCGAGTGCTTCGATCCGCGTCGCTCCGGAGACCCAGGCCGCCTCCTCGAGGCTCTTGTCGATCTGCACCATCTGCCCACCGATGGTCTCGGTCGCATAGGGTAGATAGCGTGTGATGTAGGCGACGATCAGGATGAAGAGCGTGCCGTAT
>DAORNH010000064.1:10928-15729 GCA_035440865.1 Hyphomicrobiaceae bacterium | reverse complement strand
CGATGACGATGCCCGGCACGCCGAAGGGCAGGCTCGCGATCGCATCGAGTGCGCGCGATCCTCGCGGCCGCTGGCGCAGCGTAAAATAGGAAACGAGGAACCCCAGGGCCGATCCGAGCGCTGCTGCTGTTCCGGAGGCAATCAGCGTGTTGTTGAAGCTCGCGAGCGTTGCGGCACTCTGCCAGATGAAGGTGTAGGCACGGCCCGTGTAGGCGGCCTGAAAGGGGTTTGCGACGAAGAAGCGGACGAGCGAGGTGTAGACGAGGATGATCGCCGGCAGGACGAGCGCGAGGAAGGCGAAGCCGAAGGTGAGAAGGTAGGCGGCCCATTTCCAGCGGCCGAGCCGGATCGGCGCGAGGCGCCCCGCCTTGCCGCCGACGGTCGCGAGGCGTGTGCTGCCGACGAGCCAGCGCTGCGCGAGGATGGCGAGCCCGGTGATGGCGGAGAGCGCGAGGCCGATGGCGGCGGCGAGGCCATAGTCGGTCGGCGGGAAGCGGCAGAGGATGTAGAGCTGCGTCGCGAGCACATGGATGCGGCCGGGCGAGCCGATCAGCGTCGGGATCGCAAATTGCTCGATCGAGGTGATGAAGGTGAGGATCGCGCTCGAGGCGATCGAGTAGCCGAGCAGCGGCAGCGTTATGCGGGCGAGAACTTGCCGCGGGCTCGCGCCGGCTGTGCGCGCCGCCTCCTCGTAGATACCGTCCATGGCGGTGATCGGCCCGCGCATGGTGAGGTAGACGAACGGCACCTGGTGGAGGACCATGACGAGCACGATGCCCCAGGTCGTGTAGATGTCCATGCGGCCGGGGAGGCCGAGCAGTGTGCCCCAGACGTAGTTGATCACGCCGCCGGGCGAGCCGATGATGATCCAGGCCATCGCCAGGATGAAGGAGGGGAAATAGAACGCGAGGCCTATGAGCGCGGTGATCGTGTTCGGGTACTTGAAGTCGGTGCGGTGCACGACGAGGGCGATCGCCGTGCCGAAGACCACGCTGAAGATTGCCGTCGCAATGCCGATCCACACCGTGGTGGCGATGGTCGAGAGGACGCCTTCGGAGAAGAGACCAACCCAGTTCCGGAGCGTCCACGCGCCGCCGGGCGCGAGCGGCGCGTCGGTGCGGAAGCTCCCATAGATGAGCGCGGCAATCGGGATGACGACGATCAGCGCGACGAGGGCATAGACGGTGCGATAGAGCGCCGTCATGGCAGTGCCGCCGCTCACCGGCGATCGGGCCGGCGTCGGAGCCTCGAGGGCGGGTGGCGTCATTTGACGCCGAAAACCTTGCGCCAGTGCTCGATCAGCGGCTTCTGCACGTCGGGTGTGAGGACGCTCATGCCGTCGACCGTCTTGGGCAGCGCCGCGGTCGCCGGCAGGTGCGACAGGGCCGGGGCGCCCTTGCGTGTCACGGAGAGCCCGCCTTCGGCGACGAGGAGCGCCTGGCCTTCAGCACTCATGAGCCAGTTGAGAAACAGGCGCGCTGCGTTTGGATGGGGAGCTTTGGCCGCGACGCCGGCAACCGCATTGGAGAGCGTCGTTCCCGATTTCGGATACGTGAAGCCGATCGGCGCGCCGTCGGCGAGCATCGCGTTCAGCGGGATGTCGGTCATGTGGGCGACGTGAATGTCGCCGCGGATGATCGCCTGGATGATGCCGCTCGAGCCTTCGAAGAAGCGTACCTCATTCGCCTTCATGCGCTCGGCCGCATCCTTGATGCCGATGGATTGCCAGTAGGCGAACATCTGCTGCACCGAGATCGAGCGCCAGGGCGTGTTCAGGCCGACCTTGCTCTTCCATTTGGGGTCGAGCAGGTCTGCCCACTCCTTCGGCGCATCGGCGTCCTTGACGAGGTTCTTGTTCCAGACGATCGACTCGCGCACCTGCTGGAGCACGAACAGATAGTCCCCGATGCTCGTCTCGGGAGCAAAATTGGCCTTGTGCTCGGCGGGCTGCCATTTGGCGAACCACCCCGGCGCCTTGTCCATGAAGGGCTTGTCGGGGAAGGTGATCAGCACATCTGCGATGTTGCGGCCGGCGTCGTACTCGGTGCGGAAGCGCTCGTTGAGCGGTCCTGAGCCGAGTCGGATCTGCTCGGTCTGGATGCCGGGATACTTCTCGCGGAACTTCTGCAGGATCACCTCGATGCCGGCGGGACGGATGTTGTGATAGAGGGTGAGCTTGCCCTCCTTCTTGGCTGCGGCGGCCATCTCGTCGGGGCTCTGTGCGGTGGCTGACGGCGCAAGTGTGAGCGTCACACCGAGGGCCATGACAGAGCCGGCCGCGAGCAAGGCGAAGGCGCGGCGATGCAAGCGACGCCCCAATAGAGTGGAAGCCATCCGATTGTTTCCTCCAGTCGTTTCGCAGCTGCGCCGCACGAGCGCCCCAAGGTCTCAGTTGCCTCTTGCGATCAACCTTCGGACAGCGGCAGCGCGAATGTCAATGTCCGGTGCAACTGTCGCGACTTGAACGACGGCCAACCTTCAGCGACATTTGCGCACGAGCCACAACCGTGAGGAGTCACCCATGTCGTTTCATGATCCGGGCTGGAAGATTGCCGACCTCTCACGCCGGCAGGTGCTGGCGACGGGCGCGGCAACCGGCATCGTCACGGGATTTGCCGTGGCCGTGCAGCCGGTCGTCGCGCAGACCATGATCGTCACGGACGCGACCGGCCTCGATGCCGGCATGATCGAGGTGAAATCCGGGACGGATGCAATTGCCGCCTACCGCGCGGCTCCTGCAGGCGCCAAGGGCCGGCCGGTCATCCTCGTCGTGCAGGAGATCTTCGGCGTCCACGAGCATATCAAGGACGTGTGCCGGCGGCTCGCCAAGCTCGGCTATTGCGCGATCGCGCCCGAACTCTACCAGCGCCAGGGCGACGTCGCGAAGCTCAAGTCGATCGACGAAATCCGCCCGATCGTCGCCAAGGTGCCGGACGCGCAGGTGATGGCGGATCTCGACGCGGCGGTCGCCTGGGCGAAAGCAGCTGGCGTCGGCGACGACAGCAAGCTCGGCGTCACCGGCTTCTGCTGGGGAGGGCGCATCACCTGGCTTTACTCCGCACACAATCCGAAGGTGAAGGCCGGCGTTGCCTGGTACGGCCGCCTCGTCGGCGACCGCAATGCCAACAACCCGACGTATCCGGTCGACGTTGCGGCAAAGCTCAACGGACCGGTGCTTGGACTCTACGGCGGCGCCGATGCCGGCATTCCAGTCACGACCGTCGAGGAGATGCGCAAGGCGTTCGGCAGCAACGCGAAGTCGCAGATCCACGTCTACGAGGGCATGCCGCATGCCTTCTTTGCCGACTACCGCCCGAGCTTCCGCAAGGAGGCCGCGGACGACGGTTGGAAGCGGTGCCTCGAATGGATGAAAGCGAACGGGGTCGGATGAGAGACTGTGGAGCAATGGACTTGGTGAATTGAGGGTAGGCTCCGACGAGCGCGGCTATTCGCGCTCGGCGTCGCCGTGCTACCCGTAAGCGATCTCCTCGTGACGACGGAGTGAGCCGGATGCCGGCTGGTCAGCCACGGCTTGACGCTCGTCGGGCCGTGCGGGACAAGCGCGGCAGCCTCAGGAGACACCGATGTCGAGCCCGCGCATTTTTCTGCACAAGAACGACCTCCCCGCCGGGCTCTCCTTCGGGGGAAGCGCCGCCATCGACACCGAGACGATGGGGCTCCTCCCGCACCGCGACCGGCTTTGCCTCGTGCAGCTTTCCGCGGGCGACGGCACGGCGCACCTCGTGCAGTTCGACGGCCGCGACTGGTCGGCGCCGCGGCTGAAGGCGCTGCTCGGCGATCCGGCCGTCCTGAAGATCCTGCACTTCGCCCGCTTCGACCTCGGCGTCATCGAGCGCTACCTCGGCCTCTCCATGTCGCCGATCTACTGCACGAAGGTGGCCTCCAAGCTCGCGCGCACGTACACGGACCGGCACGGCCTCAAGGACCTCGTCGGCGAGGTTCTGGGCATCGATCTCTCCAAGCAGCAGCAGAGCTCGGACTGGGGTGCGGCGAGCCTCAGCCAGCAGCAGCTCGCCTATGCGGCCTCGGACGTGCTCCACCTGCACGCCCTGAAATCCCGCCTCGACGACATGCTGGCGCGCGAGGGGCGGACCGCGCTCGCGGAAGCGACGTTCCGCTATCTCCCCGTGCGCGCGCGGCTCGATCTCGCAGGCTTCGCCGAGATCGACCTCCTTGCACATTGAGCATTGCCCGTCATGCCGATCGGCCTCTGAGCCGTGCTTCGAGGCGCGCTTTCAGCGGCTCGAGGATGCTGCCGGGCGACGAGCTCGCGAGTACGTCCTTGATCACCTGGCGCGCGCCGCCCGCACCCCAGCCTCCCTCTCGGAAATAGACGTGCGCCGACTTGCCGACGACGTGCGTCGTCCAGGCTGCCGCGAGGCCTTGCGGAACGGCCGTGATGATCGTGCTGAGGCCGAAGGTCTTGAGCTTCATGAGCGAGAGCAGCGTCTGCGTGCCCCACTGCACCGCGATAGCGATGCCCCAAGCGCCCATGATGTCCTGCGCGAGCTTCCCCGCGTTCGCCGTCGTGATCTCCTGTCCGTAGACGCTTGCCAGGTGCTTCAGCATCACCGCGTCCGAGCCCATCGAGCCGATGATGTCGAGCACGGGCACGGGATTGAGAGCGACCGCGCTGGCCTTCACCAGCATGTAGCGCTCGATGATCGCCTCGGCCTCGGCCTGCCGTGCATCCGCCTTGAGGCGGGCGATCCG
Organism: Hyphomicrobiaceae bacterium; assembly: GCA_035440865.1. GTDB lineage: Bacteria > Pseudomonadota > Alphaproteobacteria > Rhizobiales > Hyphomicrobiaceae > DAORNH01. The sequence continues at coordinate 10,995 of DAORNH010000064.1, read as the reverse complement.
CTGCGAGACGTCGGCGGCAAAGAGACTCGCGTTCAAAGCGGCGACGGCCTTGCCTTCGCGGGCGAGG
>DAORNH010000064.1:0-10814 GCA_035440865.1 Hyphomicrobiaceae bacterium | reverse complement strand
GAAGACGATATCGCGATCGGCAACGAGGCCGGCGACCCGCGACTTGATCGCGGCCAGCGCCTCGACGAGCTCGGACTTACGGAAGCGGTCGATCTGGTTGAGTACCAGGATCAGCGGCTTGTGGAGGGCGGAGAGTTCGCGCAGCGCCGAGATCTCCACGTCGTTGAGATCGCCGCGCACGACGAACAGCACGATGTCCGACTGGCGCACCGTGCGCTCGGCGATACGGGCGCGATGGGCGCCGTCGACCTCGTTGAGACCCGGCGTGTCGACCACCACGAGCTTTGTGCCGAGGCCCGAAAGCTCGCGCACGTCCGGTCGCCATTCCTCCGCCGAGCGCACCTTGGTCTCGCCGCCGCGGGCAGCCACCTTGAACACCTCGCGGCCGAGCAGCGCATTGAGGAGCGCGCTCTTCCCTGCGTTGATCTCGCCGAACGCGGTGATCTCGACACGGCCCTCGGCCAGCTTGTCGCGCATGGCTTCGACATCGCGCAGCTCCTGCGCGACCGCCTTGCGCTCGCCGGGCCTGAGCTCGGGGCTGTCCGCGATGCGACGCAGAGCGTCGAGGGCATCAGTAAATGATCTGTCTCGGGTCATGGGAGCCTCGCTTGGCCTCGCCTTGTCAAGGCCGCCTCGATGGCGTCGGCCAGCGGCGCCATCGATCGCGGTGGCCGGCGCTCGGTCGTCTTGACTGTCCCCTCGGCCGTTACCAGCTCCGCGACGACTGGTGCCGGATCGGCACTTGCCGCCACGACGACGGGCGGCCCGGGAAGAGCCGCAACCCGCTCGCTGAGCGCCGCGACCAGCTCCGCCCGCTCGCCCGGCCGCAGGGCATCGGCCTTCGCGAGCACGACGATCGCCCGCTTGCCGGCTTTCGCGATCGTCTCGAGCGCTGCCATCTCGTGGGCCTTCAGATCATCTGCGACGATCAGCACGACCTGATCGAAGTCGGCGCTCATGACGACGGCATCGCCTTGACGGATCGGATCGGCCTCGAGCGGTGGCAGCTCGACGAAGCGCGGGTTTGCGCCTCGCTCCCGCGACGCCAGTTCCTCCGACAGCGCTCGGATCAGTGTCGTGCGACCGACGCCCGGCGACCCGATGACCGCGACGGCGGGACCGTCCGCGGCACGCCCCGCCGGCATGACGGTGATCGAAGGTGCCTCGATTCCGTGCTTGGCAAAAAGCTCATCGAGCCGCTCTCGCGATGGCGACCGCGCCGCCGGGTGCACCTTCACACGGGACCACGCACCCAGGATAACGAGGGCCGCGACCGAGGCGAGAGCGACCAGCAGCGCGGTCGCGATTGTGAAGGCGAGCTGCAGCCAGGGGTTGGCGATCTGATCGAGCGTCGCGAAGAAGCTCGAGAGGAACCAGTAGGCAAGACCGAACGCAACCACTCCGCCGGCGAGCAGCACGGTCTGCCTGAGGCGCGGATGCGCTGCGATTGCGCCGATCAGCGCCGCCCGCGAGAGCCATCGCCAGATCACGGTTGCTCCTGACAACTGAGGTCTTTCATGTCTGCAGATCTGGGGACATTGCCGCCTGTTCACAAGGATGTCACCCGCCCGCCAAGCCGTTTCTTGCCCCTGTCGCCGCCGTTAGCTAATCAGGTGCGTCGAACACTGCCCGTCCGCCGCTGGCACACGTCCGCGGATTCCGGAGGCCAACCACGGAAAGCGATCGATGATCGAAGTCCTGCCCTTCGTCCACTACATCATCCAGCTCTATATCTATGTGATCATCGCCAGTGCCGTCTTCAGCTGGCTCGTGGTGTTCAAGGTCGTCAACCCGCACAACCAGATGGTGCGCTCGTTCTGGCAGATGCTGGTCGCTGTGACCGAGCCGCTGCTCGGTCCGATCCGCCGCCTGCTTCCCGATCTCGGCGGCATCGACATCTCGCCTGTCATCCTGATCGTCATCCTGATGGTGATCCAGAGCTGGCTGCTGCCGACTATCGCCGGAATGCTCTGAGCATGGCGGCCGGCGGCGAGCTGTATCGCGCGGCCACGGGTCGCCTCATCATTCGCGTCCGTCTGACGCCGAAATCGTCCGCCGACCGGATCGAAGGCGTCGAGATGACGGCCGAAGGGCCGGCGCTGAAGGCTCGCGTGCGCGCCGCCCCGCAGGACGGCGAGGCCAATGCCGCGCTCGAGCGTCTGATCGCCGACTGGCTCGATGTGCCGCGGCGCACGGTCGAGGTCGAGCGCGGCGGCAAATCGCGCGTGAAGACCGTCGCTGTCACCGGCGATGCCGCAGCACTTGCGCCGCGCGTCGGAGAGCGCTTGAAATCCCAGTCTTGAGTGAAGCGAGGCGTGCCATGGCAGAAGCCCGGATCATCGATGGCAAGGTCGAGGCGGCCCGCATCCGCGCCGAGGTGAAGACGGTTGTCGGCGACATCGTCGCCCGCGGCGGCCGCGCGCCGGGGCTCGCCGTCGTGCTCGTCGGCTCCGATCCGGCGAGCGAGGTGTATGTCCGCAACAAGGGCCGCCAGACGCTCGAGGCGGGAATGCTGTCCTTCGAGCACAAGCTGGCTGCGACCACCTCGGAAGCGGACCTGCTGGCGCTGGTCGCGAGGCTCAATGCCGAGCCCGCCGTCGACGGCATTCTCGTGCAGCTTCCACTCCCCGCGCACATCGATGCGCGTAAGGTGATCGCGGCGATTTCTCCCGGAAAGGACGTGGACGGCTTTCATCCGGTGAACGTCGGCCGGCTCGCAATCGGCGAGCCGGCGCTCGTCCCGTGCACGCCGCTCGGTTCGGTGATCCTCGCGAAGACCGTGGCGCCGAGCCTCGCCGGCATGGAGGCCGTGGTGATCGGCCGCTCGACGATTGTCGGCAAGCCGGTGGCGCAGCTTCTACTCAACGAGAATGCAACGGTGACGATCGCCCATTCGCGCACCCGCGATCTGTCGTCCGTCGTGCGCAGGGCCGATCTCGTGATCGCGGCCGTCGGCAAACCCGAGATGGTGCGCGGCGATTGGCTCAAGCCCGGCGCGATCGTGATCGACGTCGGCATCAATCGCATTGCGGGCGCCGATGGCCGGGACCGTCTCGTCGGCGACGTCGCCTTCGAGGAGGCCCGCCGCGTCGCCGGCGCGATCACGCCTGTCCCCGGCGGCGTCGGTCCAATGACAATCGCCTGCCTGCTGCGCAACACGCTCGAGGCGGCGGGGCGAAGCATTATGTGACGATCAAAACTTCCACTGCCGCCCCTTGGACACCAGGAAATCGCGGAAGACCTGCACCTTCTTGGCGGTCTTCAGCTCTTCCGGGTAGACGAAATAGACGGGCAGCTTCGGCGCCGCGAGCTCCTGCAGCACCGGCACGAGGTCGCCCTCCTCCTCGGTCAGGTAGTCCGGGATGAGGCCGATGCCGAGGCCGGCCCGGATCGCATACTTGAGCGCGAGCACCGTGCTCGCACGGAACGCCGGCACGCGCGGCGACTGGCTCTCGCGGCCGATGCTCTCGAGCGTATTGATCGCGGCGAGGTGCTGCGGCGGGTTGCCAATGTAGGAGACGAGGCGATGCTGGTCGAGGTCGGAGACCGTCTTCGGCATGCCGAACTTGCGGATGTAGGTGCCCGACGCGTAGGCATGGATCTGCATATGGAAGAGCGGCCGACGGATGAGATCGCTCTGCGAGGGCTCGCGCGCCCAGATCGCCACGTCGGCAACGCGCATCGAGAGATCGACCGGCTCGTCGTTCAACACGAGTTCGATGCGGATTTCGGGATAAAGGTCGAGAAACTCGCGGATGCGCTGCGTCACCCAGACCGAGCCGAGGCTCACGGTCGCCGTGATGCGGAGATCACCCGCGGGCTTCGTGGTGGCGTCGGAAAGCAGCGTCTCGGCGGTTTGCAGCTTGGTCATCACCTCGGACGCGGTGCGGAACAGCACCTCACCCTGCTCGGTCAGCACCAGGCCGCGCGCATGGCGATGGAAGAGGGCGAGGCCCAAGTCCTTCTCGAGCGCGGAGACCTGCCGGCTCACCGCCGACTGGCTCATGCGCAAGCTGTCGCCCGCATGCGTGAAGCTGCCGGCCTCGGCAGCAGCGTGGAAGATGCGCAGCTTGTCCCAATCCATCGTCATCGATCGCCGTTCGAGGGGCCGTAATCCCAGTGCACTGCTCACTCGGCCGCGTGTGCGGCCGCGCCGTGACCGGCGAGGAACTTTTCGGCTTCCAGCGCCGCCATGCAGCCCATGCCGGCCGCCGTGACGGCCTGGCGGAAGACGTCGTCCTTCACGTCACCGGCCGCAAACACGCCAGGGATCGAGGTTGCCGTCGAATCCGGCCGTGTAATGAGGTAACCGGATGGCTTCATCTCGAGCTGGCCCTTGAAGAGCTCGGTCGCTGGAGCATGCCCGATGGCGATGAACACGCCGTCGACCTTGCGGTCGGTGACCTTGCCCGTCTTGACGTCCTTGAGCCGTACGCCCGAGACCGTGCGCGGATCGGTCGGGCCCTTGATCTCCTCGACCACGCTGTTCCAGACCACCTCGACCTTCGGGTTCTTGAAGAGCCGCTCCTGCAGGATTTTTTCGGCGCGGAAGCTGTCGCGCCGATGCACGACGGTCACCTTGCTCGCGAACTTCGTGAGGAACAGCGCCTCCTCGACGGCCGAGTTTCCGCCGCCGACGACGATCACTTCCCGGCCCTTGTAGAAGAAACCGTCGCAGGTGGCGCAGGCCGAGACGCCGAAGCCCTTGTAGGCCTCCTCCGATGGCGTTCCCATCCAGCGCGCCTGCGCGCCCGTGCAGATGATGAGGGCATCGCACGTCCACACGTCGCCGCTGTCGCCTGTGAGGCGGAAGGGGCGGCTCGCGAGCTCGACCTTCACCACCTGATCCATGACGATCTCGGTGCCGACATGCTCGGCCTGTGCCTTCATCTCCTCCATGAGCCAGGGGCCCTGGATCACCTTGGCGAAGCCCGGATAGTTCTCGACGTCGGTCGTGATGGTGAGCTGGCCGCCCGGTTGGATGCCCTGGATGACGAGCGGCTTCAGCATGGCGCGGGCCGCATAGATCGCCGCCGTGTATCCGGCAGGGCCGGAGCCAAGGATGACAAGCCGATGATGCCTGGCGCCGCCCATGTCGCTTTCCTCAGACCGTTCCTGCCGATGCTGCTATGCAAATTGTGCATGAGCGATCAAAGCGTGGATTGTGGCGCCGGTCAACGATTCGCGACCCTGCCTCGACAAAAAAGCGATTCTCCCCATGCTGCTTCGGGCGTTAGGTAGCCATGAGCAAGGTCGCGAGGAGCTGCCTCATGTCTACCGATCGCCTGTCCGCCATCGCCGCAAAGCTCGTCGCCGCCCGCACGGCCGGCGCACGCATCACGCTCGTGGATGCGCCGAAGACGTTCGAGGAGGGCTTTGCGGTCCAGGACAAGGTGGTGGCGGCACTCGGCTCGCCGGTGATGGGCTGGAAGGTGATTGAGATGCCGAACGGGGGCCCCGTCATTTACGCGCCGCTACTCGAGTCGGGCCGCGTTCCGGCCGGCGGCACCTGGAGCGTGAAGGGCTCGGAGCCCGCCGGCATCGAGCTCGAGATCGCCTTCAGAATGGCTCGCGACGTGCCGAAAGGGGCGACAGGTTCCTCCGTGCTCGACTGCGTTGGTGCGGGCCATGTGGTCTTCGAGCTCTGCCAGAGCCGCAACGCCAATCCCGACAGCGTACCGCGCCATGTGGCAGTCGCCGATTGCATCCTGAACTCGGGCATCATGGTTGGCCCCGAGATCGCAAACTGGCGCAAACAGGAGCACAAGTCGCGGCCCGGCCGCCTGTTTGTCGACGGCAAGGTGCACATCGAGGGGAAGAGCGTCGATCCCTTCCGCGCCCTCGAGGTGCTGGCGCCCGCGCTGGCCGCGCACGGCAAGCAGCTTAAGGCGGGCCAGATCGTCATCACGGGAAGCCTCATCGGCATGAACTGGTTGCACGGCAGCCACGACATCCGCGGCGTAATCGACGGCTTCGGCGAGGTGCAGGGGCGCGTCGCCCGCGCCTGACCGAACCGCAAAACTGTCGCGCGTACTTGCGACCACGAGCCCACGCGCGCGGAGAGAGAGCGTCCAATTCCTGCCCGAGTGTGCCTATAGTCGGGCGCTGTTCGGCAACGAGGAGCGCTGCAATGCGGCGTTGGCTGCTCGCGGGACTGACCATGGTCGCGATCGTGCTGCTTCCCGGCGGCATCAGCCTGTACGTCAGGGCTCAGTCGGTTGCGACACCCGATATCCCGCCACCACCCGTGGCAGATCCGGCAGCCGCGACAACCGCACCCAAAGCTCCCGTGGTCGTGCCGCCCGTTGCGAAAGCGGCACCCAAGGCGGCAGCACCCAAGGCGGCTCCGGCGTCACCGCAACCCAAGGCCGCCGCCTCACCGAAGCCGGTCGCGCCGGCAAAGCCCGCAGCCGCAGCGGCCGCGCCTGCCAAGGCCGCCACACCTCTGCCGAAACCGGTGCCCGCCAAGGAGCTGTTCGGCCATCAGACGGCGCCCGCCAATCTCGCCGCCCGCGCCATCGGCTCCTATGCCAAAGGCTGCCTCGCTGGTGCCGTGCCGCTCGCCATCGACGGGCCGGCATGGCAGGCCATGCGCCTCTCGCGGAACCGCTTCTGGGGCCATCCCCTGCTGGTCTCGCTCGTCGAGAAGCTCGCCAAGGAGGCGCAGGCCCACGACGGCTGGCCGGGCCTCCTAGTCGGCGACATCTCGCAGCCGCGCGGCGGTCCGATGCTGACCGGGCATGCGAGCCATCAGATCGGCCTCGATGCCGATATCTGGCTGATGCCGATGCCGCCCCGCCGCCTCGAAAAAAAGGAGCGCGAGGAGATGAGCGCGATCTCGGTGCTCCGCGCGGACAACCTGGCCGTCGACCCCACGAAGTGGACCGAGGCCCATGTGAAGCTCATCAGGCGCGCCGCGAGTTACCCAGAAGTCGAGCGCGTCCTTGTCCATCCCGCAATCAAGAAAGCGATGTGCGACGGTGTGCCTGCCGACCCCGCACGGGCGGCCTGGTTGAAAAAGGTGCGCCCGATCTGGGGCCATCACTATCACTTCCACATCCGGATGGGCTGCCCGGCCGAAAACCCGACCTGCCGGGCGCAGTTCGCGGTGGCGCCGCCTCCAACCGACGCTGATGGCTGCGGCAAGGAACTCGCCGACTGGATGAAGCTCCTCTCGCGCCCGCCGCCACCCCCGCTTCCTCCCGGAACGCCGGCGAAGCCGCCGCCGCCACCGCCGCCACCGCTGACGCTCGACCAGCTTCCAACCGAGTGCAAGATCGTGCTGGAGGCTGGTCGCTGATCGCGCTTACGCCATCACGCCCTGACCGCCCGGAACACGACGAACCGACCGGTATGCGGCCAGGCGAGGTCGAGATCCTGGCGCGTCACGGCGCGGATCGGCGAATTCTGATGCAAGAGTGTGACGGCAGTCGCACTGCGCATCACCTCGATGATCGCCGTGTGCTGCGTCGCCGTCTGCCACCAGCTGTTCGGCCCGTTGAAGCGGGCATTGTAGAACTGGATGATATCGCCCGGCTGATAGCCTCCGGTGATCACGTTACCCCAGACGTAGTTGCCGGGCTGGAAGGTCGGCGCGCGCGCACCGACCGAGGCAAGCGCCGCCTGCACGAGATGCGTGCACTCGCCATCGCCGACCGCTCCGGGTGCCAATGCCGGACAGGCCTGCGGCCGCGTCTGCAAGCGTGTGTCGACGCACTGGTTCAGGCGCGCCCGCGCGAAAGCGACGATCGCATTGCCGAGGCCTGCACCCGTCCCAGGCGGTGGCGGAGGCGGTGTCGCCGGTCCGGCCGTGAAGGCCAAGTGGAACATCCACCCTGCCGCGGCATGCGCGCCGCCGCCCTGACAGCGGCCCTTGGTCGGGTAGCCGTCGAAAAACATGCCGTTGCACTTGCCGCAGAAGCGCCACGTGGTCTGAAACACGCCGACGGGTGGACGGCGCTGGCTTTCATTGGTGAAGTCGAGCCCGAAATTGAAGCCTTGCGCGACGTGGCCGCCTCCGGCCGGACAGCGCCCCTTCGCTGGATATCCGTCGAAGAACATGGCGAAGCACTTGTTGCAGAAGCGCCAATCGTACTGCCAGGCGAAACGGCCCGTGACACGCGGCGGCTGCTTCCTCACGTCGTGATGGAGATTGAAGATGTAGCCTTGGGCGACGTGCCCTCCGCCGGCCGGGCAGCTTCCCTTGGTCGGATAGCCGTCGAAGAACAGCGTGAAGCACTTGTTGCAGAACCGCCAAGACGACTGGTCCCCGACCTGGGCGGAGGCGCCCGTGGTGGCCGTGACAAGCCCGCCGCCGATCGCCGCGGCGCTGCCGCCGAGGATCAGCGCACGGCGACGCGAGGGGCGGTCGTCGCTCGCATGGAAGTCGAGGTCGTGGCGGCATGAGGCATCGGCGCAAACATGTGTCATGGCAAAACATCCCGGATAAGCAATCGTCGGCAACTGCCCGCAGGCCAAAATCAAGTGCGGCCTGGCGAGAAAATTGCCAACCGGTCGAATAGGCTGGCATCGCCTGCCGGCGAGTTCCAACCCGACGACGTCAACGTGCGAGGCCTCACGATCCGTCGCCGTGGTTCACTCGTACTGGAAAAAATTCCGGCGCCGCACCCACGACATCCTCATCTGACGAGCGCAGCGATCTCGGCCAGACCATGAATCGTGCAATGCGCGAGCGCCGCGTCCGCGCGGCGCGCGTGCGCCCGTCCCCACGGACCCCGCACCAGGAAGATCGCCGTCATGCCGGCCGCTCGCGCAGGCAGCACATCATTGTCGAGCCGATCGCCGACGTAGGCGATGTGCCCCGGCGGCTCCCCCGCAGCCTCCGCGACCTTGGCGAAGAACGCCGGCGACGGCTTCTCTACGCCCCAGGCCTCTGAGGAGGCGACGAAATCCGCCTCGAACCCGGCTTCACGCAGCGCCCACTCCGACGCACGCGGCTGGTTTCCCGCGATACCGATGCGAAAGCCTCCTTTGCGCAGACCGGCGAGCGCCGGCAGCGCATCCGGGTAGAGATCGGCGGCCGAAAAGATGTCGCGCTCGCCGCGCGCTGTCCGCTCCCTGCGCGCTTCCTTCAGATCGAAGTCCGGCCTGAAGCGGCGATACACCGTGTGATGATGCCGCCCCTCCGCGATCGAGAGATCAAGCTCGGCAAGAAACGCCTCGAGCGTGACGCCAAAATAGCGCGCCCACCCCGCCCACATCGACGTCTCGTCGATCAGCGTCTCGCCGACATCGAAGACGATGGTCGAGATCGTTTGCCGCATGGCCCTGCTTGACCGTCAAATCCACCCCTTGGCCGCGAGCTTCTCGCGGAGCCCCGCCTCCGCCTCGGCGAGGCGGGTGGCGTCGAGCGAGCGGAGCACGAGCTGCGTCCCCGGCTTGTTGTCACGGAAGAAGGGGTAGCTGCCCATCGGCACGTCCGGATAGAGCTTCTGGTGCGCCTCGAAGAGCTCGGCGATCTCGCCTTCGGGCCGATTGAGGTCCATCGAGGCGGACAGCATCTTTCGCCCTGTTCTGATGCGCTTGGTGGCATCGTCGAGCATCACCTGCATCACGCTCGGGATGCCGGCCATGACGATGACGTTGCCGATCATGAAGCCCGGCGCCACCGAGATCGAGTTGTGGACGAGCTCGCCGCCGTCCGGGATGCGCGCCATCCTGAGCCGGGCCGGCGTCACCTCGACGCCGCGCTTCTTGAAATAGGGGACCAGGAGGTCGAGCGCGCGCTGGTCGTGATCGATTTTCACGCCGAACGCCTTGGCGACGCAATCCGCGGTGATATCGTCATGCGTCGGGCCGATGCCGCCGGTCGTGAAGAGGTAGGTGAACTTCGCGCGCAGCGCATTGATCGCCGCGACGATCTCGCCCTCGTCGTCGGCGACGACCCTCACCTCGCGCAGCTGGATGCCGATCTGCGTGCAGTGGTCGGCGATGTAGCCGATGTTCTTGTCTTTGGTACGCCCGGACAGGATCTCGTCGCCGATGACGAGGAGCGCTGCCGTGACGATGTCGCCAGAGGTGTCTGCCGCCGTCATGTCCAATCTGCCTTTGCCAGGCTGGATCACCACCAGCTCGAGGTTACGCCGGTTAGCGATGGCACGAGCGGCCATCACCCCGCAAGGGCCCGAGCAGACTCCGCGCGAGCGCGCGGATGCGCTGTTCGCTCCGTCGGCCACACTCAAGTCCGATTGATCGCGGAAGGCTGATTGGTCATAAGGGGCACGGCTGAGGGTTTCTGGCCCCGGCCGGCGGCACAGGCACATCCATCGTGATCAAGCTCAACGGCATCGGGTTGAAGTACGGGCGCGGGATCGAGATCCTGCGTGGCGTCACCTTCCATCTGCAGCCGGGCTCGTTCCACTTCCTGACCGGCGCCTCGGGAGCCGGCAAGACGTCGCTCCTCCGCCTCCTCTTCATGTCGCAGCAGCCGACCTCCGGTCGCGTCGAGTTGTTCGGGCAGGAAGTGTCAGCCGTGACGCCGGCGCGACGTGCCCAGCTCCGCCGCCGTATCGGCATCGTCTTCCAGGACTTTCGCCTGCTCGACCACATGACGACCTGGGAGAATGTCGCCCTGCCCCTCATGGTGGTCGGAAAGCGCATCGCCGACTACAAGGAGGACGTGACCGACCTTCTGCAGTGGGTCGGCCTCGGCGATCGCATGCATGCCTACCCATCCGTGCTCTCAGGCGGAGAGAAGCAGCGCGCGGCCATCGCGCGAGCAGTCATTGGCAAGCCTGAGCTGCTGCTCGCGGACGAGCCGACCTCCTCGCTCGATCCCAAGACCTCGGTGGAGA
>DAORNH010000063.1:15545-17313 GCA_035440865.1 Hyphomicrobiaceae bacterium | reverse complement strand
CTCACCGTCAAGAAGTAGGCCTCGCCACAGGATTGACCCGGCATGACCTTCGACTACGTCATCATCGGCGCGGGTTCGGCCGGCGCGACCATCGCCAATCGACTGACCGAATCCGGCCGCTACTCCGTGCTGCTGCTCGAAGCCGGCCCCTCCGACCTCAAGTCGCCCTACATCCACTTTCCCGCGGGGTTCATGCGCCTCCTCGATGACCGGCGCGTCAACTGGGTCTATCACACTGAGCCTGAGGAGCGGACGGGCTCGCGCAAGCTCCTCTACCCGCGCGGCAAGGTGCTCGGCGGCTCGAGCTCGATCAACGGCGTCCTCCAGGTGCGCGGCCAGCACCAGGATTTCGACGACTGGGCAGCGATGGGTTGCCGCGGCTGGAGCTTCCGCGAGGTGCTGCCCTTCTTCAGGCGTTCCGAAACCTACCTTCCGGGCGATCCCGCCTATCGCGGCAAGTCCGGGCCGCTCATCGTCTCCGATATCGCGAACCACCACCCGCTGACGCTCGATTTCGTGAAGGCAGGACAAGAGCTCGGCCTCCCCTACAATCCCGACTACAACGGCGCGCAGCAGGAGGGCGTCGGCACCTACCAGCAGACGCGCAAGGGCCGGTTGCGCATGAGCACCGCGCGGAGCTACCTCCGCCCTGCGATGAAGCGCGCCAATCTCAAGGTCGAGACCGAGGCGCACGTGCTCGGGCTCAAGTTCGAGGGGAACCGCATCGCCGGGCTCTCCTATCGAAAGGGCAAGGCCGACGGCGCGAGCCCGCCGATCGAGGCGCTGGCCGGACGCGAGGTGATCCTCTGCGCCGGCGCGATCAATTCCCCGCACATCCTCCAGCTTTCCGGCATCGGCGCGCCGGACGACCTGAAGCGCATCGGCGTTCCCGTGCGCGTGGCGCTGCCGGGAGTCGGCTACAATTTCCACGATCACTACGTGGCTCGCGTCGTGCGCAATGTGCGCGGCCGCGTCACCGTCAACGAGCAGTCGCGCGGCTGGCGGCTCGGCGTCGAGGTGCTGCGCTACGTCCTCAAGGGCGACGGCATCCTCACGTACGCTGCCGGCAACGGCGTTGCCTTCGTCCGCTCGGAAGGTCACATGACGCGCCCCGACATCCAGCTCTCGTTCGCGCCGGCAAGCTTCGCCGACGGCCGCCTCGGCGTGCTCGCCGACCGGCCTGGCATGACCTGCGGCGGCTGGCAGCTCCGTCCGACCTCGCGTGGAAGCGTGCTCGCGAAATCGTCGAACCCGGCCGAGGCTCCGGCCATCCGCCCGAACTACCTCGCCGAGGAGGTCGACCAGCGCGCCATGGTCGCCGTGCTCAGATGGAGCCGGGCGCTCCTCAATGCGCCCGTGTTCGCGGACTGCGGCGCTGAGGAAGCCGTACCCGGTCCCGGCATCACGACCGACGACGAATGGCTCGCCTACGCCCGCGCCAATGGCACCACCGTCTACCACCCCGTCGGCACCTGCAAGATGGGCACGGACCGCTTGGCCGTCGTCGATCCGGAGCTGCGCGTCCACGGCATCGCGGGCCTCAGAGTTGCCGACGCCTCCATCATGCCGGTCACGACGTCGGGCAACACCAACGCGCCGACCATCATGATCGGCGAGAAGGCCGCCGACATGATCCTCGCCGCTGCCGCCCAAGCCGGCCGTTGACCCGCGCCGACCTGCGCCTGTAATGCCTGAGCACCCCTAACTCCGAACGGACTGAACCATGGCGACCGATCGCAATCTCTACAGCCTACTCGAGGCGAGCTTC
>DAORNH010000063.1:15213-15489 GCA_035440865.1 Hyphomicrobiaceae bacterium | reverse complement strand
CTATCGCGGACTCATCGACGAGGTGTCCCGCACCGCCAACGCTCTCGCTGATCTCGGCGTGAGGCCGGGTGATCGCGTCACCGCCCAGGTCGAGAAGTCGATCGGCAACATCCTCCTCTATCTCGCGACGCTGAAGGTCGGCGCGACCTACAATCCGCTCAACACGGCCTATACCGCGGCCGAGCTCGAGTATTTCATCGGCGATGCCGAGCCGGCCCTCCTCGTGCTGCCGAAGGAGCGGCTCGACAAGCTTGCAGCCGTCGCCAGGAAGGCAGG
>DAORNH010000063.1:0-15154 GCA_035440865.1 Hyphomicrobiaceae bacterium | reverse complement strand
GTCAACCTCGCACGCGACAGTCGCGCGGGCCGACGGGGACCTCGCGGCACTCCTGTACACATCGGGCACGACCGGGCGCTCCAAGGGCGCCATGATCACGCACCTCAACCAGTCGTCGAACGCGCTCGTCCTCCACAAGGCGTGGCGCTTCGTCCCGGGCGACGTACTGCTGCATGCACTGCCGACCTTCCACACGCACGGCCTCTTCGTCGCGCTGCACACGGCCTTCCTCAACGGCTCGGCGATGCACTGGCTCGCCAAGTTCGACCTCGATCTCGCGCTGAAGCTCCTGCCGAAATCAACCGTCATGATGGGTGTGCCGACGTTCTACACGCGCTTGCTCGGCGCCAAGGAATTCGGCCGCGAGCATTGCAGGTCGATGCGCCTCTTCGTGTCCGGCTCGGCGCCGCTGCTCGCCGAGACGCACACCGAGTTCGAGGCCCGCACTGGCCACCGCATCCTCGAGCGCTATGGCATGACCGAAGCCGGCATGATCACCTCGAACCCCTATGATCCCGCCGGCCGCATTGCCGGATCAGTCGGCATGGCGCTCCCCGATATCTCCGTTCGCGTTGCCGCGGCGGACGGCACTCACATGCCCGACGGCGAGGTCGGCGTCCTCGAGATCAGGGGCCCGAACCTCTTTTCCGGCTACTGGCGCAACCCCGAGAAGACCAAGGAGGAATTCCGCGCCGACGGCTACTTCATCACGGGCGACCTCGCCGTGAAGGACACGACGGGTCGCGTCACTATCGTCGGGCGCGCCAAGGACCTCATCATCTCGGGCGGCTTCAATGTTTACCCGAAGGAGATCGAGGAGGAAATCAACGCGCTTCCCGGCGTCGGTGAGAGCGCGGTCGTCGGCATCCCGCACCCGGATTTCGGCGAAGGCGTCATCGCCGTGCTGACCGCCGCCCCCGGCGCGAATGCGCCGAGCGAGGCCGATGTCCTCGCGGCACTCAAGGACCGCCTCGCCAAGTTCAAGCTGCCGAAGCGCGTGTTCGTCGTCGGTGAGTTGCCGCGCAATGCCATGGGGAAGGTGCAGAAGGCCGACCTCCGGAAACAGCACCTCGAGCTCTTCAAGATCTGACCCGGCCCCGTCCTCGGCCAGTTGCGGCACATGCGCCTCCACATTTTCTCGGACCTGCACGCGGATATCGCCGCGATCAAACCGATCGTGTTCCGCCCGGACGCGGACGTTGCCGTGGTCGCGGGCGACGTCTGCGAGAACATGAGGCTCGGCCTGCCGCTGCTGCGCCGGATCATCCCAGCGCCGATGCCGATCGTTTTCGTCGCGGGAAACCACGAGTTCTACAATCTGCACTTCGAGACCCATCTCGCTCGCGGCCGCGCGATCGCAAATGAACTTGGCATCACGCTACTCGAGAACGAGACGGCAGTGATCGCCGGCGTGCGCTTCATCGGCGCGACGCTCTGGACCGACTACGACTTGAACGGCATCGAGCGCCGCGCGCGGTCGATGGAGATCGCCGCCCACTCGCTCAATGATCACGGGGCGATACGCTGCGGGCCGGAAGAGCGTTTATTTACACCGGCCGACGCGCGCGAGCTGCACCTCCTCTCACGCGCCTATCTCGAGGCCGAGCTCGGCGAGCGGCACACCGGCCCGACCGTCGTCGTCACGCATCATCTGCCGCATCCCGGCAGCATCCACCGCGCCTATGCCGGCCACGCCGTGAACCCCGCCTTCGCGACCGATCTCTCAGAACTCATCGCGCGCACGGAGCCGGAGCTGTGGGTGCACGGCCACACGCACGCGAGCGCCGACCACCGTGTCGGCCGGACTCGCATCGTGTGCAACCCCCACGGTTACCGCCGCGAGAATCCGGCGTTCGATCCCGGCCTCATCATCGAGATCTGAGCAGCAGCCGATCGTGTCGCGATCCGCTACGCGAACGAGGGTCCGTCGTCGTGCCGGAAGCGCTCCTTCAACGCGTCGCGCTCCCACTGGCGGGACACCCGCCAGACCAGCCGCCTTTTGTAGCCTTGGCGACCTGAGCGGCTCACAATTCAATACGTCACCTTCCGCTCGATGTACTTGAACTGGATTGCGGTCAGCGTGATCACGATCAGCATCAGGATCACCGACTGCGCCGCCGAGCCGCCGAGATTGCCACCGAGCCGACCGTCGAAATAGACCTTGTAGACGAGCGTCTCGGTCGCTCCCGAGGGCCCGCCGCCGGTCATCGCATCGATGATGCCGAAGGTGTCGAAGAACACGTAGACGATGTTGACGACGAGCAGGAAGAAGGCCGTCGGTGAGAGCAGCGGGAAGGTGATCGTCCAGAAGCGTCGCGCGGGCCGCGCGCCGTCGATCGCGGCTGCCTCGTAGACCGAGCGCGGGATCGCCTGGAGGCCTGCGAGGAAGAACAGGAAGTTGTAGCTCACCTGCTTCCACACCGACGCCAGGATCACGAGGATCATGCCGTGGCGACCGTTGATCAGAGGGTCCCACTCGAAGCCGAGGCTCTTGATGCCACGCGCGACGAGCCCGAGCGAGGGCTGAAACATAAAGAGCCAGAGCACGCCCGCGACGGCCGGAGCCACGGCGTACGGCCAAATGAGCAGCGTCTTGTAGACGGCCGCACCCTTGATCGACTTGTCCGCCTGAACCGCGAGCAGGAGCGCGATCGACAGCGAGAAGAACGTCACTGCTGCCGAGAACACCGCCGTGTTGCCGAGTGCCCGGAAATAATCGTGGTTCTTCGCGAGGTCCTGATAGTTCTCGAACCAGACGAACGAGGTCTTAAGGCCGAAGGCATCCTGCAGCAGGAACGATTGCCAGATCGCCTGCGCGGCCGGCACGTAGAAGAAGACGAGCGTGATGATGAGCTGCGGCGCAAGCAGCAGCAGCGGAAAAGCCCACCCGCCAAAGATCGCCCGCTTCTCCATGCGCCCCCCGCGCTCGCCCGCCCGATCTCGTCTGAGCACTCCCGGACGTGCGGCCAACCCTAGCACGCGCGCGTGCTCGCGGAACAGCCTCGCGCCGCGATCGACTCTCACGACCGTCATGATCGTTCGTCTGACACCCCAACGAGGTGCACCACCGGGAACGCAATTCTGGCACGCCCATTGCAATCCAACATTTCGTGAGTTCAACAGCGGCGACAGTCGGCCGCGGGAAATGTGGAGGCGTCCCATGCTGCCTGCCGTTGTGCTGATCCCGGTCCTCGCCGTCGGCTTCAGTGACTACCCCGTGTTCGTGAATCCGAAGGCCAAAATCGAAGCCGTGCTCGATCGCGGCCCCATCCAGGAGCTGATCGTGAAATGCCCGCGCGGCACCGCGATCATCGCCTATTCGAAGATCGAGCGCCTGTTCTGCCCGGCGAAGGGCGGCTGCACGAAGAGCGTCGACGAGGCGATCGGGCGGGCCTGCCGCTGAGCGCGGCGAGACAAGCTCAGTCGGCGCCACACGTGTCCGCTGGCCTTACCCAGTCCGGCAGGACCTCGCTGAACGGACGCACGCGCCAGCCATCCTGCGGGCGGCCCGGCCCATAGTATCTCGCGACGTGGCGCGGAAACGCGCTCCGGTCCTTCAGGTACTCCGCGTAGAGCACATCGGCGATCCAGATCTCGCCCGCCGCCAGGAACGCGATCTCCTCGATCTCGTTGTTGGCGACGTCCGTCTCGGCGAGCCTTGCGGACCGGCAGTAATGCCGCTCGATCACGACTTCGCCGCCGCTCGTCGGATTGCAGATCGCGAGGTGATCCCCGACGCGTTTGAACTCCAGCGCTGAGGGCACCGCGTTCTCGATGATCAGCCGATCATGATCGTCGAGAGTGAGAGGGCTCGCGCTGTCGTAGATGAAGACGTAGGCGTCGCCGTCGCCGCCGATCTGGACCGTATCGCCGCCGCCGCCGGGCTGCACCGACGAGTGCGCCTCCGCGTGGCCGAGGCCGCAATAGCTGAACTTCGCCGCGTCACGGCGTTCGGCACGCGCCTCGCCGATGAAGGCGAGCACTGAGGCGAGCGCGCCGCACACGGCCGCGATACGGCAAGCCGCATCGTGCGCTCTCCTCGGCACGCTCATTGTCCCGACTTGAGGCCGACCTTGTAGGACGCATTCGCACTCACCTGCGCCATCTCCTGGCCCGGGCCATGGCGCTGCATGTTGCTCTGCACGTTGAAGCGCTCGAGCCGGCAGGTCGCCGCGATCGTCGCCCGCATAGTGGCGCACTCGTTGGCGGCAATCTCGTAGATCATGCGCCGCGCGGCCTCGAGCGACTTGCTCTGCGCGAGCAGGTCCTCGCCCTTGATCGGCACCATGAAACTGTAGGTGACGGCGACGTCGATCATACGCTCGCTGGCGACGGGCGCCATCACGCCCGGAGGCTGCTGGGCGACGAGCCCGCTCGTGAGCACCATCACGGCCAGGGCGGCCGTCATCGAAAGGCGGACAAGACGCATCGAACTCTCCTACAAGCGCGAGCACCGCAAAGGAGAGCATACTGACATTTAAGGAGCATTTACGACGCCGCGCGCGCCCACCTACTGCTCGAAGTCCTCTGCCTTCAGCTCGATCGGCGTGCCGTGCGGCGTGCGCTCAGCCGCGTGCTCCCAGGCCTCGTAGTGGCGGACGAGCTTGTAGGGGTCGGTCAAGCCTTTGGCGATCGACATCCGCTCGAGAGTCGCGAGCCAGTGCTGGTAGTAGGTCTCGCCCGTATCGGGGTCGCCCGCGGCCTGCGCCTTCCTGATCTCCTCGCCGATCATCTGCGCCCATTCGCCCCAGGTGAACAGGCCCTTCTGTTGCAGCGCCAGCGCCATGGCAAAGGCCTGAGCCTGCCAGGGCTCGGTGAACGTCGGGCCTTCCGCCGCGCACGGGATGCCCGGCACGCCGTCGAGGGCCGCCCGCGTCTTCGCGTCGACCGCGCTCATGCCGCGGGCTCCATGTAGGGCTCGAATGCTTCCACCGACACCGCCACAGTCGGGTCGGCATCCGCCCCCCACAGCGTGCGATTGTCGAAGACGACGGTGTAGAGCCACTCGCCGACCTTCTTCCCGTCCGCGACCAGCGCATCCGGGTAGATGTGACAGCCGTTGATGCGCTCGACCACGCCGACGTGCCCGCGCACGAAGCGCGGCAGGCGCGTATGTGAGGCGGGATGCATGTTCCGCATGCGCACGCGGTCGCCGATCTTGAATTTCTGCGGACCCTGCGCGTCTGCATAGAAGGTGCCGCGGCGCATGTCCCCGATGGAATTTGACTTCAGCGGCGGACGCGGCATCGCCTTGCCCTTCCCACTCGCGTGGCCTGCCTCGATCTCCTCCGCCGTGACAAGGCCGCGCTCGATGCACAGAAGCTCGTTCCGCCGCTGCCAACGCTCATAGTAGGACGAGGCGAGATAGGTCGCCGGTGGCAGCCGCTCGATGCCGAAGCGGCCGACGTCGATGTTCCAGGCGCCCGTCGCGCCGATCGCCCGGCTCATGGCGAGCACGCGGCCCTCCCACGCGCCGTGGAAGACGGGCTCATTCTTCTCGGGCTCGACCTTGCCGAAGCCGTCCATGCCGCCCATGTCGTGCACGCCATTCATGCCGCGACCTCCTTGGGATCGAGTGCGAGGCCGGTGCCGATCATGCTGTCACGCGTGACGAGCTTGGCGAGCCGCTCCTCGCTCCACCCTTCGGTGCCGGCGGGCCGCATCGGCACCACCATGAAGCGCGTTTCTGCCGTCGAATCCCACACCCGGATACGCATCGCGTCAGGCAGCCTCACGCCGAAGTCGGCCAGCACCGCGCGCGGCTCCTTCACCGTGCGCGAACGATAGGCGAACGACTTGTACCAGACCGGCGGCAGACCAAGCACGTCCCAGGGGTAGCAGGAGCAGAGCGTGCACACGACCATGTTGTGCTCTCCGGCTGTGTTCTCGACCGCAATCAGGTGGTCGCCGACCTTGTTCTCGAGGCCGAGCTGCGTGATAGCCTCGCTCGCGTCCTTGATGAGCGCCGCCTTGAAGGCCGGATCAGACCACGCCCTGGCGATCACGCGCGCGCCGATGTGCGGGCCGACACGCGTCTCGTAGGCCTCGACGATCTGGTCCAGCACCGCGGGCTCGATGTAGCCCTTCTCGGCGAGCACGGTTTCGAGCGCCCGCACGCGCAGCTGCAGCGGCGAGAGTTCCGAGCCATGGTCGTGGTGGTGGTCGTGATCATGGCTGTGGCCGTGGCCCTGCCCGTGATCATGGTCGTGGCTGTGGTCGTGCGCCGTCATTGCGTGCCCCATCCGGTTCGCGCTCATGCGCGGACTTTGCCCGATGACAGCCCCGAGCGCCAGCCCGGCGGCGATGTTTGACGCGGTCACGAGAGGCCGCTTGTGCCGCGATCTTGCAATCAACGCGTGCCAGATCCGGGGCGGTCCGCGCGCATAAGGCGCGCATCGAGGGAAGTGCCCCGGTCAGTTCTGGGCCCGAGTCTGGGCACGGATTTGGGCACGAGTCTGGGCCCGAGGCCCGGTGGCGCAGGGAGGCTCCTTCGAGGGCTGCACAGCCTTGGCTACAGACCGGCGGCGACATGGCGCCTTGACGGGCATCGGACGCCGTGGTCCGTGGCTGGATGATCGAGATCAGCAGCACGTCCGACGCCACGCCATCGACACGACCCGAGCAAGCGCGCCCGGTATGGCCCGCGATGCTTCGCGGCCAGGCCGGCCGCTGCCCCGCATGTGGCACGGGGCGGATTTTCACGCGCTACCTGAAGGTCGCCGACACATGCAACCGCTGCGGCACAGAGTTGCATCATCATCGTGCTGACGACGCGCCGCCCTACTTCACCATCCTGATCGTCGGCCATATCATTGTTGGCGGACTGCTGGCGCTCGAGCGCGCTGCCGCCCCGCCGAGCTGGGTCCACATTGCCGTCTGGGTGCCACTCACCATCCTGATGAGCATGTGGTTGCTGCCTCGCGTCAAGGGCGCCCTCATCGCGCTCCAATGGGCGCTCCGCATGCACGGATTCGGAGGGCCAGCCGGTGCCACGGAGCCCCACGACGGCTACCGTCCCAACGAGGATGCGCCTCGGAGCGGGCGCTAACCCGCGGAGAAATTCGAGCCACCATGGCGAAAGTCGATCACTACGGCCTCCTCGGCGTCTCCAAGGACGCGAGCCCCGGCGAGGTCACCAAGGCCTATGACGCGGCCAAGGCCGCGGCGAAGGGCGAGCGCCTCGCCGCGATTGATGAGGCTTACGCGACCCTCTCCGACCCGCAGAAGCGCATCTTCTACGACCAGCAGCTCTACGTTGTCTCGACCTTGCCGCCGCGCAAGTCGAAGTCGGCGGAAACCAGCGGCACACCCGTCGCCGCCCGCATCAAGCCGCGCGATGCCGCCACCCTCGTCATCGTCGATCGCACAACGTCCTCCCCTCGGGGGCGGAGCCAAAGGTGCTGATGGTCCGCCGCCGCGACGATCTCGTCTTCATGCCGGGGAAATACGTCTTTCCGGGCGGTCGTGTCGACAAGGAGGACCGCCTGATCGCGCCCTACGACGATCTCTCGCCGGACGAGGTGCGCCGGCTCATGCACGAGATGAAGGGCTATGCGAGTGCGCTGCGTGCACGGGCGATCGCCCTCGCCGCCGTGCGCGAGGCATTCGAGGAAGCGGGGCTCGTCATCGGCGAGCCGGTCCCCATGGAGATCGCGACCTGGGCGCCTTTCTACAAGCTCGGCTTCGTCCCGCGGTTGGCACCACTACGCCTGTTCGCCCGCGCGATCACACCGCCCGGACGGCCGCGCCGCTTCGACACGCGCTTCTTCTGCGTCTCGGCAGCCGAAATCGCGCACCGCGAGGCCGTCGCCGACGGCGAGCTCTCAGGCCTGCACTGGATGACCTTCGACGAGGCGCGCGCGCTCGATGTCCCCCACATCACCCGCGTCGTGCTCGAGGACCTGACCGACCGCATGCGCCATGGTCCCTTGAGCGCCGGCCTCGGTACCGTGCCGTTCTACCACCACAAGAACGGCACGTTTCATCGCGATCTCATTCCGGCGGCATAGGGCGCCTCACCGCGTCTCAGGCGCCGAGTCGAGTTGCAACTCTAGATGAACCGAAGCCGCGGCGGACGGTGCCGTCGTCGTCACCGCCGGCGCGTCTCGAAGTGCACGCGGGGCCGCGATGCCGGCTTCGTCCTCGTCGCCGAGTTCCGCCTTGAAGAGGATCGTAAACTCGGTGCCCTCGCCGACCTTGCTCGACACCGTCATCTCGCCGCCGTGCAACTCCACGAGGCCGCGTACGATCGACAGGCCGAGCCCTGCGCCGTCGACGCGGCGGGCGAGCGGCGTGTCGATCTGGTAGAACGGCTGGCCGATCCGCGCGATGTGCTCGGGGCCGATGCCGATGCCCGTGTCGGCAACGATGAGTGCGATCCGCTCGCCGCGCTGCTCCGCCTTCACGCTGATTTCGCCGCCGGAATTCGTGAATTTGCAGGCATTCGAGATGAGGTTGAGCAGGATCTGCTTCACGGCCCGCCTGTCAGCGAGCGCATCGGGGAGGTCCGTGGCAACGCTCCGCACGATCGTCACCTCGGCCTGATCCGCCGCGGGTTTCATCGTCTCGACGGCGCTCCGCACGATCTCGGCGATCGACACCGGCTCGACGATGATCGTGTACTTGCCGCTCTCGATCTTGGCGACGTCGAGGAGGTCCTTCACGAGGCTCAGCAGATGCTCGCCGCTCTCGTGGATGATCCGGCAATAGTCGGCATGCTTCGGCTCGCGCGAGCGGATCAGCAGCTCGCGATGGAGCAGCTCAGCGAAGCCTATGATTGAGCTCAAGGGCGTGCGCAGTTCGTGGCTCATGGCTGCTAGGAACGACGTCTTGGCGACGCTCGCCTTCTCGGCCTCGTCGCGCGCCTTGGCGAGCGCCTGCTCGTTGGCCTTGCGCTCTGAGATGTCACGGGTGACGGCAATCACGGCCATCGGACGCCCGTCGATCGATTCCGCGCCGAACACAGGCTGGCAGCGCATTTCCACAAAGCGCTGTTCGACCGCAAGCGACGCGTCGCTGGCAATACGGTGCAGGCGAAACTCCTCGGCAACCGGCGCTCCTGTCGCCAGGCACTGTGCGATCGCCCGTGAATAACGCACCCGATCATCGACCGACAGCTGGCTCTCCATACCGGCGGCGATCAGGCGATCCGGCTCAAGGCCGAGGAGGCGGCGGCTCGCGAGCGAAGCGAACGTCATGCGGCCCGTCGCGTCATGCTGCGTGACGAGATCGTTGGCGTTCTCGGCGATCAGGCGGAAGCGCGCTCGGCCAGCCTCAATCTCCTTCTGGCTGTCGCGATGCATCTGCTGGACGCTCGAGGCGAGGCCGCCGGCGTAGGCGATCGCCGCCAGATGCGAGACGAGAGCGAGCTTGTCTGCCGGCACCGCGAGTGCCGTCATGGCCGGTAGCAGGTCCATCACCGTCGCGGCGTGAAGCCCGATCAGCGCCGTCACCGCAAGCGCAGTTGCTGCGATCATCATGCGTCGGTTTGCGGAAAGCGCTGCTTCGAGCGGCACGATCGCCAGCCACACGAGCGCAAACGATGTGCCGCCGCCCGACAGCACGGCCGCGATCACCACGATGCCGGTGAGATTGACGGCGGAGAGCAGATGCGCGGCATCGAGCTTGCCGGTGCGCGACAAATACCCGGCGATCAGGAACGGCGAGAGGAACCAGAGCGCCGCGAGAATTGCGGCAATCCCGAATGCCCCGGTCCACGACAGGAATGTCGCAAATACGATGCCCGCAAGCAGGCCACCGAGAATGTGCGAACCGATCAGCGCCGCATGACGCGCCCCTTCGAACTTGTCCTTGACGACGCTCGGATGCACCCGGCTATGTACCCAAGCCTCCGCTGCCGCAATTGCTGCCTTGATCGTCTCTTTCGTACGCATGACGTGCCCCACGCAAAGTCCAACATGCCCCTTGCTGGCACTATTTGCCGGTTAGGCTTAATGGACACTGAAAGAATTGGCCATTTCGCTTCGCCATGAGAAGTTTTCGAAACTCTCATTCTTCGGCTTGCGCGCCAATCCCGCCGGACTGTGAAATGAACTCTTCATCTAGATTGAAATCCATTCAGATCCATTTCCGGAACTTAACGCCTTCAGGAAGTACGTCGGCAACGACCGGCCATAGTGACAGCACAAGCCCGAGGGCCATGGCGATGTTGAACGCGCGCACCCGGCGCGGATCCGTCAGCCAGCGCTTCATCAGCTCGCCGAACAGCATCCACACACCGCTCGCAATGACGCCGATCGTGCCGAACATGGCCGCAATGAGCGCCACATTCGCGGGAAAATTCGCAATGCCGGCATATGTGGTGACGGACCCGACTGCCATCACCCAGCCTTTCGGATTGACCCACTGGAAAAGCGCCGCCTCGATGAACGTCATCGGGCGACCACGGGCTTGACCGTCCGCTTCGATCGCGCCCGCGGTTGCGATCATCCAGGCGAGATAGAGGAGGTATAGGGCTCCCGCTATCTTTAGGATCGCATAGAGCGCCGGCCAGGCCTCGAACAGCCTGCCGATTCCGAGCCCAACGAGCGCGACCATCACGGCGAAGCCGACCGCGACCCCCATCAGGTGCGGCAGCGTTGCCCGCGACCCATAGGTGAGACCCGAACTCAGCAGCATGATGTTGTTCGGGCCCGGCGTCACCCCGGTCACCCAGCAGAAGACGACGAGTCCGAGCAGGAGGTCGGCCGGCATTGCGTCAAAGGCCCTTCGGTCCGCGCGCGATGGCGGCGATGCCGGTCCGCGAGACCTCGACGAGGCCAAGCCCGGTCATGATGGCGATGAACTGCTCGATCTTCGAGGAGCGCCCCGTAATCTCGAACACGAAGTGCTCGACGGAGGCGTCGATCACGTTGGCGCGGAAGATCTCGGCGAGCCGCAGCGCCTCGATGCGCTTGTCGCCCTTGCCCGCGACCTTGACGAGGGCGAGCTCGCGCTCGAGCGCCTCGGCCTCCTGCGAGAGGTCGACGACGCGGTGCACCGGCACCATGCGATCGAGCTGGTTCTTGATCTGGTCGATCACCATGGGCGTGCCCTTGGTGACGATCGTGATGCGCGAGAGATGGCGCTCGTGCTCGGTTTCGGTCACCGTCAGGCTGTCGATGTTGTAGCCGCGCCCCGAGAAGAGGCCGATGACGCGGGCGAGCACACCCGGCTCGTTGTCAACGAGAACCGAGAGCGTGCGCGTCTCGACGGCCTCTATGCGGGCGGGGGCCGAGTAGTGTGACTGGGATGTCGGATCGGGCATGGCAGTGGCGCTCTACGGTTCCTTGATGGGCGGTATCAGGTTGTGTTTCGTCCCGAGGCGGGCGAGCTTGCGGTCGAAGGTTGCGAACCCGTCTGCTGCGCGGGACAGGCAGAGATGAATAGCATCGGCAAGATCGAGACCTTGCTCGTAGAGATCGAGCGCCGCTGCGATGACTTCCGGCTCAGAGACTGTGACATTGTCGAGCCCGCAGAACCCGCGCAGCGCTGCCGCGATCACCTGCCTGTCGAGCCGATAGGCCGCGCGTAGCACCCACTCCGATTCCAGAACGACAGACACTGGCAGCAGGACTGAGCGCGTCTCGAGTAGCCGCCTTGCGCGCGCCGCCTGCTTGTCATCGTCCTTGACGATCACCCTCACGACGACACTTGTATCGACGGCAATCAAGTGACGGAGCGCCCCCAGCGCTCCGCGACGTCCTTCTCGAGCGCCTGATCGATGTCGTCGTCCGACAACCGCGGGCCCTCGTAGTTGGCTGCCCCGAGCACCTGGGAGATGATCGTTCGTGGAAAAGGACTGGCCCGGCGTAGCATCACGCCTTCAGGCCGATCCTCCGCGACGAGAATATCGCCTTGCCCCCACCCCTTTGCCTCCCGAATGCTCTTCGGGATAATGACCTGCCCCTTGCTCGACATCCGGGTCCGCTCCACGGCCAAATGCTCCTCGCCAAAGGCATGGCAGCCCACGGTAAGAAATAGTAAGATTGCCTCCGAAGCGCAAGCCTCGCCTCACACCAAGGTCTTGCCCTCAGCACCGATGGCGCTGCCGACCTCCTCGTCGGAGACGTCCTCGCCCATCAGCATCTCGTTGTGCGCCTTTCCGGACGGGATCATCGGGAAGCAGTTGGCGAGCGAGGCGACGCGGCAGTCGAACAGCACGGGCCGGCTCACCTTCAGCATCTCGGCATAGGCCTGATCGAGCTCGCCCGGCTTCTCGCAGCGCATGCCGACAGCGCCGTAGGCCTCCGCGAGCTTCACGAAATCCGGGAGCGCCTCCGTGTAGCTCTCCGACAATCGGTTGCCGTGGAGGAGTTGCTGCCACTGGCGCACCATGCCCATGTACTGGTTGTTGAGGATCACGATCTTCACCGGCAGCCGGTACTGCACCGCCGTCGACATCTCCTGAATGTTCATGAGGATCGAGGCATCGCCCGAGACGCAGGCGACCGTCGCCTTCGGATGCGCGAGTTGTGTCCCGATCGCCGCCGGAAGCCCATAGCCCATCGTGCCGAGCCCGCCTGATGTCATCCAGCGGTTCGGTTCGTTGAACGGGAGAAACTGCGCGGCCCACATCTGGTGCTGGCCGACATCGGTCGTAATGTAGCTGTCGCGATCCTTCACTGCCTCGGCGAGCCGCTGCAGCGCATATTGCGGCATGATGAAATCAGCAGATGGCTTGTACTTGAGGCTCTGTCGCGCACGCCACTGGTCGATCTGCTTCCACCATGCCTTGTGCGCGGCACGGTCAAGCGTCGGCGACTTGAGCCGCCACGCCCTCAAGAGATCCTCGAGCACGTAGCCGGCGTCCCCGATCACGGGGAGATCGACCTTGATGTTCTTGTTGATCGAGGAGGGATCGATGTCGACGTGGATCTTGCGCGATCCGGGCGAGAACTCGGAGACCTTACCCGTGATGCGATCGTCGAAGCGGGCGCCGACATTGATCATCAGATCGCAGCCGTGCATCGCCATGTTCGCTTCGTAGGTGCCGTGCATGCCGAGCATGCCGAGCCATTGCTTGTCGGCGGCCGGGTAGGCGCCGAGCCCCATCAGCGTCGAGGTGATCGGGAAGCCCGTGAGGCGCACGAGCTCGCGCAACGCCTGGCTCGCCTTCGGCCCGGCATTGATAACGCCGCCGCCGGTGTAGAAAATCGGGCGCTTGGCTGCGGCGATCATCTCGACCATCCGGTCGATGACCTTCGGCTCGGCCTGCTTGCGCGGCTTGTAGCTCTTGTGCGCAATGGTCGAAGACGACGGGGCGACATAGGTGCCCGTCGCGAACTGCACGTCCTTCGGGATGTCGATGACGACCGGCCCTGGACGGCCAGAGGCCGCGATGTAGAATGCCTCGTGCAGCACGCGCGCCAGATCGTTCACGTCCTTCACGAGCCAGTTGTGCTTCGTGCAGGGTCGCGTGATGCCGACCGTATCGCACTCCTGGAAGGCGTCGTTGCCGATGAGGTGCGTCGGCACCTGCCCCGTGATGCACACGACCGGGATGCTGTCCATGAGCGCGTCCGTGAGCCCCGTCACGGCATTGGTCGCGCCCGGCCCCGAGGTGACCAGCACGACGCCGACCTTACCCGTCGAGCGCGCATAGCCTTCAGCGGCATGCACCGCACCGCCCTCCTGGCGGACGAGGATGTGGCGCACCTTCTCCTGCTGGTAGATCTCGTCATAAATCGGCAAGACGGCGCCGCCCGGATAGCCGAAGACGACCTCGACGCCTTGATCGATCAGGGCCTGGATGACCATGTTGGCGCCGGTCATGGTGCGGGGCATCGGGCTCTCCCAAACGTTCGCGTGCGAATCTCGTTGCTGCCGGCCTCCAGGCCGGCGCGAGACGCTGTGACACCACACGAATCGCTCTGTCGCAATAAAAAATCACTGATGACGCTCAAATTCGCAATGAACTTTATTCATATATGCCATATCAAGCAATATAGCGGTTAATTGCATCAAGGGCAGCCCCGCTGGGATCAACCCCCTCGCCAATCCTGATCGGTGTCCAGTCGGCGAGTTGCCCCCGCGCCCAGGTCTGCTGCCGCTTGATGTACGCCGCCGTATCGCGCGCGGTCGCCTCGATGGCATCGGCGAGCGACTGCCGGCCTGCCAAATGCTCGGCGAGCGGGCGCATCCCGAGCGCCCCGAAGATCGGCAGGCTCCGGTCTAACCCGCGCCCATCCAGTGCGCGCACCTCATCGAGAGCGCCATCCCGGATCATCGTACCGAGCCGATGCCGCGCCCGTGCGACGAGCCAGGCGCGCTCGCTTGAGAGCACGAGCCGGACACTCCGTGCCGCCTCGATCACCGGCCGGCCCGGGATCGCCTGCCACTCGCGGAGCGAGCGCCCGCTCGCCTCCAGCACCTCGAGGGCCCGGGCGATGCGCTGACCATCCGTCGGGTCGAGCCGCGCCGCCATCACGGGATCACGCTCAGCGAGTACGGCATGCAGTGCCGGACCGCCCCGCTCGGAGACCGCATCCCGCCAGCGCTTGCGGATCTCACGCGATACGTCCGGGATGGGCGAAAGTCCGCTGAGAAGCGCCTTCAGATAGAAGCCCGTGCCCCCGACGATGATCGCGACCCGCTCCCGCCGCCGCGCCTCGCCGAGCGCCTCTCCTACTTCCGCGATATAGCGACCGGCCGAGTAGGCCACGCCCCCTTCGACGTGACCAAACAGTCGATGGGGCGCCCGCGCCTCCTCGTCCACGCTCGGGCGGGCGGTCAGTATGCGCAGGTCGCGGTACACCTGCATGCTGTCGGCGTTGATGATCAGCGATGGCCAGCGCTCCGCAAGCGCCAGCGCCAGCGCCGTCTTCCCCGAGGCGGTCGGTCCCGCAATCAGGATGGCATCGGGGAGACGCGGACGCGCGGGGCTCATCAGTGCCGCTCAGTCGCGCGTCGTCTCGCCGCCGACCGGACCCCAAAAGACGACCCAGGTCGCAAAATCCTGTGAGAAATCGACGAAGCGGTGCACGTGCCCCGCCGGCACGAAGATCGCGTCGCCCGGGCCGAACGACCGCTTGTCGAGCCGGTCCTCCGCAGGTCCCGAAACGACCGATCCGCGCCCGGAGGCGACGATATAGATCTCGTCCTGGTCGTGCGGCGTCTGCTCATCGGCACCCTTCGGCTGATAGTAGCGCAGCGT
>DAORNH010000062.1:11476-17325 GCA_035440865.1 Hyphomicrobiaceae bacterium | reverse complement strand
GGGCCGTTTCCGGCTTGACAGCGAAATCCCGATTTCGGCTCACGCCGCCCGGCAGGCGCCCTCCAAGCTCGGCCTGCGTCCGGGCGAGACGATCGCGGTCGAGGACGCCATCAAGGAAATGGTCGGCATGTACCGCCAGGGCGTCCTCAAGGAGAACGACCGCTGGTACAATCTCAAGTGGATGCAGAAGGAGGTCGTGAAATGACCTCACGGACCGAAGCAATGGCACGGCCCTTGCCCGGCGCGACGACACATTCGGGTGACTCGCCCGCGCGGCATTTCCGCGGCTACTCGCAGCGGCTTTCGGACGTGCTGCTCGGCTTCGACTGGGCGCCCGTCGAGCGGCTGACAGCCGATCTCCTCGATTGCTGGGAGACGGGCCGGCAGGTGTTCCTGTGCGGCAACGGCGGCAGCGCCGGCAATGCCAATCACCTCGCCAACGATCTGATGTACCCCCTGTCGAAGACGAAGGGCTCGGGGATCAGGGCGCACGCGCTCTCGGCCAATCCGGCGATTCTCACCTGCCTCGGTAACGACGAAGGCTACGACAGTATTTTCGCCTATCAGCTCGCGGTCCAGGCGCGAAAAGGTGATGTACTGCTCGCCTTCTCGGGCTCGGGCAACTCGATGAACATCCTCAAGGCGATCGAGGAGGCGCGGCGCATCGGCATGACGAGCTATGCCGTCGTCGGCTTCACGGGCGGCAAGGCGAAGGCCATGGCCGACGTCCCGATCCATTTCCAGATCGACGACATGCAGATCGCCGAGGATACGCAAACCATCATCTGCCACATGATCGTGCAATGGCTCTATCAGCGCCGCGATGCGGTCGCCGCGCGAAAGGCGCACGCATGAGCGGCGCAGCAAAGTACCTGGTGCTCGGCTCGAACTCGTTTTCGGGTGCCACGTTCTGCGATCATCTGGCCGCCCGCGGCGCCGACGTCATTGCTACGAGCCGCTCGGAGGAGGCGCATCCGGCTCTGCTCCCCTACAAGTGGCAGAAGCGACCGGGCAAGGTGCGCTTCGAGCGCGTTGACCTCAACACCGACCTCGACAAACTCGACAGGCTCTTCAAGGCCGAGCGGCCGACACACGTTGTCAATTTCGCCGCCCAGAGCATGGTGGGTGAAAGCTGGCAGTTCCCTGAGCACTGGATGATGACGAACGTCGTCTCGCTCGCCCGGCTCGCGGATCGGCTCCGCCGATACGAGGGTCTCGCGCGTTATGTGCATGTGACGACTCCCGAGGCTTACGGCTCGACCGAGGGCTGGGTGCGCGAGGACGCGCCATTCAATCCGTCGACACCGTATGCGACCTCACGGGCAGCCGGCGACATGCACCTCAGAACCTACTTCGCCAACTACCAGTTTCCGGTGCTGTTCACACGGGCGGCAAACGTCTACGGCCCGGGCCAGCAGCTCTATCGCATCATTCCGCGCACGATCGTCGCGGCCATGGGGGGGCAGAAGCTGAAGCTCGACGGCGGCGGCAAGTCGGTGCGCGTCTTCATCCACATGAACGACGTGTCGACGGCGACGGAGGCGATCGCGGAGCGCGGCGCGCTCGGCGCCTGCTATCACATCTCGGGCTACGAACTCGTCTCGATCCGCACGCTCGTCGAGATGATCCTCGCCCGTGTCGGCAAGCGCTTCGAGGACTGCGTCGAGATTGGTCCCGAACGGGCCGGCAAGGATACGGCCTATACGCTCGACAGTTTCAAGCTCAGGACCGAGCTTGGCTGGCGTGATGCCATCTCGCTCGGGCAGGGTATCGACGATGTGATCGCCTGGGCGCGCCGCTTCGAGGGCGACATCGCCAAGCTGCCGACGCGCTACGAGCACAAGGCGTGAACGGATCGCACGGCGCTATCGAGCGGCCCGAGCGCGATCCTGACGAGCACATTCGACCGTGGGGGTGATCCGTGACGAGACCAACCGGAAAAGCTCTGCCCGATGCCGCGGCATTGAAGCGGAAGGCGGCCGAGCTCAGGGGCAAGGTCGTCGAGATGAGCCATGCGGCGCAGGCGGCGCACCTCGCCTCGTCGCTGTCGTGCTGCGACGTGGTGGCGGCCGCCTATTGGCACGTGCTCGCGATTGATCCGAAGACGCCGACCGACGAGCTGCGCGACCGCTTCATCCTCTCGAAGGGGCACGCGGCGGCGGCGCTCTATGCAGCTCTCGCATTCAAGGGGTTCTTTCCGGTCGAGGAACTGGCGACCTACTGCAAGGACGGCGGGCGGCTCGCCGAGCATCCGCCGGCCAACCTGTTGCCAGGCGTCGAGGCGGCGACGGGCTCGCTTGGTCATGGGCTGCCGATCGGTTGCGGCATGGCGCTCTCGGGCCGCATCAAGGGCCAGACGTTCCGCGTCTATGCGCTCCTCTCCGACGGCGAGAACAACGAGGGCTCGGTGTGGGAGGCGGCCATGTTCGCCGCCGCCCAGAAACTCGAGAACGTCTGCGTCGTCGTCGACTACAACAAGTGGCAGGCGACGGCGCGTTCCAACGAGACGCTGATGCTCGCCCCCCTCGCCGACAAGTGGCGCGCCTTCGGCTGGGACGCCCACGAGGTCGACGGACATGACGTCGGCAAGCTCGCCGAGCTCATGCAGAAGGTGCCGAACGGCTCGGGCAAGCCCGTCGCGCTCATCGCGCATACGGTGAAGGGCAAGGGCGTGTCGTTCATGGAGGACGACAACAACTGGCACTATCGCGCACCGACGGCCGACGAGGTCGTGAAGGCCAGGAAGGAGCTGGGGCTCGCATGAGAAATGCTTTCGCGGACGAGCTGACGAAGCTCGGGAACTCGGACAGTCGCGTCGTCATGCTGTCGGGCGATATCGGCAACCGGCTCTTCGACAAGTTCAAGGACGCGCATCCATCGCGCTTCTTCAACTGCGGCGTCGCCGAGCAGAACATGATGGGTGTCGCGGCAGGCATGGCAATGTCGGGGCTCCGCCCGGTCGCCTATACGATCACACCGTTCATCACCTCGCGCTGCCTCGAGCAGATCCGCACCGACGCCTGCTATCACGATCTCCCCGTGACGATCGTCGCAGTCGGTGCGGGGCTTTCGTACGCAGGCCTCGGGCCGACGCATCACGCTTGCGAGGACATGGCGTTCCTGCGGGCGATCCCGAACATGGTGGTCTGTGCGCCGGGGGACGCCTGGGAGGTGCGCGGCGCGCTCCGTGCCGCGCTGAAGCAGCCGAAGCCCGTCTACATCCGCATGGGCAAGAAGGGGGAACCGGTCGTGCACAAGGGCGTGCCGGAAAGCTTCGCGCTCGGCAAGGCGATCACCATCGAGGAGGGGCGCGACGTGTGCCTCCTTTCGTGCGGCACCATGCTGCCTGAGGCGATCGAGGCCGGGCATCGGCTGAAGGCGAAAGGGCTCTCGGCGCGCGTCGTCTCGTTTCACACCGTGAAGCCCCTCGACGAGGCTTGCCTCGCCGAGGCCTTCGCGAAGTTCCGGCTCGTCGCCACGATCGAGGAGCATTCGCTACTCGGCGGCTTCGGCTCGGCGGTCGGCGAGTGGATGATCGATCGCGCGGTGCGGCCCAAGGCCTTCATCCGCTTCGGCACGCCGGACGCCTTCTTCAAGAAGTCGGGCGAGCAGGAGTATGCGCGCGAGGAGCTCGGCCTCACCGGCCACCAGATCGCCGACCGCGTGCTCAAGGCGCTCGGCTGAGCACGGGCTGACGCACTTTGCATCGAGAGACGTGACCACATGAAAACCGAAGCCGCCATCCTCGTCGAGCTGGGGAAGCCCCTGGTGCTGGCCGAGCTCGAGATACCGGCACTCAAGACCGGCCAGGTGCTGGTCGAGATCGCCTACTCGGGCGCCTGCGGCAGCCAGGTCAACGAGGCGGTCGGCAACAAAGGCGAGGACAAGTGGCTCCCGCACTGCCTCGGCCACGAGGGGACAGGTACCGTGGTCGAGACGGGCGGCGCGGTCACCAAGGTCAAGGCCGGCGACAAGGTGGTGCTCTCGTGGCTCAAGGGCTCGGGCATCGAGGCGGGCGGCTGCGTCTACACGTGGGGCGGCAAGAAGGTCAACGCGGGCGCGGTCACGACCTTCCAACGCCATGCCGTCGTCAGCGAGAACCGGCTGACTCTGGTGCCGGCGGGCCTCGGCATGGACGTCGCCATCCTCCTGGGGTGTGCCGCGCCGACGGGCATGGGTGCCGTGTTCAATGTGCTGAAGGCGCAGGCGGGCGATGCGGTCGCCGTCTTCGGCACGGGCGGCATCGGCCTCAACGCCTGCATGGCTGCCGCGTTCGCCGGTGCGACGCCCGTGATCGGCATCGACCTTTCGGTTTCGCGGCGCGATCTCGCGAAAACGTACGGCGCGACGCATGTGATCGATCCGGCTGCGGGCGACGTGCTCGCCGAGATCAGGAAGATCGCGCCCGGCGGCGTCGACCTCGCGGTCGAGGCAACCGGCATCCCGTCCGTGATGGATCAGGCGATCAACGCGACGCGCGCGCAGGGCGGCCGCGCTGTCGTCATCGGCAATGCTAAGCACGGTGCGATGCTCTCCCTCTCGCCGAACATCTTCAACCAGGGCAAGAGTCTGATGGGGACATGGGGCGGCGACAGCGTGCCGGACCGCGACTACGGCCGCTTCGGCCGGCTCATCGCCTCGGGCCGTTTCCCGGTGCGCGAGCTGCTTTCAAAGCCATATTCTCTGGCTCAGGCCGACCAGGCGCTGAAGGATCTCGCCGCCGGCAAGGTCGGCCGGCCGCTCATCGACATGTCGCTCAAGTGATCGGTTGAGCGCCATGCGCATCGGGATCGATTTCGACAATACGCTCGCCTGCTACGACGGCGTGTTCCATGCCGCAGCGCTCGAGCGCGAGCTCATTCCACGCGATCTGCCGTCCGACAAGACGAGTGTCCGCGATTATCTGCGGGCGGAGGGGCAGGACCCGCTGTTCACGGAGCTGCAGGGCTACGTGTACGGCGCGCGCATGGACCTCGTGGCGGTCTATCCGGGCGCGTTCGCTGCATTGGCAGCACTGAAATCGGCGGGGCACGAGCTAGCCATCGTCAGCCACAAGACGCGGGAGCCGTTCGCGGGGCCGCGCTACGATCTGCATGCGGCGGCGCGCGGCTTTCTGGTGGCGCAACGGCTCGCGGGGCCGGGTGGGCTCATCGATGACGCACGTGTGCATTTTGAGCTCACCAAGGAGGCCAAGGTTGCGCGCGCCGCGGCCCTCGGCTGCGAGGTGTTCATCGACGACCTTCCCGAGATCCTGGCGATGCCGGGCTATCCTCCGGGCCTGCGCGCGATCCTGTTCGATCCGGATGGCCACTACGACGGTGGGCGGTGGAAGCAGCACTCGTTCGAGCGGCATCGGAGCTGGGCAGAGATCGGACGCGCGCTCGGCGTCGGGGCGGCGTGAGATGCCGGCCGAAGCGACACCGCTGGCGCTCGCTGCTGAACTCGCCAGGCGTGCGGGTCGCGCGGCGCCGATCAGCACGGAGACCTTGAGCGGCGGCAAGAACAACCGCGTCTATCGCGTGGCGCTGGCAGACGGCCAGAGCCTGCTCCTCAAGAGCTACTTTCGTGACCTCCGCGATCCGCGCGACCGCCGCAAGGCCGAGTGGGAGTTTCTGACACTCGCCTGGTCGCGCGGTGTGCGTGCCATTCCCGAGCCGATTGCGACGGATGTCGAGGCCGGCGCCGCGCTTATGTCGTTCGTGCCGGGGCGCAAGCTCGCAGCGGGGGAGATCGGCGCGCCAGAGGTGGAAGCCGCGTTGGATTTCGTCGTCGCGCTGAACCGGCCGACGCCGCCCGTGACCGCGCTCGCGCCGGGCTCGGAAGCCTGCTTCTCGCTTGGCGAGCATCTG
>DAORNH010000062.1:11088-11409 GCA_035440865.1 Hyphomicrobiaceae bacterium | reverse complement strand
CGAACTCGTCAAGAAGCGGCTCGTACCAGCATGGCAGCGCGTCCGGGCGCGCATCGAGCAGGGTGCCGTTCGCGCGAGCCTCGATCTCGCGCGACCGCTCGACCATCACGAGCAATGCCTCTCGCCCTCCGACTTCGGCTTCCACAATGCGTTGAGTGACGCCGGCCGCGTCACCTTCATCGACTTCGAGTACGCGGGCCGTGATGATCCGGCGAAGCTCGCATCGGACTTCTGCTGCCAGCCGGAGATCCCGGTGCCGGCGGAACAGCATGAGGCGTTCGTTACGGCGCTTGCCAGGCGTCTCGAGCTCGGCGAATCGTT
>DAORNH010000062.1:1022-11067 GCA_035440865.1 Hyphomicrobiaceae bacterium | reverse complement strand
TGCCTACCGCGTGAAGTGGGCCTGCATCATCCTGAACGATTTTCTGCCGCTCGGGGCCGACCGGCGGGCGTTCGCCGACCTGGCGGGCTCGGCCGAGCGCTCGGCCCGACAGATCGAGCGCGCCCGCGCCAAGCTCGACGACATCGCAGCGACCTGAAGTAGGAGACCCGCGCCATGGCGCTCAGAGAATTCGTGAGCCTCGTGCACAAGTCGACGAAGCGTGATTACCTCGCGCGCGTCACCCAACGCGACAAGGCCGAGGTCGCCGATCTCGCCGTCAAGTTCGACTACGATTATTGGGACGGCGGCCGCGACACCGGTTATGGCGGCTACAGGTACGACGGGCGCTGGCGCAAGGTCGCCGACGCCATGGTCGCGGCCTACGGCATAAAGCCCGGCATGCGCATTCTCGATGTCGGCTCGGGGAAGGGCTTCCTGCTCCACGATTTCCGCGAGGCGGTGCCCGGCGTTGAGGTGGCCGGCATCGACATCTCGAAATATGCGGTCGAGCACACGATGGAGAGCGTGAAACCGTTCTGCAAGGTGGGGCCGGCGCACAAGCTTCCCTGGCCCGACAAGCACTTCGATCTCGTGGTGTCGATCAACACGCTGCACAACCTCTACATCCAGGAGCTGTGGCCGGCCTTCAAGGAGATCGAGCGCGTCGGGCGCGGTGCCAGGTACGTCTGCGTCGAGGGCTATCGCAACGAGCGCGAGAAAGTGAACCTCATGTACTGGCAGCTCACCTGCCGTGCCTTCCATACGCCCGATGAGTGGGCCTTCGTGTTCAAGGAGACCGGCTACACCGGCGACCACGAGTTCATCTATTTCGAGTAAGTGCCAGATCGCGCAAGGCCATCTCGCCGGCGAACCAGGTGGCAGTCTCAAGGATGGTTGTGAAGCGATGCGTCGGTCGGGTGCTCAGTTCGGCTGAGTGCTCGCTGACGAGGACGAGTGTGCCGACGCCGGCGGCCGCGCCCGCCTCGATATCGCTCACTCGGTCGCCGATCATGATTGAGTTGACGAGATCCAGGCCGTGCTCGTCGCGGGCGGCGAGAAGCATGCCGGGCCGCGGTTTGCGCCAGGGGTGATCTGCGGCGCGATATTCGGGACGTGCCGCTTCGGGGTGGTGCGGACTGTGGTAGACGGCGCGGATTGGCGCGCCTTCGTCCTCGAAACGCGTGCGCATCCAGGTGGTGAGCGCCTGGAAGTCGACCTCGCTGTAGTAGCCGCGGCCGATGCCAGACTGGTTCGTCACGATCACGATGGGAAGGCCGGCTCGATGCGCCGTGCGCGCGAGATCGAAGATGCCCGGCTGCCAGTCGAAGTCTTCGCGGCGAAAGACATAGTCGCGGTCGACATTGACGACGCCGTCACGGTCGAGAAACAGCGCAGGCGACATGCCGAACTCCTTCTGCGTTTTCGCCCGGGCCATTATCGCGAGCCGTGGCCGAGACTCAACTACCGGGCCGAGCGGCGCGTGCAAGGCCGTGATCAGGCAAAGCGTGCGCGATCGCCATTCCACACCGCGGGCCGACGTGACAGACTGTCGGCAAGAACTGGTCCGCTTCATATTGACAGGGTCCCGGGGGTCTCAATGGGTGAGCACGGCAGCACGGCCAACCGTGGCCTCGATCGCATCACCGTTCCGGGGAACGTCACCGGCGTCGTGTCCGGCGGACGCGTGATGAGCCACGCGCTGCTCGAAGAGCAGGTCGCGAAGGCCGCGGGCGGCCTCGCGGCGCGCGGCGTCGGGCAGGGCGACTGTGTCGCGATCCTGATGCGCAACGACCCGGTGTTCCTGGTCGCGAGCTTTGCCGCCATGCGGCTCGGCGCCTACGCGGTGCCGCTCAACTGGCACTTCAAGGGAGAGGAGGTCGGCTACATCCTCCGCGATTGCGCGGCGAAGGTGTTCGTCGGGCATACTGACTTGCTGGCTGCGGTCGCCGAGGCTGTTCCGGAGCGGGTTGCCGTCATCGACGTGCCGCCGCCGCCGGAGGTGCGCGCGGCCTATGTCATGGGCGAAGAGCGGCGCCTGCCACGTGCGCTCGGCTGGGAGGCCTTCCTCGGCGAAAGCCAGCCCTGGACCGGGCCGCCCGTGCCGCCGACGCAGAGCATGATCTATACCTCGGGCACGACCGGCAACCCGAAAGGTGTCCGCCGCGCGCCTCCGAATGCGGAGCAGCAGGCGGCCCTCGAGCGGATGCGCGTGCGCACCTATGGCATGGTGCCTGGATCGCGGGCGCTCCTGCCGGGGCCGCTCTACCATTCGGCACCGAACAGCTTTGCCGTGCGCGGCGCGCGGATCGCGGGTGTCATGGTGCTCATGCCGCGCTTCGATCCGATCGAGCTCCTGGAGACGATCGAGCGCTACCGCATCGAGATCACCTTCATGGTGCCGACGATGTTCGTACGTCTCCTGAAGCTCCCCGAGGAGGTGCGCCGGCGCTACGATGTCTCCTCGCTCCGCTTCGTCATGCACGCGGCGGCACCGTGCGCCCCGGACGTGAAGCGCCGTATGATCGACTGGTGGGGACCCGTCATCAACGAGTTCTATGGTGCCACGGAGAGCGGCGCGGTTACGATCGTGTCGTCGCAGGAGTGGCTCGCGCGCCCCGGCACGGTCGGCCGGCCGGTCGAAGGTGCGAGCGTACGCATCTATGACGATGCAGGAGCGCTCGTACCGGCTGGCGGCGTCGGCGAGGTCTATACGCGCCTCGATCCGTTCAACAATTTCACCTACCACAACCTGCCCGAGAAGCGCCGCGAGATCGACCGCGACGGACACATCACCTGCGGCGACGTCGGCTACCTTGATCCCGAGGGCTACCTGTTCCTGTGTGACCGGAAGCGCGACATGGTGATCTCGGGCGGCGTGAACATCTACCCGGCCGAGATCGAGGCGGCGGCCCATACCATGCCGGGCGTGCGCGATTGCGCTGTGTTCGGGGTCCCGGACGACGAGTTCGGCGAGGCGCTGATCGCGCTTGTCGAGCCGGTCGCCGGGTCGGGACTGACGGTCGAGGCATTCCGCGCCCATCTTGCAGCCCACCTCGCCGACTACAAGGTGCCGCGGAAGATCGAACTCCGCGCCGAGCTGCCGCGCGAGGATTCGGGGAAGATCTTCAAGCGGAAGTTGCGTGAGCCCTATTGGCAGGGCGCGGGCCGGCGCATATGACGGCTGCCTCACCGAGAAGGAGATGCTGCTTGGCCGCTTCGAGACGCGCTATGGCCGCCACGATGGCTGCGGCCGTGCTGGCAGCGCCGGCTAGCCTCGCTCAGTCGATCGAGGTGATCGCGACGTCGGGCGAGTGGCGGGCCTACGCTCATGGGACAGGCGCGAGGCGCATCTGCTTTGCGGCAGCGACAGCCGGCACCGGGGCATTTGCCTACATTACCGCCTGGCCGAAGGACGGCGTTCGCTCCGAGTTCAGTCTGAAGACCGCGAGCGCCGCCCGGAAGGGCAGCGAGGCTCTCGTGACCGTTGGGCGCGAGCAGTTCCGCCTGTTCACGGACGCGGACCGCGCCTGGGTCGGTGACGTTGCAACCGAAGCGCGGCTCATCGAGGCCATGAAGAAGGGCGCGCGCATGACCGTGCAGGTGACGGCGGAGAAAGGCGCGGCGGCCCCGGAGGTGTACTCGCTCTCCGGTATGACGCAGGCGCTGCTGGCGATGGGCCAGGCCTGCCAGTAGCGCACGGAGTGGCGACATTCTTGCTTCGATGCCCCTGAGATGTGCCGAGACGGCACGATCGCTCAAGGGCAAGAACTCATGCCGATATTCGCCGCACGGGCCGCAAGGGTCTCTGTACAACTCGTCGCCGCTTTCGTGCTGACGGGGGCGCTTGTCGCAACGACGGCCATCGCCGGCGACGGCAAATCTGCGGCGGCGTTCGTGGCGGGGCCGGGCTGTCCTGGTTTTCCATCTGATACGGCGCGCCCAACCGGCACCGGCCAGCCGCCGAGCGTCGACTATCCCGTCTGCGCCGATCATCAGCAGCGTCTCCAGATAGCGCTGGCAGGGGCCGCGGCGAGGAAGCGGCTCGTCCTCGTCGAGTTCGGCGCCACATGGTGCAGCTCCTGCAAGAGCCTCCGCCGGCAGTTCGCTGGCGGCGCGATTCTCGGACAGCGCATCGCGGCGCATGACCTCGCGACGCTCTACGATGTCGTGTCGATCCCCGTCTCGATGGTGCACTTGGGTCGCCGCGCCGCGGTGCCGAGCGGGGAAGCGGCTCTCGGAGACGTTCTCACCCGCGCGCCGGGGGCGAAGCTCCGCGCCGTCCCATTTCTCGCCGTGATCGAACGTGTGTGGGCGCGCAACATCGACGATCTCGCGAGCTCGAGTACGGGCGAGCACGACGCAAAGCGGATCGGCGAGCTGCTCGTCGAGGCGCACGACCATGTGCGCGGGACCGGGCCTGCAGCGAGCGAGCCGGGCTGGCTTCGACGGAAACTCAGGCGTTGGCTGAACTGAAGAGGCTCAGCGACCGATGCCGACGCCTTCGATTTCGGCCGGGCGCCTTCCGGCGAGGAGCCCCATGTAGAGCGCCTCGTAGGCATCGACGACGCGCGCGAGCGTGAATTCCTTTTCGATACGTGCCCGGGCGGCGGCACCGAGGCGCGTGCGCCGGGCGGGGTCGCGCGCGAGGGTGGAGATGGCGGCGGCGAGCGCCTCCGGTGCCTCGATCGGGACGATCAGTCCCGTCTTGTCGTGGGTGACGGCGTCGGTATTGCCGCCGGCCTCGGTGACGATCACGGGCAGGCCCGTCGCCATCTGCTCGAGGACGGCATTCGAGAAGCCTTCCTGCCGCGAGGCGTGAATGCCGATGTCGCTCGCCGCCAGTAACGACGGCACATCCTTTCGCTGGCCGACCAGGCGCACGCGATCACCAACGCCGAGCGCAGCGATGCGCGCCTCGAGATGCGCCCTGTCGCCCTCGTCGCGGCCGACGAGGACGAGCGTCCAGGGCTCGGGCAGCGACGCCGCAACCGAGGCGAAGCCCTCGATGAGCTCGCGCTGGCCCTTATACGGGAAGAGGTTTGCGACCATGATGGCAATGCGGCCGTCGCCGGCTATGCCGAGATCGCGACGGAGGCGCTCCCGGTCGACCCCTGCGGAGAAGCGGCGCACGTCGATGCCATTGTAGATGAGGCCGATGCGATCTCGGGGGGCGCCGTCCTCGATGAGCTCGGCGACGACGCTCCGTGAGTTGCCGAGCACGGCGGCCATGCGGGCGATGAGGCGGCGCTCGACGGCCCGGGCTCCCGGCCAGTTGGTTCGCGTCGCCTTGAGCTCGCGCCGGCTCATGACCCGGATCGGCACGCGAGCGAGGATGCCGGCCGGTCCGGCGAACAGGAATGGCTCAGTCAGGAAGGTGTGGGCGATTGCCGGCTTCTGGCGGCGATACTTCCGGAAAAGGTCGGCCGCTGCCAGCGTCGAGAGCACAGCGCGCTTTGCCCGCGGCGTCTGCCGACCCGCGGCCTCGCGCGGGGGAGCGATGACGTCGACACCGCGCGAGCGCAATAGCTCGGCCTGCTCACCAGCCCGATTGAGGCAGTAGACGGAGACGGGCCAACCGCGCTCGACCAGCAAAGGTGCTACGGTGGCAATGTGTTGCTCGGTGCCGCCGACGTCGAGCGTAAGCGTCACGATCACGACCGGAGGCTTATGCACCGGTTGGCGACTCACGCAGACAATCCCGCGCTGCAAATGGCGAACGGCGGGCGAAGACCATGGAGGAGCATGGTCTCCGCGCCGCCGCGATAGAGGCGCCGGGAACGCGCAACTTGAAGCCACGGCGCACAACCCGTTTGTAGCGCCCATTCCCTAACAAACTGCAAGCGGTGCTCACCTACCGAGGTTAATGCGATGTCGACATGGACCGCGCCCGGCCGCGCGGCCTCAGCAAGATCGCCATGATCGGAATTGATAGCCGATGCGGCAGCACTCTCAAAGTGAGCGCTGCTATCGACTGAAGGAGGCCTGGGACAATCACGCGGGCGCCAAGGGCTGCGCCGAGCCGCGCCCAACGTGCCACCGTCCCGGGACGCTGCACAGGCAGCAACTTGAGGTAGAGGTCGCTCTCGGAGCCCATCCGGCGATGGAACTCCGTCGAGATCGGTCCTGGGGCCAGAGCCATGACGCGCACGCCGTGCGCTTTCACTTCGGCGGCGACGGCCTCGCTGAGCGAGATGAGGAACGCCTTGCTCGCGTAGTAGGCCGCCTGATGGGGCCCGGGGACGAGGCCACCGAGCGAAGCGACATTGATGATCAGGCCGCGCCGCCGCTCGATCATGCCCGGGAGCACGTGGCGCATCAGACGCATGGCGGCGGTCACGTTGAGGGTGACGAGCGCTTCGAGGCGCCCGGGCGCGAGAGAGGCGAAATTGCCACTCAATCCGAAGCCGGCCGAGTTGACGAGCTCGTCGCACTGCCCGCCGATCCCGGCGAGTGCCGCATCGATTGCCTCGAGCGCGTCATCGCGCGTGATGTCGAGTGCGAGGGTGTGCACACGTGTGTCCCCGAGGGCGCTGCGGGCTGCTGCGAGCCGCTCGGCGCTGCGGGCGATCAGGAGCAGCGGCCGCCCCGCGTCGTGATAGGCGCGTGCGAAGG
Source organism: Hyphomicrobiaceae bacterium (assembly GCA_035440865.1). Lineage (GTDB taxonomy): Bacteria > Pseudomonadota > Alphaproteobacteria > Rhizobiales > Hyphomicrobiaceae > DAORNH01. The sequence continues at coordinate 4,455 of DAORNH010000062.1, read as the reverse complement.
CGAGGCCGATCCCTTCCGATCCACCTGTGATGACCACGATGTCCTGGTTCCGTGTCGCATCTGCCATGAGCTCGCGACCCTCCTTGCATTTGACCGGCCACGATCGAGGCGCTACTCGGCATGTAAAGCCGATCACGGAGACGATCTTATGCCGACGCTCGCACGCCGCCCCTGGGTGCCGCCAGCCGTCGAGGACGTGCAGGCGCGCTATGCTGCGTCGGCCGCAACGCTCGGGTCGGCGGCGCTCCAGCATCGGATCGAAGCCCTCGCAGATCGCAATCGCGAAATCCACGAGAAGGATTGCTTCAATCTCAATCCGGCCACGAACACGATGAACCCACGTGCGGAGGCGTTACTCGCCTCTGGTCTCGGCGTCCGGCCCTCGCTCGGCTACGCGGGCGACAAGTACGAGATGGGTCTCGAGGCTTGCGAGGAGATCGAGGTGATCACGGCCGAACTCGCCGCCGAGGTGTTCGGCGCGAAATTCGCCGAGATCCGCGTGCCTTCAGGGGCAATCGCCAACCTCTATGCCTTCATGTCGACCTGCCAGCCGGGAGACGCCGTCATCGTACCGCCGGCGGAGATCGGCGGACATGTCACGCATCATCGCGATGGCGCCGCAGGGCTCTACGGTGTCGCGATCCACCCGGCGCCGATCGACGCGGCGCACTATACGGTCGACGTCGCCAGGCTCGCCGAGCTTGCCGAGCGCGTGAAGCCGAAGCTCATCACCATCGGCGCCAGCCTCAATCTGCTCCCGCACCCCGTCCGCGAGCTGCGCGCGATCGCCGACCGGGTCGGCGCGAAATTGCTGTTCGATGCGGCGCACATGTCGGGGCTGATCGCGGGGCGCGCCTGGCAGCAGCCGCTTGCCGAGGGCGCGCATCTCATGACGATGAGCACCTACAAGAGCCTCGGCGGGCCGCCGGCGGGCCTCGTGCTCACCAACGACGCGAAGCTCGCGCAGAGGATCGACCGCATAGCGTTCCCGGGGCTCACCGCGAATTTCGATGTCTCGAAGGCGGCAGCGCTCGCCGTGACACTGCTCGACTGGCGCGAGTATGGGCGCGCCTATGCCGCCAAGATGGTCGAGATGGCGAAGGCTCTTGCCGAGGCGCTGGCCGCGGAAGGCCTTCCAGTGCACAGGACGGCGGGCGGCTTCACGACCTCGCACCAGTTCGCGATCGAGGCGCATCGCTGGGGCGGAGGACAGGCCGCCTCGAAGCTCTTGCGCCGCGCCAACATTCTCGCCTGTGGCATCGGCTTGCCGATCGCGGCTGTGGACGGCGACAACAACGGCCTCAGGATCGGCACGCCAGAGATCGTGCGCTGGGGCTTCGACGTGCAGGACTGCGCTCCGCTCGCCCGCCTCGTCGCGCGTGTCCTTGCGGGCAACGAGGCGCCCGAGGCCATTGCGCCCGACGTGACTGCGATGCGCCACCGCTTCACGAAACTGAGCTACGTGTGCTGAAGGCTTGCGGCGATGCGCTTCGTGGTTGTCGTGACTGGTGCCCCGCCGGGCGGGGAAGAGACTGAGGAGCGCATCCGCGCGCTTGTCGCCGGCGAGCCGCGCCTCGACATCGCCGCAGCCCGCTGGCTCGCGCCGAAGGAGGCCTGCGAGCTCGACATCGAGCTCGCCGGGAGCGCGGCGCGCGGCTTCGTCGACCGGCTGCAGCCGTTTGCGGAGAGTGCCCGACTCGACATCGCGATCGTCCCGGCGGCAGGCCGACGCAAGGCGCTGCTGATCTCCGATATGGACAGCACGATCATCGGGCAGGAGTGCATAGACGAGATGGCCGACGTCGTCGGCCGCAAGCGCGAGGTCGCAGCGGTGACCGAACGGGCGATGCGAGGCGAGCTTCCTTTCGAGGCGGCGCTCGAGGCGCGGCTCGCACTCTTGAAGGGCGTTACTACGGTCGATCTCGAGCGCGTCTTCGAGCGGCGCATCTCGCTGATGCCGGGCGCGCGGACGCTCGTCCAGACGATGCGTGCGAACGGCGCCTATACCGCGCTCGTCTCGGGCGGCTTCACGTTCTTCACGAGCCGGGTGGCCAAGGCCGTCGGCTTCGACATGCATCGCGCGAACACGCTCGAGCTCGCGGGCGAGACCATGACCGGGCGCGTCGTCCAGCCGATCCTCGGCCGCGAGGCGAAGCGGGAGATGCTCGAGGGGCTCGTTTCCGCGCGAGGCATCGCGCCGGCAGCGACGCTCGCGGTCGGCGACGGCGCCAACGACCTCGCCATGATCCGCCAAGCGGGTCTCGGCGTCGCCTTTCGCGCCAAGCCGATCGTTGCCGCCGAGGCGCATGCCGCGATCCGCCATGGCGACCTGACCGCGCTCCTCTACCTCCAGGGCTACGCAAGGTCCGAGTTCGCCACGGTCTGAGAATTCGGCCCCGCCGTCCATCGGTTCCCGCCTTGCTTTAGGCGCGGGCATGTTCGATGCTGCCGCAAAGCCAGAACGGGAGGAGACGATGCAGCTGAAGATGCGCGGGCTTGTCGCCGGAGGACTGCTGGCGGGTATCGCCGCCTTGGCCCCGGTTCCGCTCGAAGCCGGCAAGGCGAACGATACGCTGGTGTGGGCGTCGGACCGCGAGAACCCAATTGCGGATACGAACTTCCTCAACACGCGCGAAAACTTCATCATCTCGTTCCTGATCTTCGATCGCCTCGTGCTGCTCGACGAGACGTACAAGCCTCAGCCGCTGCTGGCGACCGGCTGGAAATGGGTCGACAACGTCACGCTCGACTTCGATCTGCGGGCGGGCGTGAAGTTCCACAGTGGCAAGGCGCTCGATGCCGACGACGTCGTCTACTCGCTGAATTTCGTCGTCGATCCGGCCAACGGCTCGTTCTCGCGGAGCTACCTCACCTGGATCAAGTCGGTGGAGAAGACCGGCGACCTCAAAGTGCGCATCAATCTGACGAAGCCGTTCCCTGCGGCGTTGACGTTCCTCTCGGGCGCGGGCGTGATCGTGCCGAAGGGGCACTATGATGCGGCTCCCCTGAAGCCGGACGGCAAGCGCGACTTCGGCGCGGTGAAGCCCGTCGGCACCGGCCCCTACAAGCTCGCCGAGATCAAGCCGGGCGACTTCATCCACCTCGTCAAGAATGCCGAGTACTTCAAGGGCGGACCGAAGATTGCGCCGGTGATCGGGGCGATCCGCTTTCGCACCATCAAGGACCAGAACACGCGGCTCGCCGAAGTGATGACCGGCAATGTCGACTGGATCTGGGACGTGCCGAAGGAACTCGCCGAGCGAGTGAAGAGCAATCCTGCCGTGGTGGTCGAGAACGCCAAGACCATGCGCTTTGCCTATCTCGGCTTCGATACGCGCGGCACCTCGGCGACCAAGACGTTCATGGACAAGCGCGTGCGGCTCGCTGTCGCCCACGCGATCAACCGCGAGGCGATCGTGAAGAACCTCGTCGG
>DAORNH010000062.1:0-1009 GCA_035440865.1 Hyphomicrobiaceae bacterium | reverse complement strand
CTCCGAGGGGATCCACTCGGCCTGGCATCCCGATCAGTTCGCCTGCACGCAGGATGTGCCGCGCGTCGCCTACGATCCGGCGAAGGCCAAGGCGCTGCTCGCCGAGGCGGGCTTCCCGAACGGCCTCGACGTCGATCTCGTCGCCTATCGCGAGCGCGAGTACACCGAAGCCGTGATCGGCGATCTCGCCAAGGTCGGCATCCGGGCAAAGCTTGTATTCCTGCAGTACACCGCGATGGTGCAGCAGATCCACAAGGGGCAGATCGGCTTCGTGCACTCCACCTGGGGCTCGGGCTCGGTGCCGGACGTCGGCGCCAGCGCCGGTCATTTCTTCGCAGGTTCGCCCGACGACATGGTGAAGGACGCCGAGGTGATCCGCCTCATCGGCGAGGCCGACCGCAACGTCGACCCGGCGCAGCGGGCAGCCCTGTGGAAGCAGGCGCTCACGCGCATCTCGGGCGAGGTGTTCTGGCTGCCGCTCTACACGTATGCGAAGTACTACGTCTACTCGAAGGACCTCGCCTTCAAGCCGACGTCCGACGAGTTGCCGCAGTTCTGGAACGTGAAGTGGAAGTGAGGGCTTGCACCCGCGCTCCCGGCATATGAAGTGGCGGGGCGGACCGCGGCCTGCTCGCTGCCCCAGGCCGGCATCTCCACCAAGCGCGACCCCGGCCCCCGAGCCGGGGGAGCACGCCGAGCCGGGAGCCGGGAGGTCACGGCGGCACGCTCAGCGCTTCCGTCGCTGCCGAAGTCGGCCCGCAGGCTGCCACCCTTACCGCCAGCAAATGGTGCGCGGCCAGCGCAGGCGGACATATTCCCGAACCAATTCGGCAAGGATCGCCTTGAGGGTGATTGGAACTGGCGGCCTGAATTGAGTGACAACGTCAAGAACCTGCACGCGCCGGCCGAGCTCGAAAAGGAGTTGATCGCATAGTCCCAAATAGCATTGGACTCGGTGGGCGGCCTCCGTCCGTGTCGGCCGGGTCACGCCCTACTCGCCGGCGAAGGG
>DAORNH010000061.1:17040-17403 GCA_035440865.1 Hyphomicrobiaceae bacterium | reverse complement strand
GGCGGCCGTCGAGCCGCCACGCTCGGGCGCCGAGCAGCCGCGCGAGTCCGCCAATGCCGAGAGCGAGCAGCGCATCGCGCTCATCAAGTCGATCCAGAAGGAGCTGAAGCGCGTCGGCTGCAGTCCGGGCGCCGAGAACGGTCGCTGGAGCGCGAGCGTCGTGAAGGCGATCGAGAATTTCTCGCGCATCACCAAGATGAAGCTCGACTCGGCATCGCCGACAGATGACATCCTGTCGGCGCTCCGCGGCCGTTCGAGCCGGGTCTGCCCGCTCGTCTGCGACGATGACGAGATCGTGGTCGGCAACGAGTGCCGGCCGAAGCCGGCGCCCGTCGTAAAGCAGAAGGTCGCGACACCCAAACC
>DAORNH010000061.1:8245-16997 GCA_035440865.1 Hyphomicrobiaceae bacterium | reverse complement strand
CCCGCGCCGAAGCCGGAACCCAAGCCTGCCGCGTCGTCACGATCTGCGCCAGGGGTTGGCGGCGACTGCCGGCCAGTGATGTTCGATCATCAGACGTGCGTCGACGGCGCCGGTCGGGTCTGCATTCAGCGCTTCTCGCAGCGCATCTGCTCGGGGCGATGAGCGCTGAACGGGCGAGCCGCGTGCCACGGCCGGCACTGCTGGCGGGTTCGGCAGTCCTTCAGTCGCCCTCGCCCGGCTTGTCGGTGAAGTACTTCTCGTATTTGCCCTTCTCGTCGCGGTACTTGTCGGCGTCGGGAGGCTGCGGTTTCTTGGCCGTGATATTGGGCCACTGCTCGGAGAAGGTGCGATTGAGCTCGAGCCACTTCTCGAGCCCAGGCTCGGTGTCAGGCTTGATCGCGTCAACAGGGCACTCCGGCTCGCAGACGCCGCAATCGATGCACTCGTCGGGATGAATGACGAGCATGTTCTCGCCCTCGTAGAAGCAGTCGACGGGGCAGACTTCAACGCAGTCGGTGAACTTGCACTTTATGCAGTTCTCATTGACGATGTAGGTCATGATGCCGGGTCCGGATCTCTGACGGGGAGGCCAAGGCGCACTTTGCTCTGGCGCTCGCGCTGATCGGTGTCTCCCATAACATGCCGGGTTCCGAGTGCAAGCCGCGCCGATCGCCGCTAGTGTGGCGGTTCGGAAGTTCGTATTCAATGTGCGGCACACTCGAAATACGAACTTCCGACCATAACGCCACACTAAGCCGTTGGAGTTCCTAGTGGCCCTTGTGTCGCGCAAAAATCGAGAGCGCTTGCAGCCATGTTGCGATTTGGCGCGACGGGCCACTGGTCCAGGACCGGTGCCTCGGGCGTCGCTCGGATGCGGTGTTGCTGTTCTGCCGTTGTCCACATCAGAATGGGATGTGTGCGGCGTTCGGTTAGGCAATCGGCCAGGAAGGCAGCCGATCACACTTTACGCATTGGCGCCAAACGGCTAATTGAATCATCATGTACCGGACAAAATAGGAATCGGCCGCAGGGTAAGTACGTCGGCCGCCGGCTCACAGCGGGTCAAACAAAGGGGGACGTCGCGTGACGGAACTCGACACTGCTGCGGCGCGGCGCATGGGACAGCGCATCGCATACGCGGCTATCGTTATTGCAAGCCTCGCGCTCACAGGCTGCGAGACGGCGAGCAATATATTGGGAACGGGCCCGGGCCCCGAGCCGGTGGCTCAGCCTCTGCCTGCGCCTGCGAAGATCGCCAACAAGGTCGCGATTGCTCCCGTCGTCGGAGCACCAGACGCCGTCGGCCGCCAGATCGTCGAGACGCTCGCAAGCGCCACCGAGCAGCGTGGCGTTGTCATCGCCAAGACGAAGGACGAGCGGTCCGACTTTGTCCTTCGAGGCTATCTCGTCGCCTCCAAGGAGAAGGCGATCGCGAAGATCGCCTACATCTGGGACGTGACCGATCCGACTGGCAAGCGGGTGAACCGCATTACGGGCGAGGAAGTGCTGCCCAATCCGGCCACGCGCGAGCCCTGGACGCTGGTCACACCCGACGTGACGAAGCGCATCGCCGACAAGACATCGGCCTCGCTCGCGGCGTGGCTGCAGAGTCAGACGGCCGTTGCGGGAGCAGCATCCGCGCAACCGGCAGGCCCCGCAGGCGTTGGCGGGCAGCCGTTGCCGCAACCGGTGGCAGCAACGGCCATGCCACCACCATTGGCCCCGGTCACACCGCCTCCACCGGCAACGCCAGTTCCGGCCGTTGCGACGGGACCGGCGCCCGGCCCGATTGCCGCCCTGCCGAAGGGTGATGTCGCCTCGCTCGCTCCGACTGTTGCTGGTGCTCCGGGTGACGGCAACTCGACGCTTGCTGCAGCGCTGCTGAAGGAGTTGCGCCGCAACGGCGTCGTGGCCGGCGAAGGCAGGGCGACCTCCTATCGGATCGTCGGCCGTGTCGTCATGGGCGCGCCGCGCGAAGGCAAGCAGACCATCCAGATCGATTGGCAGGTGATCGACCCGACGGGCAAGTCGCTCGGCACCGTGTCTCAGAAGAACGAGGTGCCGCAAAGCTCGCTCGACGGCGCCTGGGGGCAGACGGCCGATGCAGCGGCCGCGGCCGCCGCCCAGGGCATTCTCAAGCTGCTGCCACCGGTCACGCGAACACAATAGCGTGATCCCGCCCGAGGTTTCGGTCGGCTCGTACTTCGCCTGAAAAGTGACATGGGCGGCGCCGGCACCGACAAGGTGACCGGCGCCGCACTGTTTTCGGGCCGCCGAGGGGCTCAATTGCGCGGCACACGCAGCGTGGTACGCAGGTTGCGCTCCCCGCTCGTTCGCGATATGACCGATCCTTGAAACCCCCAAGCTCCAAATTCTGGGCCTGCCCGAGGACAAAATCCCCCGGGTCGGTCGAAAAGGAAAAGTCCATGAGCCGGATCCCGTTGATGCCGAAAGCGACCGCCGTCTGGCTGGTCGAGAACACGAGCCTCTCCTTCGAGCAGATCGCGGCGTTCTGCGGCCTCCACAACCTCGAGGTGAAGGGCATTGCCGACGGCGACGTCGCGCAGGGTATCAAGGGCATGGACCCGATCTCGTCGGGGCAGCTGACGCGCGAGGAGATCAAGCGCTGCGAGGCCGAGCCGTCAGCTCAGCTGCGCCTCGCCACGACCAAGGTCGAGATCCCCGTCATGAAGCGCAAGCGCGGACCGCGCTACACGCCCGTCTCGCGCCGCCAGGATCGCCCGAACGCCGTGCTCTGGCTCCTCAAGAACCACCCCGAGCTCAAGGACAGCCAGATCATCCGCCTCGTCGGCACGACCAAGCCGACCATCGCCGCGATCCGCGAGCGCCAGCACTGGAACTCGCAGAACCTGCAGCCGCAGGACCCGGTGACGCTTGGCCTCTGCTCGCAGATCGATCTCGACTCGGAAGTCGCGAAGGGCGCCAAGCGCGCCGGCGTCGTGCAGCCCGTCGATGTGTCGCCCGCGCCCGAGCGCGCCGGCACGCTGCTGCCAGCGTCCGCGACGATTCCGGGCCTCGGTCCGCAACCCGACATCATCGAGCCGCCGGATGCCGACCGGCGCGCGCAGGAGGAAGCTGCCGAGGAGGAGCGCATGCTCGAGCGGCTCCGCTCCATGGGAGGCGGCACCGAAGCCGACGCCAGCAAGCCGGAATGACTTCTCGAGGCGTGGCGCCGATGAGCGGGAATGACCAGGACCAGGCATCGTTCGGCTTCCGCGACGTGCCGCTGGGCGAGCGCCAGAAGCTCGTCAACGAGGTCTTCCGCTCGGTCGCCGAGCGCTATGACCTGATGAACGACCTGATGTCCGGCGGCCTGCATCGGCTCTGGAAGGACGACCTCGTCAACTGGCTCGCGCCATCCGAGACGCGGCCCATGCGATTGCTTGACGTTGCCGGCGGCACGGGTGACGTCGCGTTCCGCTTTTGCAGTGCATCGCGCGGGAGCGCCGACGGACCGGATGCGATCGTCTGCGATCTGAGCCCCGAGATGGTCGGTGTCGGTCGGCGCCGTGCCGACGAGCGCGGCCTCGCGAGTCGCGTCGGCTTCGTCGTCGGCAATGCCGAGGCGCTGCCGTTTCCCGACCGCTCCTTCGACGCTTATACGATCGCCTTCGGCATCCGCAACGTGACCCGCATCGACAAGGCGCTCGCCGAGGCGTTCCGCATCCTGCGGCTCGGTGGCCGCTTCATGTGCCTCGAGTTCTCTACGGTCGATGTGCCGATGCTCGATCGCCTCTACGACTTCCATTCCTTCGAGGTCATTCCGCGCCTTGGCGGCCTCGCCGCCGGCGCCGAGGAGCCCTACCGCTACCTCGTCGAGAGCATCCGCAAGTTCCCGCGCCAGGAGCCGTTCGCGGCCATGATCCGCGGCGCCGGATTCGGGCGCGTATCATTTCGCAATCTGACCGGCGGGATTGCTGCCATACATTCCGGATGGAAGCTCTGATCTCTGTTCCGGCCGAACTGCCCCTCAATGCAGCTTGAGCTCGCCCGCGAGCAGTCGGTACTCTCGCGGCGTGATCAGCGACCTGTGCATCACGCGGATGCGGTTGAGCCTGCCGTCGAGATTGCGCGACCAGAAATCGAGGAACCCCTTGAGCTTCGGGAACTTCGGCGCCATGTCGTACTCTTGCCAGAGGTAGGACTGCAGCAGGCTCGGATGATCCGGCAGGTGGTAGAGGATCTCGGCCGTGGTCAGCGAGAACCCGTCGAGTTGCGCCGTGAAGTCCTTGTCGCCGTCTCTCTGTGGCATGCGTTGTCTCACCTTGGTTCTGGAATGCTCACTCCATCTCGATCTGACGACTCATGCGTCAGCCAGACCAAAGGGTAACCGAGCGTGGTCGCCAAACAACTAAAAAATTGAAGAAAATCAGAGCGCTGGCACTTCACCACGAATGCTGCTGCCATCTCGCGACGCAGCACGAACCTATTGCGGCGCGGTAGCGGGCATGGAACTCAGGGGGCCGGGTCAGAGGGCCAGGATCGCGAAGTGCCTTTGCTGGCGTTCAGCCCTTCCGCCGATGCTCCTCGAGCCGGGGCATGATCTCGACGAAATTGCAGGGGCGGTGACGGTTGTCGAGCTGGAAGCGCAGGATGGCATTCCAGCCGTCGCGGCAAGCGCCGGGTGAGCCCGGCAGGCAGAAGATATAGGTCCCGTGCGCGAGGCCGCCGCAGGCGCGCGACTGGATGGTCGAGGTTTCGATCTTCTGGAAGGAGATCATGTGAAAAACGGTCGAGAAGCCGTCAATCTCTTTCTCGAAGAGCGGGCGGATTGCTTCGGGCGTTACGTCACGGCCCGTAAATCCGGTGCCGCCGGTGGTGATGACCACGTCGATCGCGGGGTCGGCGATCCAGCCGAGCACGCGCGCTCGGATCTTGGCGACGTCGTCCGTTACGATGGCGCGGTCGGCGAGCGTATGGCCTGCCTCGGTCAAGAGCCCCACGAGTGTGGTGCCGGACTTGTCGTCCTCGAGCGAGCGCGTATCCGAGACGGTCAAGACGGCGATGCGGACCGGAATGAACGGGCGGCTCTCGTCGATCTTGGCCATGGAGATACTCGGATGGAGCCCTCAGTTGAGGGCGATGAGGCGCGCCTTGTCCGTCAGCACGTACATGCGGCCGCCGGCAACGATCGGCGAGATGAAAGAGGGGGCGCCGAGGTTCTGTTGAACATCGACTCGCCCCGTCACGGCCTCGACGCCGACAAGGGTGCCCTTGTCGGAGACGAGCCATAGGCGTCCCCCGGCCAGCACCGGACCGGACCAGATCGAGCCGCCCGGCAGCTTCACGGTCCAGACCGCGCGGCCCTCACGCCGCGTGAGAGCCATCAGCTGCCCCGAAGTATCGACGACGAACACCGTCTCGCCGGCGACCCAAGGGGCCTGGATGCTCGGCACGTTGATGGTCCACAGCCGCTCGCCGGTCCGGGCCGAGGCGGCGACCATCCGACCGGCATGTCCAACCGCGAACACGACACCATTGTCGATCGCCGGCCGGGCGGCATCCGACATGGCCGTCAGTGACGAGGCGACGCGCGCGCGCGCAAGCGACTCCGACCACGTCTGCGCGCCGTTCGTCGCGTTGACCGTGACGAGCTCACCCGTCGGGTATGGGATGACGACCGAGGTGCCGTCGACCGCCGGGCTCGAGTTCGAGACGATGCTCGCTTTCTCGGGCAGGCCTTTGTGAACCCAGGCCTCGGTGCCATCGGCGCCGTTCAGCGTGTAGAGCACCCCGTCCAGCGCGAGGATATAGACGCGCCCGCCATGTGCCGTGGGCGACGCCCGTACCGGGCTGCCGAGACTCTTCTCCCAGAGCTTCTTGCCGCTCGCGGGGTCGATCGCGACGACATTGCCGTAGCCCGTGGCCGCATAGAGCCGGCCACCCTCGAAAGCCAGACCGCCGCCCGCGCCCTTGCCGCCCTTCTCGTTCTCGGGGGTCAGCGACGATCGCCAGACGATTGCGCCACTCGCGGCATTGAAGGCAGTGACGAGCGCGGCGGTGTCGAGCGTGAAGACGCGTCCCTCGGCGACGATCGGTGAAGAGATCAGGCGGCCGCGCGAACTCGAGCCTTGCCCGGCATCGCTCGACCAGGTGACCTTGATCGAACTGCCGAGGGCCAGATGCCCCGGAGCGTTGGTGGCAACGCCGCCGGGTTGCGTCCAGGCATCGTTGGCGATGGTCGGCGGCAGGATGACGGGGCGGTCGCCGGAGGCGAGGTCGGCGCCCATCTTGCCTTCCGCGAGCGACACCGGAACGCGCTTTCCTGGCAGCGGCACCTGCTTTTCGGCGAACGGATTCAGATCGGAGAAGCGGGGCATGCTCGGCAGGCTGTCCGAGCAGCCGGCGGCCAGCAGGCCCGATGCGACGATCGCGCCGAGGCAGGAGCCGCGGAGGGCGAGGGAGCTCGGCTTCGACCGCTCGACCATCGGCGGATCCCCTATTTCTTGGCCGTCCCATCCTTTGGTGGAATGGGCTTGCCGTCCTCTGGTTTCGCCGGGCTCGCGGTCTTAGCCTCCGGACCCGCTGCCGGCGCCGGGGCGGGCTTCGGATCGGCAGCCTTGACCGGTGCGACCGGCGCCGGGGCCTTCGGGGCCTCGGTTCTGGGAACTCGCTTGCCGAGCTCCCCTTCCGTCACGATCGCCATCAGCGTCCGTGCACGCTCGATGAGCGCTGGCGGTGCGTTCTGATCGGCGATCACCTGGCCCAAGTGGCGCCGGGCGTCCGACGTCCTCCCGGCCTTGATCGCAGCGATGCCAAGCGTCTCCCGGGCCATGTGCCGCCAGGGCGACGTGCCATCGATCAACGGCTTGAGGCGAGTCTCGATCTCTGTCCAGCCCGCCGTATCCACCATCAACATGGCGCTTTGCAGGCTGGCGTAGCTCGCGAGCAACTGGTCGCCGCCGCCCTTGGCGATCTCGTCGAAGAGGGTGATGGCCTCCTTAGCCTTGCCGGAGCGGCCGAGGTCTCCGGCGATCCTGAGCTTCGACAGCGTCGCATAGCTCGCCGAGGAGCCCTTGGCGAGCGCATCGTAGGCCTTGAGGGCCTCGTCAGTCTTCTTCTGTTCGACGAGGCGGGTCGCGGCGGAATAGGCGGCCCCCGTCTCGCCGACGGACCGCGTCTCCATGAAGCGATAGCCGCCGATGCCGACGACGATCAGCGCCGCTACGCCGATGGCGTAGACGCCATAATTCTCCCAGAGCTTCTCGAGCTGCTCGCGGCGAAGATCCTCCTCGACCTCCTTGATGAAGGCATCGGCCTTGTGGTTCGGCTTTTCGTCGGCCATCGTGGGGCTCTGTTCCTCGGGTCAGCGGTTTGCGGCCCTTCATAGCCTGCCTTCCCGGCAAGGCAAAGCAGGTGTGCGGCCAATACGGCCGGTGATCGACTATCGATATGGCAAACTCGGGAGTGTGAACGATGCTCGAAGACCCGCCCCTCCTCACGATCGCCCGCTCCTGGCAGCGCCCCGAGGCGAGTGTTATCGCCCGCCTCAAGGATGTGCAGACGGGGCAGGCCGTCGACGCCATGGAGGGGCGCGGCGGGCTGGCGTGCGAGATCAAGCCGCTCGATCCCGCCTCGGCCCGCATGCTCGGGCCGGCCGTCACCTGCGAGACGGGCCCCAACGACAACTTGGCCATTCTCGGTGCCCTTGCCGTCGCCAAGGCCGGTGATGTGATCGTTGCCGCCACCGAGGGCTTCGCCCACTCGGCCGTGGTCGGGGACAACGTTGCGCTGATGGCCAAGCGCAAGGGCATCGCCGGGATCGTCGTCGACGGCATGATGCGTGACCTTGTTGGCCTCCTGCCGGTCGGGCTGCCACTCTTCTGCCGCGGCATCACGCCCAACTCGTGCGTGCGAAGCGGGCCGGGACGCGTCGGCCTGCCGATCGTCGCCGGTGGCGTCGCGATCCGCTCGGGCGATATCGTGATCGGCGATCGCGATGGCGTCGTCGTGATCCCGCAGGCCGAAATTGCCGCCCTCCAGCCGAAGATCGACCGGATCCTCGCCGCCGAGGCCGACTCGCAGGCGAAGATCAAGGCGGGCTTCACAAACCTCGGCGGGATCGACGATCTGTTGAAGTCGTCGCAGGTGAGATGGGTCTGAGAGGCCGGCGGCGCACCGACATCAGAAACACGCTCGCCTAGCGAGCAGATCGTTGCCAGCGGCCGCCTGACGCTGACATGACAGTTTTGTGACATCCGTGCTTGTTTGGAGGCGAATCCGCGCCTACCAGCTTCCCGATCGCCCAGCCTACCGGATGCGCGATGAAAGGGGGGCACGTGCTCAAGACGATGCAAGGCGCGCTGGCGGCCTTTTTCGGCAGCTCGCACAATGATCGCTACGCCGAACTCCTCAAAGGTGTCTCAGAAGTGGCGATCCAGTGCGGTCGCCGCCTGAAGGAGACCGGTGGGCAGGACGTCGCCTCCATCATCGAGCTCGAGCACAAGGCCGATCGGCTCACGGACGAGATTCACGAGCTGCTCGACAACTCCTTCATCATGCGCTTCGACATCCCCGATGCCATGCGTCTCGCCGACGACATCGATGATGTCGTCGACGGCATGCGCAAGGTCGCGCTGCATATCGACGGCTACAAGAAGTTCCTCTCAAAGATGCCGCCCGAGGCGATCGAGCTCATGTCCATGAGCATCGACATGATGGTGAAAGTGGATGGCCTCGTCGCCATGCTCGCCCTCCTGTCCGGTGTCGCCATCTCCGGTTCCCTCGATCC
>DAORNH010000061.1:0-8147 GCA_035440865.1 Hyphomicrobiaceae bacterium | reverse complement strand
GGCTTGGGCTTCATCGCCTGGCACCAGCTCTTCCATCTCCTCGAGCAGATCACGGACGACGCCAACCATTGCGCCAAGCTCATCCTGTCGCTTGCGCGCAAGGAGGCGTGAATGGAGGCCCTGACCATCGGCCTCCTGATCGCGCTCGCGCTCGTTCTTGCTGCTGAGTTCGTCAACGGCTGGACGGATGCGCCCAACGCCATCGCGACCGTCATCTCGACAGGCGTCATGACGCCACGGCAGGCGATCGTCATGGCCGTGATCATGAACACGCTCGGCGCGGCCGCCGGCACAGCCGTCGCGGCGACGGTCGGCAAGGGCATCGTTGCGCCCTCCGCGCTGACTGTCGCCTCGATCACTGCGACGATGGTCTCGATCATCATCTGGGGCAGCCTTGCCGCGCGTTTCGGCATCCCGGTCAGCAAGTCGCACGCGCTGCTCGCCGGCCTTGCCGGTGCCGCTCTCGCCAAAGGGGGGGTCGGCGCGCTGCAATGGGACGGCTGGCTGAAAGTAGGTATCGGCCTCGCCTGTTCGATCGGGCTCGGCTTCGTCGCGGCCTTTCTCCTCGGCCGCCTCATTGCGCGCCTCGCCGCCAACGCGCCGCCGACGCGCGCGAAACGCTTCTTCGATCGCGCGCAGATGCTTTCGGCCGCCTTCATGGCCTTTAATCACGGTCTCAACGATGGACAGAAGTTCATGGGCGTCTTCACGCTCACGCTGCTTGCTGGCGGGGCAATCAAGGCGTTTCACATCGACTGGTGGGTGATCATCATCTGCGCCTTGACGATGGGCGCCGGCACGAGCGCTGGCGGCTGGAAGATCATCCGTACCATGGGCACGAAGATGACGCGCATCACCACCTGGCAGGGCTTCGCCGCGACCACGGCCGCCTCGTTCACCATCTTCGGCGCGTCGGCCTACGGCGTTCCATTGTCGACGACGCACACCATCACCAGCGCGGTCGTCGGCGTCGGCGCGAGCAAGCGCACCTCGGATGTCCGCTGGGGCGTGTTGAAGAAGATCCTGCTCGCCTGGTGTGCGACATTCCCCGCCTGCGCACTCATCGCCTATGTCGCAGCTCTTTTCGCGAACCGGGTCTTCGGCTGAACCCGGTGAGGTGCCGCGCAGAATCGCGTCAAGCGCCGGCGCAGGTCTCGGCGACGAGGTGATCGGCAACGGCCACCAGAGCTGACTCGGGCGAGCTTCCTGATGCAAGACGCGCCCGATACACCGCGAGCTGTCGGTCCGCGCTCGTGCCGCCGGCCGCGATGAAGCGCGCATGCTCGACCTCGGCGCGGCATCCGAAAGCGTCGGCGTCATCGGCAACCAGCGCGATGATCTCCTCGATCAGGTCGCGGAACGGCACGAGCGTGCCCTTGCCGAAGTCGAAGAGGCTCCCGTCCACGCCGTAGCGCTGCGCCCGCCAGCGGTTCTCGGCGAGCAGGAACACGGGATAGGTACGCCAGCTCTGGTTCGAGCGACGGAGCCGATAGAGCATGCGGCACAGGCAGCGATAGAGTGCCGCCACGCACACCGCATCCTCGATACGCGTGCACACGTCCGTGATGCGCATCTCGAGGGTGGCAAATCGCGCCGACGGGCGGATGTCCCACCACACCTTGCTGGCGTCCTCGATGACACCGCCCTGCACCAGGACGTCGATTGTCTGGCGGTACTCGCCCCAGTCGGCAAACCGGCCGGGAAGGCCCGTGCGCGGCAGCTCGTTGTAGATCGCCAGCCGATAGCTTTTGAGGCCCGTGTCCTCGCCCTCGAAGAAGGGCGACGACGTCGCGAGCATGAGGAGATGCGGCAGGAAGTACCGCAGCTGGTTCATGAGATCGATGCGAAGCTCGTCGTCCTCTATGCCGACGTGGACGTGCATGCCGGAGATGACGAGCCGGCGGCCGACGCCTTGCAGATCGCGGGCGAGTGCGCGGTAGCGATCCTTGTCCGTCGTCTGCTGGTCGAGCGAGCGCGCGAATGGATGCGTCGCCGCGGCGATCGGCGCGAGGCCGTGTCGGCCGGTTGCGTCGATCAGCGCGCGGCGCAGCCTGACAAGCTCGGCCCGCGTCTCAGCACTCGTCCTGCAGACAGGCGTGCCGACCTCGATCTGCGAGCGCAGGAACTCGCTCGCGACGTGACCGCCGAGCGCCGCCTCGACCTCGGCGATCAGCGCCTTCGGCGGGTCGCTCACCAGATTGCGCGAGCGGAGATCGACGAGGTGATACTCCTCCTCGATCCCGATCGTGAAGCTCGGCTCGGCGCGCGCCATCTCGGGTCTCGAGCCCTGCCGGTTACTGCGCGGGCCGCCGCTTGCGGCCTTCCTCCTCACTCGGCAGGTGCCGCTCGCCCGGCTCGTAGCGCCAGTCGACCATCATGCCCTTGCCGTCCTTGACGGCGAGGCGACCAACGTAGGCGCCCATCGTCGACTGATGATCGCCCGCCCGGTAGACGATCTTGCCGAAGGGCGTCGAGAGCTCGAGCCCCTGCATCGCCGCGATCAGCTTGTCGGTGTCGGTGGAGCCGGCCTTCTTGATCGCTGCGGCGACCGTCTGCATGGCGGCGTAGCCGACGACGGAGCCGAGGCGCGGATAGTCGTTGTACTTCTTCTGGTAGGCGACGACGAAGGCCTTGTGCTCGGGCGTATCGATCGCCTGCCAGGGATAGCCCGTCACGATCCAGCCGGCCGGCGTCTCGTCCTTCAGCGGATCGAGGTATTCAGGCTCGCCCGAGAGCAGGCTCAGCACCACGCGGTCCTTGAAGAGGCTGCGCGTATTGCCTTCGCGCACGAACTTGGCGAGGTCGGCACCGAACGTCACGTTGAAGATGCCGTCGGGCTTGGCGTCGCCGATTGCCTGCGCGACGGCGCCAGCGTCGATCTTGCCGAGGGGCGAGGCCTGCTCGGCGACGAACTCGACATCGGGTTGCGCGGCCTTCATGAGCGCCTTGAACGAGGCAACCGCCGACTGCCCGTACTCGTAGTTCGGGTAGACGATCGCCCATCGCTTCTTCTTGAGCTTCACGGCCTCGGCGACGAGCATCGACGTCTGCATGTAGGTCGAGGCGCGTAGTCGAAACGTATAGCGGTGGCCCGCTTCCCAGACGAGCTTGTCGGTCAAGGGCTCGGCGGCGACGAACAGTATCTTGCGGTTCTTGGCGAAGTCCGAGATCGCAAGGCCGACGTGCGAGAGGAATCCGCCCGTCAGCAGGACGACGTTCTCGCGGCTTGCCAACTCCTCGGCGACGCGCACGGCGTCACCCGGCACGCCCGTATCGTCGCGCGAGACGACTTCGAGCTGCTTGCCGAGGAGGCCGCCCGCGGCGTTGATCTCCTCGACGGCGAGCTGCCAGCCCTTCCGGTACGGCTCGAGGAAGGCCGGCTGCGCCTTGTAGCTGTTGAGCTCTCCGATCTTGATCGTGCCCTGTTGGGCGCGAATGGGCGTGAGGACCGCCGCAGCGGAGAGCGCCACGGCGCCGAGTGCTAGACCGACCTTCACACGCGATGTCCACATCGTCATCCGGCTTGCCTCCCAGTTGCGCCCGAACGGACGCCCAATGACTGTGGCCAGTAAAGCACCGGATCGCGGCAATGTCTCGGCGAACAGCTGCAGGCTTGCTTTACCCCGAGCACTTCACGTGCCTCTTTGCCCGATCGTCGGGCTTGCCTCCTCGGCGAGAGCGGATCATATGCCGGATCGACGACGCTCCTCAGAACCGGAACTCACATGTCTCAGAAGCCATCGCCCGCAACCTCGGCGCCGACCGAGGGCAAGCCCGCCCAGCTCCTCCATCTCGTTTTCGGCGGCGAGCTCACCTCGCTCGACAAGCTCGAGTTCGCCGATCTCGCGAAGCTCGACATCGTCGGCATCTTCCCGAACTATGCCGAGGCGCAGAAGGCGTGGCGGGCCGCGGCGCAGAGGACGGTCGACAGCGCCCAGACGCGCTATTACGTCGTCCACATTCATCGCCTGATGACGCCGGACCAGCCGAAGCCGAAGGGCTGAGCGCGTGTCGGAGGGCGGCTCGGACGTATCGTTTCGACTGCTGGCCGAGGACGGGCTCGCACGCCGCGGCGAGATCGCGACGCCGCGCGGCACGATCCGCACGCCCGCATTCATGCCCGTCGGCACGGCGGCGACCGTGAAGGGCGTCTATGCCGACCAGGTACGCGAGGCCGGCGCCGACATCCTGCTCGGCAACACCTACCACCTGATGCTCCGCCCGGGTGCGGAGCGGATCGCGCGGCTCGGCGGGCTGCATGCCTTCATGCGCTGGGAAAGGCCAATTCTCACGGATTCCGGCGGCTTCCAGGTCATGAGCCTCTCCAAGATCCGTGACCTCGACGAGGCGGGCGTCACGTTCCAGTCGCACCTCGACGGCTCGCGCCACAAGCTCACGCCGGAGCGCTCGATCGAGGTGCAGTGCCTGCTCGGCGCCGACATCCAGATGCAACTCGACGAGTGCATTGCCTTCCCGGCCGAGTATGCCGAGGCGAAGCGGGCGATGGAGCTCTCGCTGCGCTGGGCCGAGCGCTCGAAGGCAGCGTTTCAGCGCTACGGGAAGCGCGGCCAGGCCCTCTTCGGCATCGTGCAAGGGAGCACGTTTTCCGACCTGAGGCGGGCCTCGGCCGAGGCGCTGCGCGCTCTCGACCTGCCGGGCTATGCGGTCGGCGGGCTCGCCGTCGGCGAGGGCCAGGAGCAGATGCTGTGCACCCTCGAGGCGACGTTGCCGTTCCTGCCGCGCGAGAAGCCGCGCTACCTCATGGGCGTCGGCACGCCGCTCGACCTGATCGAGGCGGTGGCACGTGGCATCGACATGTTCGATTGCGTGATGCCGACGCGGAATGGCCGGCACGGACATGCCTTCACCTGGCGCGGCCCCGTCAACCTGCGCAATGCTCGTCACGCCGAGGACCCGGCCCCGCTCGATCCCGAGAGCACCTGCCCTGCGGCGCGCGACTACTCGCGAGCCTATCTCCACCACCTCGTCAAGTCGGGCGAGCTGCTCGGCTCGATGCTACTCTCCTGGTCGAACACGGCCTTCTACCAGCAGCTGATGGCGGCGACCCGTGAAGCGATCACCGAAGGACGGTTTGCCGCCTTCGCGGCGCGCATGCGCGTCGAGCTGCGCGGGGGTGGATCAGCGGATGATGACGCCGAACAGAACTGAGGGCCACGCCGATTTCAGGACGCCGGCTAACCACTCGTTTACACCTCGGTGCGACACTTCAGGACCGGGAGCTTGTTGCTCCAAGTGTGTCCTGTTGCGTTTAGTCGAGTAGCCCCATGAGCTCGCGTATCACGCTCGCCTCGATCGTCGCGGCGACGGTCGCCTCGTCGCTGACAGCCTTCGTTCTCTCGCCTGCGACCGAGGTCGCGGCCGACTCGGCGACGACGTCGCCAAGCCCACCCGGATGCAGCTGCTCGGAAAGCCCGTCCGACATGCGCCGCCGCCTCTGGCCGCAGCCGAAGCTCGCAGACGCCCGTCCGTCGACCACGCTCGAGCCGACCGATGAACTCGGCGCGCTCGAGGCCGTCAACGAGGCGCTCGAGGAGACCGGCGACGGGTCGAGCTACGTCTGGCACGGACCGAACGGGCGCCTCTCCGCCGTCATCCAGCCGACCTCCTCCTTCCGCGATAGAAGTGGCCGCATCTGCCGCCATCTGCACGTGCTCCTGAACGCCGGCGAGGTCACTCGCAAGGCCGAAGGCATCGCCTGCCGCAGCGCGCTCGGCGTGTGGTCGCTCACGGGCTAATCCCGAGAGCCGATCACTTCCGCTCGAACAGCTCGACGAGATTGCCGGCCGGATCGAGGCAAAGGACCTGCCGCCCGCCCGGCCCGGCGACGATGTCGTTGCGGAACCGCACGCCTGTGCCCTTCAACTGCGCGATCTGCCGATCGAGATCGTCGACGCGCAGCACGATGCGGGCGAACCCGCCTGGCACGGGACGGCTGCCGTCGGGCATGGGACGCGATGCCGACGCGAGCGGCCCCGCGAGCCAGAGGTCGAGATCGCCGCGCCGTACGATCGCCATGGCCGGTCCGAACTGCTCGATCAGCTCGAAGCCGAGCGCGCCCGTGTAGAACGCGATCGACGCTGGAACGTCGTTGACGATGTAGCGAACCTCGGCCATGTCACCCTCGCTTGTCGCTCTGCATTGAGCGATGCTAATCGTTCGCGAGCAGACGACAAGAACCGAGGAACGCCCCGATGCTCGAAGCCTACATCTATGCCGGCGCCCGCACGCCTTTCGGCCGCCAGGACGGCGCGCTCTCCCGCGTGCGCCCCGACGATCTCCTCGGCGATGTCATAAAGAGCGTTGTGGCGAAGTCCGGCTTCTCGGCCCAATCCGTCGACGACGTCAACATCGGCTGCGCCGGCCAGGCGGGCGAGGACAGCCGCAACGTGGCGCGGCACGCGCTGCTGCGCGCGGGTCTTCCCATCGAGGTGCCCGGCAACACGCTCAACCGGCTCTGCGGCTCGGGCATGAACTCGCTCATCGCGGCGGCTCACGCCATCACCTGCGGCGAAGCCGACGTCGTGGTTGCAGGTGGTGTCGAGAGCATGACGCGCGCGCCCTTCGTCATCGGCCGCACGGAAGGCGCCTTCCCGAAGAGTGTCCAGTGGTTCAACTCCTCGCTCGGCGCGCGCTTTCCCAATCCGCGCATCGAGGCCGATTTCGGCGGCGATACCATGCCTCAGACGGCCGACAACATGGCGCGCGACTTTCAGCTGACGCGCGAGGCCTGCGATAGCTTCGCGCTCGGCTCGCAGCAGAAGTTTGCAGCGGCCCAGAAGGCCGGGTTCTTCAAGGACGAGATCCTCGCAGTCTCCATTCCCGCTGCCAAGAAGGGCGCGCCGGACACCGTCGTCGATGCCGACGAGCATCCGCGCCCCGAGACGACCATGGACATCCTCGGCAAGCTCCGGCCGATCTTCAAGGACGGCGTGACGACCGCCGGCAATGCCTCGGGCATCAATGATGGCGCCGCCGCCCTCCTCATCGCGAGCCGTGATGCCGGCGACAAGGCGGGCGTGAAGCCGCGTGGTCGCATCCTCTCGACGGGCGTCGCAGGTGTTGCCCCGCGCATCATGGGCTATGGCCCGGTGCCCGCCGCACAGAAGGCGCTCGAGCGCGCCGGCCTCGACCTCAAGGACATGGACGTGATCGAGGTGAACGAGGCGTTCGCCGCGCAGGTGCTCGGCTGCCTGAAGGGCCTCAACGTTGCCTTCGACGACACGCGCGTCAATCCGAACGGCGGCGCCATCGCCGTCGGCCACCCGCTCGGCGCCTCGGGCTCGCGCATCGCATTGACCGCGCTTCGCCAGCTCGAGCGGACCGGCGGGAAGTATGCGCTCATCTCGATGTGCATCGGTGTCGGCCAGGGCATCGCCATGATAATCGAGCGCACATGAGCGCTCGCGCAGGGGGGCGCCGCTCATGACGGCGGCCTCCGAGGTGTCGCCTTTCTCGGTGCCGGCGTTCCGGACGTTCTGGGCAGCCCGCGTCATCGCGACGATCGCCTATCAGGCTTTGTCGATTGCGATCGGCTGGAAGCTCTACGAGCTTACGGGGAACGTGCTGGACTTGGGCCTCGTCGGCCTCGTTCAGTTCGTGCCGATGGTCGCACTCACTCTGGTCGTCGGCCATGTAGCCGATCGCTACGACCGGAGCCGCATAGTTGCGATCTGCCAGGCGATAGAGGCCTTGGCAGCGCTCTCGCTCGCGGCGGCGGTTGCTTACGGGGTGGCGGATCGGACGTGGATCTTTGCCACCGCCGCGGCGCTCGGCGCCGCACGCGCCTTCGAGAACCCGACGATGCAGGCCCTGCTGCCGCAGCTCGTCGACCGGGCGATCTTCCCCCGGGCGACGGCCTGGTCGGCCTCGGCCAACCAGACGGCGCAGATCGTCGGACCGGCGGTCGGCGGTCTCCTCTTCCTCGTGCATCCAATCGCACCGTTTGTCGCGGCCGGCTCGGCTTCCTCGCGGCGGCAATCGCGATCCTGCGCCTTCCATGGCGGCCGCCCGAGCGATCATCGACGCCTCGAAAGGCGATCTGCCGACGGCGCTTTATATCGCGAGCTTCATGTCCGGGGTCGGCGCGGTCCAGGTGTTGAACGACGCCGGGCTTCAGGTGCCCGACG
>DAORNH010000060.1:17119-17424 GCA_035440865.1 Hyphomicrobiaceae bacterium | reverse complement strand
CATCTTCGAGAGCCCGCCGGGCGTGATCGTCGCGATCTTCCGTGCAAGCGCGACTGCCGTATCGCAGGCATAGCGGCGCGGCGCGAACGGGAGGCGATCCATCTCGGCGACGATTGCCGCCTTGAGCCGCGGATGGCCGTAGCCGATGTGGTGCACGTTGTTGCCGTGGAAGTCCATGTAGCGGCGGCCGGCGGTGTCCTCGATCCAGATGCCCTCGGCCTTGGCGATCGCGTTGAGGCAGGGCGTCGAGACCGACTGGCGGAGGAAATAGCGCTCATCCTCGGCGAGGAGAGCGCGACCACGGG
>DAORNH010000060.1:12045-17109 GCA_035440865.1 Hyphomicrobiaceae bacterium | reverse complement strand
TGTGCGATCGGACATCTCCACGGCGCTCGCCGGGCTCAGGGGTTCGTGTCGCCCTCGGACTGGGAGACCTCGGTGCGCTTCGCCGCCATGGCATCGTCCTCCGTTTCACCGGCCGCCTGCTGGTGCTTTCAGCCCTGTGCTGGAGAGCACCGCGCCCGGGAGCCACTTTCGGCATTCTCCACTCATCGGCGGCGCGATGGTCGCTCCGCCAGAACCTGCAGAGGAACTGATCCCATGCTCAAGTCCATCATCATCGCTTCCGCCGCCGCTCTGACGATCGCCGGCTCGACCATCTCGAGTGCCGATGCCGGTTATCGCCGCCACCACTTCTACGGCTACGGCCATGTCCATAAGCCCTACTACGGCTACTCGCACGGCTACAGCGCGCCGACCTGCGTGTGGAAGAAGGTGTGGTTCCACGGCGGCTACCACTGGAAGCGCTTCTGCTGGTAATCGCCACGCCTGATGGCCCGCAGAGGCAGCCTCCGGAGCCCACCCCGCGGTTCCGGAGGCGGCTTTCAACTTGCCGCCGCATCAGCGAGGAAAGCATCGACGGTCGCAGCCGGCGTATCCCAGGCGCACATCAGTCGGCAGCCGGTCGCGCCGAGGAAGGTGTAGAAGAGCCAGCCCTTGGCGCGGAGCCGCTCCTGCGTCGCGACCGGAATGTCGGCGAACACCGCATTGGCCTCGACCGGATGGAGGAGCCTGAAGCCGGAAAGTGCTGCGAGCCCCGAGCCGAGCCGCCGTGCCATCGCGTTGGCGTGCTCGGCATGGCGTCGCCACGCGCCCGTCTCGATGAGTCCGACCCAGGGCGCCGCCATCAGCCGCATCTTCGAGTTGATCTGGCCCGCCTGCTTCATGCGCCACTCGAACTCGTGCGCATCTGCCGGATTGAAGAACACGACCGCCTCGCCGATCCCGAGTCCGTTCTTGACGCCGCCGAGGGAGAGCACATCGACGCCGGCGCGCCAGCTCATGTCGGCCGCCGAGCAGCCGAGGCTCGCAACGGCGTTGGCGAAGCGCGCGCCGTCCAGGTGTACCTTGAGGCCGAGGCGATGGGCCGTCTCGGTGAGCACGCGAAGCTCCGCGAGCGTGTGAACGGTGCCGACTTCCGTCGCCTGTGTAATTGAGACGGCGGCCGGCTTCACGTGGTGGAAGCCGCGACCGAACTTGGTGGCGAGGCGCTCGATCTCGCCAGGCGTCAGCTTGCCGCCCGCCGTGTCGGCCGTTATCAGGCTCGCGCCGCCCGAGAAGAAGCCGACCGCGCCCGCCTCGTCCCACTCGATATGGGAGAAAGCATGCGCAATCACGGCGTTGTACGAGCGGCAGAGCTGGGCGAGCGACAACGCGTTCGCCGCCGTGCCGTTGTAGACGAGGAAGACCTCGGCCTCGGGCGCCTCGAGCAAGGCGCGGATCGCGTTGCAGGCGCGCTCGGTCCAGGGATCGCCGCCATAGCCGAGTGCATGGCCGGCGCCGTTCGCCTCGATCAGCGCCGCGAGCGCCTCCGGGCACATGCCGGCGTTGTTGTCCGAGGCGAACTGGGCGCCGCCTCGGTCGGGTCGATCCGTCCCCGCGGCCATTGCTTCAGCGCCCCTTGAAGACGGGCGTGCGGCGCTCGTGCACCGCGCGCACACCTTCCTTGAAGTCCTCGCTCGCCCGCAGCTCCGTCTGCTGGTTGAGCTCGTGCTCGGTCGCCGCGCGCACACGATCAGCAAGGCCCTGCCGCATCGTCGCCCGTGTCGCCATCACGGCGAGCGGCGCATTCTCGGAGATTTCCTTGGCGAGTGCCAGCGCCGTCGCGCGCACCTGCTCGAGCGGTACGAGCACGTCAGCGAGCCCCATGGCGACCGCCTCCTCGCCGCCGACGCGCCGGCTCGTGTAGAACATGAGCGCCGCTTTCGTCGGGCCGACAAGCTCCTTGAGCGTGGTCGTAAGCCCGAAGCCCGGATGGAAGCCGAGCCGCGTGAAGTTCGTCGCAAAGCGCGCTTCCGGGCACGTCACGCGGAAATCTGGAACGAGTGCCAATCCGAGCCCGCCGCCGATCGCGGGGCCATGAATGGCGCCGATGATCGGCTTCTTGGCGCGGAACAGCCGCACCGCCTGCATGTAGAGGCTGCCCGAGGTATCGCGCGCACTCTCGCCCGGCCGCATGCCCTCCTTGGAAAGCTGCGAGCCGTCGCCGAAGTTGGCGCCCGCGCAGAACGACTTGCCGTCCGAGGCGAGCACGGTCGCGCGCAGCTCGATGTCCTTGTCGATCTCCTCGAGCGCGTCCGCGATCTCGTTGATCAGCACGATGTCGAAGAAGTTGTGCGGCGGACGGCGGATCTCGATCAGCGCCACGTGGCCATGCCGCTCGACGGCGATGTCGCGAAAGGTCTTCATGGGGCGTCTCCCGGGGATTGTCCGATGCTCGAGCTGGACTATAGCCACCCGTCGAATGACGTGAAGCGCTTTTGCGCGGGGGACGAGCTTCAGCAGGCTCGCGCTGAGCGCAACGACGGTCCGCGATCGTCGGAACCCCGCAGGCAGTCCCGCGCGACTCGTCTGCGATTGCCGATCGCCGCGCCCGACGCTTTCGCTTCCCGCGCGGCTTGGTGTACATTCGCCCTGTTTTCCGACGGAGGGCTTATGCTGCGCACTCTGCTGGCGCTCGTCGCCGCGCTTCACGTGCTGGCAACTCCGGCGCGCGCGGCGCCGGACGACATCGTCATCGTCATCGCCAACGAGGCCTATGACGGCAACGTGCCGAAGGTCGAGTATGCGAAGCGCGATGGGGCGGCGATGGCCCGCTTCGCGCGCGAGGTGCTCGGACTCGACAGCTCGCGCATCGCAATCGTCGAGAATGCCACGTCGGGCCAGCTCGAGGATTGGTTCGGCCGAGGCGGCACGATCGGTCCGAAGCTCGCGCGGCTCCCCATCCGGAAGACGTCCACGATCTACGCGTTCTATTCGGGGCACGGCCTGCCCGCCAAGCGCTCGGAGGCGATCGGCTTCGAGCCGTTCCTGCTACCGGTCGATACCGAGCCCGATGCCGCGGGCCGTCGCGGTCTCGCCGTCGCCGACATGCGGGCGGCTCTTCTCGCGCTGCAGCGGCAGAAGGCGCCGGAAGGGCGCGTCGTCCTTCTCCTCGAAGCCTGCTTCTCGGGCTCGTCGAGTGCCGGGCGCATCGTGCCGGACACGAGCTTCCGCATCTCGGCGAAGGCGATCCGCGATGCCGAGCCACGCCTCGTCGAGCTTTCCGCTGCCGACAACGAGCAGGAAGCGAGCTGGGATCGCGAGCGCCGCCACGGCATCTTCACGGAGGCCGCCATGCTCGGCCTCTATGGCGCGGCGGATGCGAACGGCGACGGCCATGTTACGGCGGCGGAGCTTGCCGCTTTCGTCGGTCCGCGGGTCGAGCGGCGGGTGGCGCAGCTCTTCCCGAACCCGCGCCGTTACCAGACGCCCATGTTGACGACGACCGAGCCGGACGCGCGTCTTGCGAGCCTTTCGGCCCGCACGCCTGCCTGGGACGCCGCCTTGAAGAGCGAGGAGGGTGGCTTCTGCGCAGCCTATGCGGCCTCGCGCGATGTGACCGCGATCGAGCGCTTCCTCGCGACGTGCACCTACTGCGACGCCCGCTGCCGCGCGACGCTCGATGATCGTGCGCGAATCGTCCGCGAGGAGGAGGCGCGCTGCGCCGGCGAGACCCGCGTGCTCGACGGCCTCAAGGCGCGCAAGGCCGGCAAGGCGGAGGTGGAGGCGTTCGCCAGGACCGCGACGTGCGGGAGAGTGAGGGCGGCGGCGGAGGGGCTGGTGGCGGCCGCGTCGGCTCCATCGCCGGTGGCGTCTGGTGCGATCTGGACTGGTCTCAGACCGATGGATCCTTCACCATTACTGTCTCCTTCGCCGTCCGCCGTCGTGCCGCCAGGAACGGCCCCGGGATCGCTGGTCAGGTCGTGGCAGGCGCACCTATACGGGGTGTCGGGCGTGGCATTGTTTCCCGACAGGCCTTGGGCGGTGTCGGCGAGTGATGACGAACATTTGAAGGTGTGGGATTTGGCGACCGGTCGAGAGCTGCGCACTTTTGCAGGTCACACCGGCGCCGTGTCCGGCGTTGCCGTGTCACCTAACGGGAAGTGGCTTGTGTCATCGAGCTGGGATCGAACATTGAAGCTCTGGGATGTTGCGACTGGGCGAGAGTTGCGCACGCTCGTCGGACACAAGGATTGGGTGCTGACTGTCGTACGGTCGCCGGATGGCCAGTGGCTGGCCTCGGGTAGTCTGGACAAAACAATTAAGCTCTGGACCGCGGCTACTGGTCAGGAGCTGCGCACCCTGACTGGGCATTCCGGGGCAGTGTCTACTATTGCGGTGTCGACGGACGGGCGTTGGCTGGCGTCGGGGAGTTCTGATGCAACAATAAAGATCTGGGACGTGGCCACCGGGCAAGACGTACGAACTCTCGCCGGGCACGAGCAAGGGGTGAGAGCGGTTGCATTTTCTCCAGACGGTCGATGGTTGATTTCAGGAAGCGACGATAAGACGCTAAGGCATTGGGACTTGGCGACGGGTCGTGAACTGCGCACACTAGAGGGGCATAAGGGCGTGGTGTGGGCGGTTAGCGTGTCTCCGGATGGTCAGTGGATAGTCTCGGGTGGCTTGGATAGTACAGTGCAAGTCTGGAGTGCCTCGACGGGAAGACACCTTCGCACCCTCGCGGGACATTCGAACTACGCCACCTCTGTTTCTGTTTCGCAGGATGGGCGATGGATACTGAGTGCCGGGTGCGAAGAATACAACAAAAAATCGTACAACTGCACGCGCGGCGACATCAAGATTTGGGCAATGCCGTAGGCCGTCGGGCGCGACCGTTCGCCCACGTTCGTCAGGGCCGCGCAGGCGGCCCCATGCGACACCGCCCGGTGCATGCGCCGGCCAATTTGAGAGCGCGGCAGCGCTCGTCCGGGGTCTTTCCCGTAGATGGTGTGCTCGTCGGCAGCGGCGCGTGGTGCGAGGTGTCGCGCGGCATCGGCAGGGAAAGATCCCGGACCTTCGGCCGGCCGCTGCGCGTCCGCCGAATTC
>DAORNH010000060.1:10575-12015 GCA_035440865.1 Hyphomicrobiaceae bacterium | reverse complement strand
CCCCCTCACTGTCACCCCGGCCAAGCGCACGCTATTGCGGGCGCGCCGAGCCGGGACCCAGCGTAAGGAGCGCGCGCAGCGCCCGGTATTGCGGGTGAAAGAGATACGGTGGCTGCGCCGCTCATTGCGCTGGGTCCCGGACGCACAAGCGGCAGAAGGGCCGCTCCGGCGTCCGGGATGACAGCCATGCGCGGGGCCCGCTACTTCCCCCACTTCGTCCAATAGGCGCCGAACAAGGCTTCTTCGCTCGGGCGGTCTTCGGGGATGGTGGTCACCAGGTGGGTGATGTTGACGAAGTTGCGCCAGGAGAGGTTGTCGGAGAAGGCGTTGCCTTGCCAGGTGCCGCAGCCCATCGTCAGCGTGAAGGGGAGCGCGTTGTCGTAGCCGCCGCCGTTGCCGAAGGTGTGCGCCTGATTGACAAGCACGCGTACGACGTCGGTGTCCGCCGCAAGCTCGCGGGCGTGCGCCAGGTCGCGGGTGTGGATGCCGCAGGAGTGGCCGCGGCCCTGGTAGTCGAGGATCGCCTTGACGAGGCGCTTGGCATCCGCGAAGTCGCGCGCGCGATAGATGGTGAGGACGAGCGAGAGCTTCTCGCCGGAGAGCGGGTAGGCCTTGCCGATGCCCGTCTCCTCGGCCATCACGAAGGTGCAGCCTTTGGCTTTCGCGCCGAGCTCGAACACCTCGATCAGTGCCTCGGGCCCCTGGGCGATCACGGCGCGGTTGAGCTTGCCGTCGATCCAGAGCCGCTCGACGATGCGTTGGCGCTCGTCGGGGCTCGCCATGTAACCGCCCTCGGCGGCGAGCGCGGCGATGGCCTTGTCGTAGACCGCGTCGACGATGACGATGGCGTTCTCGGAGGAGCAGCTCGTCGCGTGGTCGAAGGTCTTCGAGAGCATGATCTTCTTCGCCGCGTCGGCGAGATCGGCCGTCGTGTCGATGATCACCGGCGCGTTGCCGAGGCCGACGCCGAGGGCGGGCTTCCCCGACGAGTAGGCGGCCTTCACGTTCGCCTGGCTGCCGGTCGCGACGACAAGATCCGAAAGCGACATGAGCCGGGTGGTCGCCTCGCGCGTCACCGGATTGGGCAGGATCTGCACGAGGTCCTCGGGTAGGCCGATCTTCTTGAGCTCGGCGCGCATGAGGGCGACGGCCGGCTCGCTCGCGGCCCAGGCCGAGGGCGGCGGCGCGATGATGATGGCGTTGCCCCCCTTCACGGCCATCATGGCCTTGTTGACCGGCGTCGCCTGCGGATTGGTCGAAGGCGTGATCGCGGCGACGACGCCCACCGGCTTCGCCCACTTGACGATGCCCTTCTCGGGGAGCTCCTCGATGATGCCGGTCGACTTTGCGCGGAGCAGATCGCGCAGCGTGCCGAATGTCTTCCTCTGGTTCTTGATCACCTTGCTGTCGGCGCGGCCGATCCCTGTCACCTCGACGGCG
>DAORNH010000060.1:10156-10488 GCA_035440865.1 Hyphomicrobiaceae bacterium | reverse complement strand
CGCCGGCAAACGTCGCCATGGCGGCGCGAGCGCGCGTGATCAGCGCCGGAACGGGGTCGGCGGCCGGTTCATTGGCGCCGTTGCTGCTCGCGGTCCGGCCCTTCATCTGCGACGGCGTATCCTGCATGGCGTCCTCCAGGCCGGCCCGCGGTCAGGCGCGCGGTGCGGCGATCGGCTGTCTCAGCACCAGCATACGATAAACCACGAAGGCGCCAAGGGCCGCGGCGAGGTGCTTGAGGGTATGGCCGCTGACAAGGGTGCCGAGCGCGTAGATGGGCCGGTCCAGCTCCTCGAGCGCCTTGGCGACGACATAGAAGCCGATCGCCGTGATG
>DAORNH010000060.1:8975-10030 GCA_035440865.1 Hyphomicrobiaceae bacterium | reverse complement strand
ACGCTCCAGATGCCGGCGGCGACGAGGAAAGGGAGCAGCAGTTTGCCGGCGAGCTCCGAGATGCGCTCGCCGATCACCGCCGCATAGAGCCCCATGAAAGCGACCGCGATCGGCAGCCGGTCCCATACGAGCGTCGGGTTGCTCGGCCAGAGGTGGTAGTAGATCGAGCCGGGACCGGTGAGGGTGAGCCCGATGAAGAACACCCAGTACGCATAGCCGAGGCCGCGATCGACGGCGAGCTGGCCGGGGCGGCCGAGTGCTGCCATGCCGAGGAGGCCGATCACGGTGAACGGCAGGTTCGAGAGCACGTTGTAGCCGTTGGCGATGCCGAGGCAGGTGCGCATGTCGGCGAACTGGTGATAGTCCTGGCGTTGCGCGATCGGCGGGACGACATACAGAATACCGGCGACCAGAGCGGCAAAGGCAACGAGGCCCAGGATGCCTTGCCGGTCACGGGCCGTCATCGGCTCTGCGGTCGTTGCTCGCGCCATGCCTTGCCACCCCTCATTCCCTGCCGCATCGTCCGAATCGAACCGCGGCCCCCGATCCGAGCCGACCATGGCACTCCTCGAGCGAATATTCGACTACTGCGAGCGCGGCCTCGATCCGGCGTTCTGGGCCGAACCCGTGAATGCGCTGACCAATGTCGCGTTCATCGCCGTCGGTGGCGCGGCGATCCTCTCGGCCAGCGCTCTGCCGGTCGCGGCGCGTGTCCGCTGGCTGCCCATGGCGCTCGGCGCGCTGGTCGTCGTGATCGGCATCGGCAGCTTCCTCTTCCATACCTTCGCGACGCGCATCGCCAAGCTCGCCGACGTCATTCCGATCACGATCTTCATGCTCGTCTACCTCGCCGTGGCCCTGCGCCTGTTCCTCGGTTTCGGATGGATCGCGGTCGCCGCAATCCTCGTCGTGTTCGCCGCATCCATGCCACTCATGGAGCGGCTCCCTTGTCGCGGGCCGCTGTCCATCGTCGCGCATGCCCGCGGGCGCTGCCTCAACGGCACCGTCGGCTATCTCCCAGCCTGGATTGCGCTCATTGCCATTGGCGGCGTGCT
>DAORNH010000060.1:8267-8963 GCA_035440865.1 Hyphomicrobiaceae bacterium | reverse complement strand
CGCGCGATCGATGCTGGCGGCGGCAGGTGTGTTCGCCCTCTCGATGGTCATGCGATCGGCAGACATGTCGCTATGCGCGAGTTGGCGCTACGGCACGCACGCGCTCTGGCATCTTCTCAACGCCGCAACTCTGTTTCTCCTCCTGAGGGCCGTATTGGATCACGAAAAATGTGAGCAGGCCGGTGGCGACAGGCCTTCGGGCTTCCCAGATAGGGCGGGTTCGTCGCGGATCGTCGGGGGCTCGGCATGACAACGTTTCAGGGGCGCTGGTGGACCACGTTCGGTCCGATGACGCTCGACCAGACCGGCGACCGCGTCACCGGCACGTATCTCCAGGGCGAGCAGCTCTGCCGGATCGAGGGGCGGGTCTCCGGCAAAGAGCTCACCTTCGAGTACAAGGAGCCGGACGAGGCGGGCCGCGGCATCTTCAGGCTCGAGCGGTATGGCCGCTTCGCCGGCACCTATGCGATTGATGGCGAAGGCCCGCGCCTCCCCTGGGAGGGCTCGCGCGGCTTCGACGGCCTCTGGAAGAGTTCCTTCGGCCCGCTCCGTCTCATCGAGCAGGCGGGCCGCGTCGTCGGCTTCTACGATGTCGGCGGTCCGGCGATGATCGAAGGGATCGTCGAGGGCGACAAGCTCACGTTCCGCTACGTCGAACAGAAGGCGCGCGGGCACGGCTGGTTCAAGCTCGACGAT
>DAORNH010000060.1:5797-8236 GCA_035440865.1 Hyphomicrobiaceae bacterium | reverse complement strand
GGTTTCGACGCGGCGAGCCCATCGGACGCGGAGGCGGCCTGGCAGCCCTGGATCGGCGAGCGCATGGCCGCGCGGCCCCGCCTCACCTGGCTCGTGGTGCTGGAGGCCCACTGGCAGCGCTCGCTCCGCGACGACGAGTTCGCCTTCGGCAACATGCTGCGCGAGGTGTTCGCGCGGGTACCCGACGTCGAGGTGCGCCATCGCTACTTCCAGAACGAGGCGAGCCTCATCCACTGGTGCCGCGAGCTGCTTTTCATTCCGGAGCCCGTCGTGCTCGTGATCACCAGCCACGGCGAGGCGGAGGGTCTCGCGGTCGGCGGCGAGATCATCGATACGCGCAAGGTGATCGGCACGCTCGAGTATGCCGAGACGATCGAGCTCCTGCACTTCTCCTGCTGCCTCATCGCGCAGGACGCGACCGGCGTGTTGGCGAAGCCGCCATTCCCGGTCTCGGGCTACACGACCAGCGTCGACTGGGGGCAGAGCGCCATGCTCGAGTTCATCTATCTCGACATGATTCTCGGGAAGAAGCTGTCACCCGCACACGCGGCGGCCGAGCTGCCGAAGCTCGTCGCCATCGCCGGCGACACGGTGCCCGAGGGCTCGCCCTACCGCGCCGCGGGCTTCCGCTTCTTCGTTCCCGACGGTGAAGCGCCGCCCGCGATGCCAGCGGCAACAGGCGCCATCGCCTGATCGGCTCTCATCCCCTGAGACCCGGAGCTTCCTGGCCCGTGCGCGCGACATACTCTGTATAGCCGCCGCCATAGGTGTGGACGCCCTCGGGTGTGAGCTCGAGCACCCGGTTCGAGAGAGCTGCGAGGAAGTGGCGATCGTGGGAGACGAACAGCATCGTCCCCTCGTAGTCGGCAAGCGCCGTGATGAGCATCGCCTTGGTCGCGACGTCGAGGTGGTTGGTCGGCTCGTCGAGCACGAGGAAGTTCGGCGGATCGAACAGCATCTCGGCCATGACGAGGCGCGCCTTCTCGCCGCCCGAGAGCACGCGGCAGCGCTTCTCGACATCATCGCCCGAGAAGCCGAAGCAGCCGGCGAGCGTGCGCAGGGCGCCATGCCCGGCCTGCGGAAATTTCTGCTCGAGCGAGCGGAACACGGTCTCCTCGCCGTCGAGGAGGTCCATCGCGTGCTGCGCGAAGTAGCCCATCTTCACGCTCGCGCCGACCGTCACGGCGCCTGCGTCCGGTGTCGCCGCGCCGGCGACGAGCTTCAGCAGCGTCGACTTTCCGGCGCCGTTGACGCCCATCACGCACCAGCGCTCGCGGCGCCGCACGTGGAAATCGAGGCCGTCGTAGATGACGCGGCTGCCGTAGCTCTTGCCGACTTTCTTCAGGCTCACCACGTCCTCGCCCGAGCGCGGCGGCGGCTGAAAGCGGAAGGCGACCGTCGCGCGCCGGCGTGGCGGCTCCACCTTCTCGATCTTGTCGAGCTTCTTCACGCGGCTCTGCACCTGGGCTGCATGCGAGGCGCGCGCCTTGAAACGCTCGATGAACTTGATCTCCTTCGCCAGCATCGCCTGCTGGCGCTCGAACTGCGCCTGCTGTTGCGCCTCGGCGAGCTTTCTCTGCCCCTCGTAAAAGTCGTAGTCGCCCGTGTAGCTCGTGAGCGTGCCGCCATCGATCTCGATGATGCGCGTGACGATACGGTTCATGAAGGCGCGGTCGTGCGAGGTGAGGAACAGCATGCCCTCGTAGCCCTTGAGAAAGGTCTCGAGCCAGATGAGGCTTTCGATGTCGAGGTGGTTCGAGGGCTCGTCGAGCAGCATGGCGTCGGGGCGCATCAAGAGAATGCGGGCAAGCGCGACGCGCATCTTCCAGCCGCCCGAGAGCGTGGCAACATCGCCCTCCATCATCTCCTGCGAGAAGCCGAGGCCGGCGAGCACCTCGCGGGCGCGGGCATCGAGTGCGTAGCCGTCCATCTCCTCGAAGCGAGCCTGCGCGACGCCGTATGCTTCGACGATCTCGTCCATGTCGCCGGCGCGATCGGGATCGGCCATGGCGGCCTCGAGCGATTTGAGTTCAGCCGCGACGGCGGCGACCGGGCCTGCGCCTTCCATCACCTCGGCGACGGCGCTGCGGCCCGCCATTTCGCCGACGTCCTGGCTGAAATAGCCGATCGTGATGCCGCGATCGACAGACACCTGGCCTTCGTCCGGCTGCTCCTCGCCGGTGATCATGCGGAAGAGCGTCGTCTTGCCGGCACCGTTCGGGCCGACGAGGCCGATCTTGTCGCCCTTGTTGAGCGCGGCCGAGGCCTCGATGAAGAGGATCTGGTGGCCGTTCTGCTTGCTGATGCTGTCGAGACGGATCATGCGGGGGCCCTTGGGAGACGACCCGGCGCTCATAGGCGAGGTAGGCGGGAAGCGAAAGGGGTCTGATCTCGCGACGGCGAGCCGATATCTGCGGGCGGAAGTGTCGATGTGTGTTG
>DAORNH010000060.1:5413-5653 GCA_035440865.1 Hyphomicrobiaceae bacterium | reverse complement strand
CGGAGCTGTGCGAGCTATGCGGCTCCAGCCAACCGAGAACGCCCGCCCCCATGCCACTCCAGTCCTCCGCCGTCCCCGGCCCGATCTCGCGGACGCTCGTCTCGCAGCGCCTGAAGCTTCACTACCTCGATTGGGGGAAGCCCTCCGCGCCGCCGATCGTGCTCGTGCACGGCGGGCGCGACAACTGCCATACGTGGGACTGGCTCGCCCCGCATCTGGCGCAGCGCTTCCGCGTCATCG
>DAORNH010000060.1:2869-5403 GCA_035440865.1 Hyphomicrobiaceae bacterium | reverse complement strand
CTGACCTGCGGGGCCACGGCGACAGCCAGTGGACCAGCGATGGAAGCTATACGATGCAGGGCTACCTCTACGATCTCGCCCAGCTCGTCCACCAGTTGAAGCTCGCGCCGGTGCCGATCGTCGCCCACTCGCTCGGCGGCATGATCTCGACGCGCTATGCCGCGACCTTCCCCGAGCAGGTGACGCGCATGCTGCTGATCGAGGGCCTCGGCCTCTCGCCGCGCATGATCGCCGCCGCCGAGAGCAAGCCCGCGACCGAGCGGCTCGGAAAATGGGTCGAGAAGACACGGGCACTCGCCGGGCGCGTGCCGCGGCGCTATCCGACGATCGAGGACGCCGCCGCGCGCATGCGGGAGGCGAACCGTCGGCTAAGTGAGGAGCAGGCGCTGCATCTGACGCGGAACAGCCTGCAGCAAAACGAGGACGGCTCCTGGACATGGAAGTTCGATCCCTACCTCCACGTCTGGCCGCCCTATGACATCCCGCGCGCCGAGGTCGAATCACTCTGGCGTGCCATCGCGTGCCCGCTGCTCTGCATTTACGGGTCGGAAAGCGAGGCCTCGAACCCGCTGACCGATGGTCGCGCCCAGCATCTCGCCCGGGCCGAGTTCACTTCGATCTCCGGTGCGGGTCATTGGGTGCATCACGACCGGCTCGATGCCATTGTCGAGCACTGCGACCGCTTTCTCTCAGCTTGAGGCCCCATGACCGAGACCACTGAACCGACTGCCGCACGCTCGCTCTGGCGGAAGGCCACGGCACTCTATGCGCGCTTGCTGGACTTCTTTCTGGTCATCGGGGTCGCGGTGCTCGTGCTCCCGGTCACGCTGCAGGTCGTCTCGCGTTACGTCTCGTGGCTGCCGCACTTTATCTGGACCGAGGAGATGGCGCGCTTCCTGTTCGTGTGGACGATCATGATCGGCGCCATGGTCGGTGTGCGCGAGAGCCAGCACTTCGAGGTCGACCTCTGGCCGAGGCTGTCGCGACGCGGCGAGGCCCTCGTGAAGATCATCGCCAAGCTCGGCGTCCTCGTTTTCGCGCTCGCCTTCGTGTGGGGCGGCTACCAGTTCACGGCCTTCGCCTGGAACCGAATCTCGGAGCTGGCCGAGCTGCCGCTCTGGCTCATCCATGTGGCCTGGCCGGTCGCGGGCGCGACGTGGGTTCTGTTCCTCGGCGAGCAGTTCTGGGACGAGCTCACGATCGTCCTCGGGAGGCGCGCATGACCGGCCAGGTGCTCTCGCCGGGAGTTGCGGCGCTCATCCTCTTCGGGCTCTTCTTCTTCCTGCTGTTCATGCGTGTGCCCGTCGCCTTCGCGCTCGGTCTCGCGTGCGTGCCGATCCTGCTGATCGAGCCGCGTCTCGGCATCATGTCGGTCGCCCAGGAGACCTTCAACGCCTACAACTCGTTCATCCTGCTCGCGGTGCCGTTCTTTCTGCTGACGGCGAACCTCATGAACATCGGCGGCACCACCGACCGCCTGATGAAGCTCTCGCGCACCATGGTCGGGCACTTCCCGGGCGGGCTCGCGCAGATCAACGTGGTGCTCTCGATCATCTTCGCCGGCATATCGGGGTCGTCCACGGCGGATGCTGCGAGCCAGTCGAAGATCTTCATCGAGGCGCAGCGTCGCGAGGGCTACGACGACAGCTTCTCCGTCGCCATCACGGCGGTCTCGGCCGTGCTCGCCGTGATCATCCCGCCGTCGATCCTGATGATCGTGTGGGGCGGCATCCTGAACGTCTCGATCGGCGCGCTGTTCCTCGCCGGCATCCTACCGGGCCTGCTGATCGGCGTCGTGCAGATGGCGACCGTGCACGCCTATGCCGTGAGACGGGGCTACCCGACCTACCCCAAGGCCTCATGGATCGATCTCAGATGCGCGCTCTGGTATGCGATCCCGGCGCTCATGACGCCGATCATCATCATCGGCGGCAAGGGCTTCTTCACGGCGACGGAGGCCGGCTGCATTGCCGTCATCTATGCCGCGATCCTCTCGCTCGCCGTCTATCGCGAGATGGACATGAGGGGGCTCTATCAGGCGCTTGCAGACACGGGAAAGCTCTGCGGCATCGCGCTCTTCTGCGTCGGCACGGCAAGCCTCTTCGGCTGGCTCCTCTCCTACTACCAAATTCCGAAAGCGATCCTCTCGGGGGTTTCATCCTGGCAGATGGGTGCGATTGCGACCGGCTTCTTCATTGCCGGCGTGTTCCTCGTCGTCGGCTGCTTCCTCGACGCCATCCCGGCGATCATCATCGTCGGCACCATTCTCGAGCCGCTCACCAAGACCGTCGGCATGCACCCCGTGCACTTCGCCATGATCGGCATCGTCTCGCTGGCCTTCGGTCTCGTGACGCCGCCCTATGGTCTCTGTCTGATGATCGCCTGCTCCGTCGCCGGAATGCGCATACGCGATGCCATACGCGATACCATGATCATGCTGATCCCGATGTTCATCGTCCTTGTGCTCGTCATCGTGTGGCCGACGCTCTCGCTGTTCCTGCCGACCGTTGTCTCGCCGGAGTTTCTGAAGTGAC
>DAORNH010000060.1:0-2794 GCA_035440865.1 Hyphomicrobiaceae bacterium | reverse complement strand
ATCATCATACTCGGAAAGTCCGCCGATGTCGTCTTCGAGATCGTCCTCGTCGTCTCGAACAAGGAGAGCGCGCCGGGTCTCGCCTGGGCGCGCGGGGAAGGCGTGCCGACGGCCTGCGTCGATCACAGGGCGTACGCCTCGCGCGAGGCCTTCGACGGGGCCGTCGAGGCGGCGCTGCTCGCGGCGAGGACCGAACTCGTGGCGCACGCCGGCTTCATGCGCATCCAGTCCGACTCTTTCGTGCAGCGTTGGGCGGGCCGGCAGCTCAACATTCACCCTTCGCTGCTCCCCTCCTTCAAGGGTCTGAAACCGCACCAGCAGGCGCTCGAAGCCGGCGTGCGCATTTCCGGCTGCACCGTGCATTTCGTGACGGCCGAGCTCGATGGTGGTCCGATCGTCGCGCAGGCCGCTGTCCCTGTGATCGAAGGCGATACGGCCGAGACGCTGGCGGACCGCATCCTGGTTGTCGAGCATCGGCTCTATCCGCAGGCGCTGGCGCACGTTGCGACAGGCCGCGCGCGACTTGTCGGCAACCGTGTGCAGCTCGACTGCGATTCCGATGCGCCAGTGGATGGCGCACTGTACTCGCCCACAGCACCGGCATGAGTGACGGTCCGCTGGGGCGTGCGCCCTCCGAGCCGCGCACTACAGCCCAAAAGGCGGTCGTTGCCGCAATTCTCGCAATGCTGCTTGCCGGCGTCTCGTCGTCGCTGCTGCATCTCGGCGTGCGGGTGGTCAGCGAGAAGGTGCCGACGATGGTCATCGTGCTCCTGCGCGCCACCTTCACGCTGATGTTTACGCTGCCGATCGTGCTCCGGTCCGCCGATCTGCCGTGGCGGACCAACCGGCCCGGGCTCCAACTGCTGCGCGGCGCGATCGGCGTGCTCTCCATGTCCACGTGGTACTATGCGCTTGGCCAGTTGCCGCTCGCCGATTCGGGTGCGCTGAGCTTCACGACGGGGCTGTTCGTCACGCTGGGCGCGACGATCTGGTTCCGCGAGGTGATCGGGCTCCGGCGGATCATCGCGCTGGCGACGGGCTTTCTCGGCGTGCTGATCATCCTGCGACCTGGTGCAGGCGTCGTCTCGCTTGCGGCCTTCCTCGCGGTGTTCTCGAGCTTCCTGTGGGCGGTCTCGCTGCTGATGGCGAAGGAACTCTCGAAGTACGATTCGACGCTGACGATCTCGTTCTATCAGCCGCTGCTGATCATCCCCTTCGCGCTCGTCGGCGCGGTCCCGGTCTGGGTGACGCCCGACCCGTGGACGCTCCTCATCCTCGTCGGCATGGGGGCGATCGCCGCGATCGGCAACTATGCCTACATCTTCGCGCTGAAGACGGCCGATGCCGCGATTGTCATGCCCTTCGACTATGTGCGGCTCCTCTATGCGGCCGCCTGGGGTTATCTCTTTTTCAGTGAGGTTCCTGGCCGCACCACCTGGATCGGGGCCATACTCATTGTCGGCGCCGCGGTCTTCATCGCCATGCGGGAGCGGCAACTCGCGGTCCCGAAAGTCGGGGCGCCGGGCCGGGACAGCAGCAAAGCGGGATCGTAAGGGAGGATCAGGATGGCTAAGTCAGCGAGAGCAGAGGTCGGTGCCGAGGAGATCCTCGCCGGTATCCGGCGCTGGGTCGAGATCGAAAGCCAGACGGCGGATGTCGCAGGCGTCAACCGCGTCATGGACGCGGCGGAGCACGAATGGCGCGAGGCCGGCGCCGAGGTGCAGCGCATCGCGGGCCGGGACGGGCGCGGCGACCACCTCCTCGTGACGTCGCCGTGGGGACGAGGCGACGGCGTGCTCGTCCTCTGCCATCTCGACACCGTGCATCCCAAGGGCACGCTCGCCGCCGACCTGCCGTTCCGCGTCGAGGGCGACAAGGCCTTCGGCCCCGGCATCTACGACATGAAGGGCGGCGCCTACATCGCACTCGCGGCCTACCGGGAGATCGTCCGCGCCGGGCGCACGACGCCGCTGCCGATCCGCGTCCTGATCGTCTCGGATGAGGAGGTCGGCAGCCCGACGTCGCGGGCGCTGATCGAAGCAGAGGCCGACCGCGCGCGCTACGTGCTCGTTACCGAACCGGCGCGCGACGGCGGCAAGGTCGTGACGGGCCGCAAAGGCGTCGCGCGCTACGAGATGCACGCGCGCGGCCGGCCCGCGCATTCGGGCAGCAAACACGCCGAGGGGCGCAGTGCCATCCTCGAGATCGCGCGTCAGATCGTCGACATCCAGGCCATGACCAATTATGCGACCGGCGTCACCCTTAACGTCGGCCAGATCAAGGGCGGCACGGCCGACAACGTGGTGCCGGAGCACTGCACGGCGGCGATCGACATGCGCGTCTCGCGCGTCGAGGATGCCGAGATGATGGATCGCCGTCTGAAGTCGCTGAAGCCTTATGATCCCGATGTGCGTCTCACGATCACGGGCGGGCTCAACCGGCCGCCCTACGAGAAGAGCAATGCGGTGGCCTCCCTGTTCGAGCATGCGCGGCGCCTCGCGAACGAGCTGGGCTTCACGCTCGACGATCTCTCGACGGGCGGCGGCAGCGACGGAAATTTCACGGCCCACAAGGTCGCGACGCTCGATGGCCTCGGCGTCGACGGCAATGGCGCCCACACGCTTTCCGAGCACCTCCTGATCTCGTCGCTGGTGCCGCGGATGAGGCTTCAGCAGCGCCTCTTCGAAACTCTCTCTTGAGGCACCAAAATGAGCGAGGCAACCGTCGAGCGCAGCCCCGGAGAGCGGGCGGAATCGTTGACCGAGCAGGCCTATCGCGAACTCGAGGAGCGCAT
>DAORNH010000059.1:17189-17449 GCA_035440865.1 Hyphomicrobiaceae bacterium | reverse complement strand
GTGGAGCCGGTGCGGGCGCTGCTCGCCGATGCCGACCGCTTGCGCCGGGATGTCGAGCGGGCAGATGTTGCGCTGGCCCGCGTCACCGAGCAATTCGAGGCGGCCAGGCTCGCGCTCGACGAGGCGCGCGCGCAGTCCGAGGAAGCCGAGAGGCGGCGTACTGCATGCGAGGCGGACGTGGCCCGCTTCGAGCCGCAGTGGGCGGATGCAAGCCGGCTCGACATGCGCGTCGCGGCGGCGGCGGCCGAGCTCGCCGGCTT
>DAORNH010000059.1:15847-17123 GCA_035440865.1 Hyphomicrobiaceae bacterium | reverse complement strand
ACGTAACGCCTCGGAGGAGAACGAACGCGCACGCACACAGCGCGCGGCGCATGCGGCAATTGCGCGGCATATCGAGATCGTCCGGCGGCGGGCTGCGGATCTCGCCGTGCTGAGATCCGAAACCGCCGCCGCGTTGTCCGAGACCGCACGTCGGTTGAAGGAGATCGCCGAGCTCGAGACACGCATTCGCTCCAGCGACGATCTGATCGCGAGCCGGGAGCGAGAGCGCGAAGCGCTCAAGGCCAGGATCGCCACCCGGCGGACGGCGAACGAGGTGATCCGCTTTGGCGAGCTTCGCGATCGCGGTGAGCAGCTTGAACTGCTGGCGAGCACCGCGCGCTCGTCTCTCGATCTCCTGAAGCGATCCCGCGAGGCGCGGGACGCCGCCGCGGAAGCATCGGCAAGCGGCCGGAGGGCGAAGCTCGCATCGAGCGAGGCAGCGCAGCGCCTGAAGACGGCTGAGGGCAACCTCGAGCAGCTGATCAGCGAGCGCGACCGCGGACAGCGGCTGGTCGATCTCGCCGAGGCGGCCGCCTCGGCGCAGGCGGCGGCGCTGCGCAGCCGTCTGCTCCAGGGCGAGCCTTGTCCGGTCTGCGGAAGCACGGAGCATCCGGCCGGCGAGGCTCATGACGCGACGGCGGCGCTGGCACGCGAGATCCGCACGGCACGGACTGCTCTCGACAAATCGATCAAGGTGCTGGAGGCGGAGGTCAGCCGTGCATTTCGAGAGGAGGCGTCGGCTCGAGCGGACATGCGGGCGGCGTCCGAAACGGAGGCGCGGGAGCGCGCCCGGCAGCACAGTCTCGATGTCGAGCTGGCCGAGTGCTTGGGTGAACTCGTCGAGACGGCGCGGCGGGTGTCGCTCGACGTCGGCCTGGCGACGGGCATTGAAGGGCTCCGTGAGGCCGACCTTCAACGGATTTCGGTTGCGGCCAACTGCGAGCGCGCGGCGATCCGCGACAAGCTCGCTACCGGCGAGGCGTTGCTGGCCGAGATCGATCGCCTCGAAAGGCAGCTGAGCCTCATCGAGACGGATCTGGCGCGCCTGCGCCTGGCGGCGGAAGAGGACAGGCAGCTCATCGGTGAAGCGCGGGAGCGGCAGGCCCGGGAGGAGGCGGCGCGCGACGCGCGGCTCGGCCGGTCGACGGCAATCGTCGCGGAGCTGAAGCCGTATCTCACGGCAGCGGGGCTCACGTGCGAGGACGCGGAACGCGACCCGCGGGGCATGATGGCCCGGCTCGAAACGCTGGCTGCCGAATTCGAGCGCAGCGATACG
>DAORNH010000059.1:15135-15837 GCA_035440865.1 Hyphomicrobiaceae bacterium | reverse complement strand
CCCCCGGCGCCCGGCTGCTGCTGGTGGACCACCAGGGCCTGCTGCTGGCCGCGAGCCTCAAGGCGGAATCGGCGAGGGGAGATGAGGAAAAGCTTGCTGCGGAGGAGAGTGAGCAGGCCAGGCAGCACTCCAGCGTCCGATCCGAGCGGGCGGCGCTGCTCGGCGGGGAAGAAACAGTCACACACCGTCAACGTCACGAGGCAGCGGCGCGTGATGCGCGCCGGTTGGCCGAGACGTCCGGACGCAGGCTCGCGGAAGGCCAACGCGGCGAGACCGATTGCATCGCGCAGCGAAGAGCTGCGGACGCGGAGCTGCGGCGGCTCGAAAAGGAGCGGGAGACGGCGCACGCCGGGCTCACCAAGGCCGTTACAATGCTGGCAATCGACGAAGTGCGGGCCCGCCAGCTGCTGGAGGTGCCGCAGGAGCGTCACATCGCGCTCAGGAAGAGCATCGCCGAGATCGAGCGGCGGCTGGCGAGTGCGGGGAGCCGTCACGCCGCGCGTCGGCAGGACCTTGCGGCCTTGCTCGGCGATGGCGCAATGCCGGCACCCGACGCAGCCGACCGCCTCGCGGCGACGATTGCTACGCTCAGCGCCGAGCACGAACTCAGCGCCGCCGAGATCGGGCGCATCGATGGCGAGCTCGAGCGCGATGTGCGTGCAAGAGAGAAGGCGACAGCGATCGAGGCCGAAATCGCGGCGG
>DAORNH010000059.1:2330-15125 GCA_035440865.1 Hyphomicrobiaceae bacterium | reverse complement strand
CCCGCCAATCCCTTGCGACCTGGGAGGCGGTGAACTCGGCGATCGGCCAGCGGGACGGCGGCAAGTTCCGCCGTTTCGCTCAAGCCGTCACGCTCGACGAACTCGTCCGGCTCGCGAACGTGGAGCTCGGCGCGCTGACCCCGAGATACCGGCTGCAGCGGAGCCGTGCGGCTGCGCTGAGCCTCGAGATTGTCGACCGCGACATGGGGGACGAGATGCGCGGCATACGATCTCTCTCCGGCGGGGAGCGATTCCTGGTGTCGCTCGCGCTGGCACTGGCGCTCTCCGGCCTCTACGGCCGCCGCTCGTCCGTCGACACGCTCTTCATAGATGAAGGTTTCGGCACGCTCGACCGTGAGACGCTCGACATGGCGATCGATGCGCTCGAGACGCTGCAGGGGCAAGGCCGGCGCGTAGGCGTGATCACGCATGTCTCGGCAATGATCGAGCGGATCGGCGTCAGGATCGTCGTCGAGAAGCGCGGGGGCGGACGCAGTGTCATCCAGGTGGCGGACGATGCTTCGGCAAGCCGTGCCTGATACGGCGCTCATATTCCTGAATTTACTCCGTGGGCATGCGCAAATTAACGATTGCACTCGGAAGCCCATAAAAACCGCGCAGGATAATAAGTGATTAGCAATCCTCTGCTACCTCTGGCGGCTGACCCTGTGCTCGCGTCTCGGAGGGTGGTCGCATGGAGCGGGAAGTTCTGCGTCTCGTCGGGGCCGGCCTCGTGGTCCTCGTCGATTGTGTCGGCAATGCCGAGCCCAACGATCTGGCTTCCGTCGAAGATTATGCGACGATCCTGATCAGTCGTGCGGTCGAAGCGGATACCCCGGGGCTTTCGCAGGTGACGCTAGCCGCGGTCGAAAAGATCTGGGCGGCGATCCGATTGCTCGGCGTACCGGCGGGGGATGTCGATCGCTATCTTCGGGCGGTTCCGACCATTCTCGATGCCCATCGGCCGTGCGTCGCGTCGTGCCAGGGCGCCTTCAAGGCGCTCCGTCTCGGCCAGATCGGCGACAAGGTCGAGACTGCGCCTTCGTTCCTGCTGGCATCCGAAGTCGTGTCGAGCGCCAAGCGGGCCGATACGCTCGCGCGGCTCAAGGTCGACGGGGGGATCACTCTCGCTCTGCTCGAGCGGCTGTTCGCAATCCTGCTGCCTGAGCGCCTGCTGATCGCGGCTCTGGTGCCGCTGCTCAGACCGGCGAGCTGGATGAATGCGGATCGCGACAACTTCATCGGTGAGGAAGGCGTCGAACTCGAGGGCATGTACGCCCGCTGAGGGCGGTGGAGTGGCGTTCGTGCCGCCGACGTGGGGATGAAGTCATGCCGGTGCCTGCAAACATTGCGAAGCTCTGGCGAGCCCAGCAGGGAAGCGTCGCGATCATCTTTTCGGCGAGTGTATTTCTCGTTGCGATGTCGGTCGGGCTCGCGATCGACGGCGCGCGCACTTATGGCGTCGCAAACCATCTCGAGGCGGCACTCGATTCGGCCGCGCTCGCCGGCGGCAAGATGCTCGACGACGACAACATTTCCGACGAGGATATCAGTCAGCGTGTGAAGGCCTATCTCAACGCGCACATCCAGAGCCAGCCGAGCGAAGGAGTTACCTTGTCGCTGCCGACGATCGACATCGATCGGCAGAAGGGCGTAGTGGCCGTCAGCGTCAAGGCCGCGGTTGCGACGACCTTCGGCAAGATCGCGGGCATTCCCTCGATCGATTTCGACAAGAGTGCCTCGATCGTCTACATCGCAAAGCGCATCGAGCTTGCCATGGTCGTCGATGTCACGGGGTCGATGAACTCCAGCGGCAAGATCGACGCGCTGAAGTCGGCGGCACGCGAGGTCGTGGATACGCTCCTCTCGGGGAATCCGTCTCCGGGAACGATCCGGATCGGGCTCGCTCCGTACTCGGCTGCGGTCAACGTCGGACCCTACGCGAGTACGGTCAGCGGCGGGGCCAGCGTAGATGGCTGCGTCTTCGAGCGAGACGGCTCCACCGCTTACACCGAAGCTCCGCCGTCCAGCCAACCGCTGGCGGCCATGGCCAACCCCGCGGCGCCGAGCAATCCGAACTACGGCTGTCCGGCGGCGACGTTGCTGCCGCTAACGGATGATCGCAACCTCCTGCGGGCGACGATCGATTCGTACTCGGCCTCGGGCTGGACCGCCGGTCACATCGGCGCGGCCTGGGGATGGTATCTGCTCTCGAGCCAGTGGAGCGGCGTCTGGCCCGCAGCCAGCATGCCGAGGAGCTACTCGGACCCCAAGGTGATCAAGTCGGTGCTGTTCATGACCGATGGCGAGTTCAACACGAGCTACAACAACGGCAATATG
Source organism: Hyphomicrobiaceae bacterium (assembly GCA_035440865.1). GTDB lineage: Bacteria > Pseudomonadota > Alphaproteobacteria > Rhizobiales > Hyphomicrobiaceae > DAORNH01. The sequence continues at coordinate 12,785 of DAORNH010000059.1, read as the reverse complement.
AATGCGACCGGCGAGGGTGTGCCTGGCAGTTCGGCGTATCAAGCGCTCCAGCTCTGCCAGAACATGAAGGCGCAGAACATCGTCATCTATTCTGTCGCCTTCCAGTCTCCGCCCGAGGCAGAATCGGTGCTGCGCCAATGCGCGACCTCGCCTGGCCACTTCTTCATTGCCGGGGGCAACGCCGAGCTAAGGGCCGCCTTCCGCCAGATCGCCGATCGGATCGGAGCGCTCAGGCTGTCGCGGTAGGCGCAGCGTCGACGTTGCGCCTTGCTACGGCAAGCGCATGCTCGCGGTCACGCGCGAGGAGGATGCGCCGCTCGCGAACGACACCCATGCGGTTGAGCGCGCGCCGCTCGAAGCGGCCGAGCCCTGCGACAATGAGGCGGCCGCCGCGTCTCAGACACTCCGCGCCGAGTTCGTCGAGCGCCTCGATGCCGCTGGCGTCGATGTGGGTGACGGCCGTCATGTCGAGGATGAGGACGCGCGACCACTCGACCCGGGCACGCTCACGCGCGACGAGGTCGCTTGCAACGCCGTAGAAAAAAGGGCCGCGGATCTCGACGAGCCGGATGCCGCCGGGTAGCAACGTGCCCTCGAAGGTTGGCCTGTGCTCGAGCTGGGCAACCGCCAGGCGATGCATGAACAGCAGCGAGGCGGAAACGACGCCGACGGCGATCGCGACATTGAGGTCGACGAAGATCGTCAGCAGCAACGTCGCCAGCATGACGATGCGATCATCGAGCGGGGCGCGCGTGAGGTAGTGACGCACCCCGGCGACATCGACGAGGCGCCAGGCGACGCTGACGAGCACCGCCGCCATGCACGGCATCGCAAGGTAGGCGACGAGCGGGGCAAGCAGCAGCATGAAGGCAAGCACGAACACGGCGTGCAGCATGCCGGCGACCGGCGTGCGGGCACCGGCCTGGATGTTGGTGCCGGTCCGCGCGATCACACCTGTCGCCGGCATGCCGCCGAAGAGGGGCGAGGCGACATTGGCGAGGCCCTGGCCGATGATCTCGGCGTTGGAGCGATGACGTGTGCCGGTGATGGAATCGGCCGCGACCGCCGACAACAGGGATTCGACACCAACGAGGAAGGCGAGCGTTGCCGCGGTCGGCAGCACCGCGACGATGGTGGCGCGCGAGAGATCAGGCAGGAGAGGATCGGGGAGGCGGGTCGGGATCGCGCTCACGGTCTCGACGTTGAGGCCGAGCAGGGCGACGAGCGCCGAGCCCGCAACGACGGCGACCAGGATGCCGGGCCAGCGCGGAGCCATGCGGCGCAGCGCGATGATCAGGACGAGCGTCACAGTGCCGATCAGCGCGGGCGCGAGGCGGGCGCTGCCCTTGGCCGCCCAGAGCGCCTCGAGCTTCTCGATCATCTCCGAGGGCATCTTGCCGGCAAGGCCGAAGAAATCCTTCACCTGGCTCACCAGAATGAGGCAACCGACGCCGCTGGTGAAGCCGAGGATCACCGAATTCGGGACATAGCGCACGAGCGTGCCGAGCTTCAGGGCGCCGGCGATGAGCAGTATGAGGCCGGCGAGGAATGTCGCGGTGAGCAGCCCGCCCGTGCCAAACTTCTCTGTAATGGCGGCGACAATGACTATAAAGGCGGCCGCGGGTCCGCCGACCTGATAGCGGCTGCCGCCGAAGGCTGAGATGAGAAAGCCGGCCACGACCGAGGTGATCAGGCCGGCCTCGGGCTTGGACCCCGAGCCGATGGCAATCGCAATCGAGAGCGGCAACGCGAGGATCGCGACTGTCAGCCCGGCGATGGCATCGCGGAGAAAGGTATCGGCGGCGTAGCCGGATCGCAACGTGATCCAGCTCATGGGAAGGAGGCTTTCCCAGTATGAGCGATTGTCGTTCATTTTGCGATCCGCGAGCAGCAGCAGAATCGGCACATCATCGAATTCGCCGATGACGACAGAGTACTCCTCCGATAGACTTGCCAAGTGCGTCAGCTCGTCTCGCCATCGTCGTAGATGCGATGCACGCGCCGGCCGAGTCGCGTGAGAAGCTCGTAGCCGATGGTGCCGGCGCGGTCGGTGAGATCATCGATCGTCGTGCGCGGGCCAAGAACCTCGATCCAGGCGCCGCGGATCGCCTCGCCCGGCGGGACGTCGGTCACGTCGACGGTGATGAGGTCCATGGAGACGCGGCCGATCACGGGGACGGCGCGTGCGCCGATGAAGCCGACCGGGCCGTGCTGCCCTGTCGAGGCGCTGAGGGCTCTGAGGAAGCCATCGGCGTAGCCGCAGGCAAGTGTGGCGATGCGCGAGGGGCGCTCGAGCCGATAGGAGGCGCCATAGCCGACGGTCTCGCCGGCAGGCGCATCGCGGACCTGAAGGATGCGTGCCGCAAGGCGTACGACCCACTGCATCGGATTGGCGCGGCCTTCGAGCGCGCGGCCGCCGTAGAGGGCGATCCCTGGCCTGACGAGGTCATAGTGATAGTCGGGCGCAAGGAAGGTCCCACCCGAGTTGGCGAGGCTCGCCGGTGCGGCCGGCAGCAGCGCGCGCAGACGGTCAAACGTCTGTTTCTGGCACGCATTCATGGGATTTGCGGGCTCGTCCGCACAGGCAAGATGGCTCATGACGAGCGCAAGCTCGAAATCGGCAAAGAGAGTCGAATCTCCCGCAAGCTCATGCGCCTCTGCCTCCGGGAGACCCAGACGGTTCATGCCGGTGTCGATGTGCACCGCTGCTCTGAGGCGCCGTCCGGTCGCCCGGCAGAAGGCGGCCCATTCCCGCACTTCTCCGAGGCTCGAGAGGCAGGGGCGGAGATCGAACCCGGCATAGTAGGGGGCGGCGCCCGGCAAGAGGCCGTCGAGAACGTAGATCGCGGCGCCCGGTTGCACCGCGCGCACGCGTCGCGCCTCGTCGATGGTTGCCGTGAAGAAGGTGCGACAGCCCTCGCGCGTCAACGCGCGGCTGATCTCCTCGAGCCCGAGGCCATAGGCGTCCGCCTTGATGACGCCTGCGCACTCTGCGCGGCCCGAGACACGGTTGAGCTCGGCCCAGTTGGCACGCAACGCCTTGAGACCGATGGTCAGTACTGCGCGCGCCTCGAGCGGAATGGCGGCGCGGGGCGGAATGGCAGCCGCGGGGCGCATGCCTGTGCTGGTCATTTCCAACCTCGCTTCGCTCGTGCCGAGCGCTGTCTCTAACCGGTGCCGCCGGATTTCACCAGAGCAGCCACGGTGGTTGGCGATTGCATCGGCGCGAGCGAGCCGAATTTCGGCGGGGCTGAGTGGCGCGCCGCGTGCTTGCAACGCGCCAAAATTCCCGACAGAAAGAGTACTCAGCTCGCGACCGGCGGCATTGGCCGTCCCCACATTTCGTCCAACGGCAACCGTGCCCGCGGTAGGAGAGACCCCTTGAAGAATTCGCGCATCGTCCTGATCGACCGCCATCCCGGCCGCTCGTCCCAGACCATCGGCCTCGCCAAGGAGCTCGGCACCGACCCAGACCTCATCCATGAGCCCTCCGTCGGCGTCGTCGGCACCAAGGGCGACAGCCAGTGCTACATCGGCGTGCTCGACAAGGTCGAGGCGATCCACGAGGCGCTGAAGGCCAAAATCGGCAAAGGCAAAGGCCTGCTGAAGCTCCGCCTGGTGCAGCCGGAGTACACGATCGCGACATCGGACGGCATCCGCAACGGCACGCGCGAGATGCGCTACTCGCTCATCGGCCGCGAGGTGACGAACGATGCGCTGTGCGAGCACCTCGAGGCGACGGGCCTTGCCGGCACCATCGCCGTCGTCGCCTGCGACAAGCCGCCCGTCGGCACGCTGGCGGCACTGCTCGAGCACAACGAGCCCGCGATCATCATGTCGGACGGGCCGATCCATCCGGGGCACGACCCGAAGACCGGCGAGACGATCGACCTCGTCACCGCCTATCAGGTGGCCGGGCACCCGGACGAGAAGCACCGCCACCACATCGCCTGCAATGCCTGTCCCGGCATCGGCAGCTGCGGCGGCATGTTCACCTACAATACGATGCAAACGTTCATCGGCGTCGTCGGCATGCAACCCCTCCACATGGTGGCGCCGCCGTCGGACGATCCGCGCCGCCTGAAGGAGTTCCCGGCCGAGCTCGTGAAGCATCTCGCCAACCTGATGGCGAAGGGCCTCAAGCCGCGCGACATCGTCGGCCGCGATGCGCTGCGCAATGCCATGATCGTCTCGATGGCGATCGGCGGCTCGACCAATGTCGTACTGCATGCGCCCGAGATCGCGCGCGCGGCAGGCTACGCCGATTTCTGGAAGGAGATCATGACGCCGGCCGAGTTCAACGACCTCTCGAAGAACCTCGTCCCGGTGCTCACCGACGCGCGGCCCTACGGCAAGTACTCGATGGTCGACATCGACAAGGTCGGCGGCGTGCAGGTGATCGTGCGCGAGCTTCTGGAGGCGGGCCTCCTCAACGGCGATGTCATGACCTGCACGGGCGAGACGCTTGCCGAGCAGGTGAAGCGCCTCCGAACCCGCAAGCCCGACGGCAAAGTCATCTACCCGATCGCCAAGCCATATAAGCCGACGGGCGGCCTCAGGATGCTTGGCGGCAATCTGTCGCCGGACTTTTCGGCGATCCTGAAACTTGCCGGCGTGGAAGGCGGGTTGTCGACCGGAGGGGCGTGTGCAGGAGATGGTCCTGCCGCTACGACCACACAGGCCAACGTCTTCCGCGGCAGAGCGTGCGTGTTCGAGAACGAGGCTGCTCTTCTCGACGCGCTCGACAAGACGCCCGAGCGCTTCCAGAACAACGACATCGTTGTCGTGCGCTATGAGGGACCTAGCGGAGCACCTGGCATGCCGGAGTTCCTCGACCCGACCTCGCGAATCACCGCTCTCTGCCGAGAGCGCGGCATCACGATCGCCCTCATGACGGACGCGCGCTTCTCCGGCGGATCAGTCGGTCTCGTCATCGGCCACGTCGGGCCGGAGGCGGCACTCGGCGGCCCCATTGCCTTCATCGAGGACGGCGACGAGATCGTCGCCGATCTCAATAAGAACGAGCTCAACTGCCCGGCGCTCGACAACCCGGCGACGCTGAAGAAGCGCAAGGCGGCTTGGGATAAGGCGGTGAAGGACAACGGCGGCATCCACCCCAACTGCGGGATGGCCGATACGCGCCTCTTGCAGCGTGCGCGGCACATGGCGGTGCCGGCGACGCGGGGCGGCGGCCTGCATCCGAACCGCGAGGTCTGGGTGCGCGATCCGAGGAAAGCAGAGAAGTCGGGCTTCAAGCCGACGAACAAGCATCGCTCGGGCTGAGGCACGTTGCACGACGAGCGCGCGGCACGGGAGCGGCGACACTCCCGCGCCGCACCAACCGCATCAACGCACGTGCGCCGTCAACCACAGCGCCGGCACCAAGTGCCGGCATTGACGACATGCCCACGATCGGCTAACTCTGATATATCACATCGTTACGCCGTTTGGCGTTGCGGCGGTGCAGTGGCGGCCAATGGGGCTGGTCAAGCATTGGCCGGAGCGCGTGGGCGTTCAAGGGCAGCGACGAGGGCTATCGATGATCACCGAACGGCAAAAGATGTTCCGTCAGGAGTACCGCTCGCGCATCATGGGCTTCTATGAAGGCCATCTGCATATCGTCATCATCTACGTCATGGGCGCGGCGGCGTTCTACATCTACCTCCAGCACCTTGCCGCGCCGACTTGGCTCGAACTCGTCACCATCCCGCTGACGTTCCTGTTCACGAACATCTTTGAGTGGGCGACGCACAAGTACATCATGCACCGGCCGATTCCGATCAAGGGGCTGCGCGCGGTCTACGAGCGCCACACACTCAATCACCATCAGTTCTTCACCGACGATGAGATGCGCTTCCGCGATCACAAGGACTGGCGCGTCACCGTATTTCCGCCCTACGCCCTGGTCGTGTTCATTCTGATGTCGATCCCGGGTGCGATGATCCTCGGCACGCTCTTCTCGCCGAACGTCGGCTGGCTGTTCATGTCGACGACGACGGGCATGTACCTGATCTACGAGTTCATGCACTTCTGTTGCCATGTTGATGAGAACTGGTTCGTCAGGAACTGCCCGTTCGTCAACACGCTCCGGCGCCATCACACCGCCCATCACAACGCGCGGCTGATGATGGAGACGAACATGAACCTCACTTTCCCGATCGCCGACTGGCTGTTCGGAACGTCCGATCTCGATCGCGGGCTCGTCGGCCACCTCCTCAATGGCTACGACGACACGCACCTGAAATCGAGCCTGCGCGGCCGGCCGAAGCGTCCCGACGAGGCCGCCGCGGCGCCGATGGGCAACTATTGAGAGGCGCCCGATGAGGAATCGTCACCGGTCCAATCGTTCGTGGGCAGTGATGCTGGTAGGCATCTGGCTGCTCCCGGGGCTGGGATGCGACGGTGCTCTGGCTGAAAGTGCTCGCAGCTTCACGCGTGAAGTGAACATCGACCGTTCTGGCAATGACATCGAGCGTGTCGAAATGGACCCGTCGGCCGGCATCGATGCCTGCGAGCAACTTTGCCGTAGCAACGCCGCGTGTGTCGCCTTTACATATGTGAAGCAGAGTACAACGGTTCCGCGGCCGATCTGCCGGTTGAAGGATCAGAAGCCCTTTGGTCACCAGAGCAGCTGCTGCGTCAGCGGCGTCTTGAAGTAGCGATCGATGCGAATTGCCGTCATCAGCGACATTCACGGCAACCTCCCGGCACTCGAAGCGGTGCTCGATGACATACGCCTGCGCAGTGCCGATCTCACGGTGAACCTCGGCGACTGCTGCGCGAGCCCCCTGTGGCCGCGCGAGACGTTCGAGTTGCTGCAGTCGCTCGGACTGCCGACTGTGCGGGGCAATCACGATCGCTGGATGGGCGAGCGGCCGAGGAGCGCGCTCAGTCGTACGTTGAACTATGAATACGACCAGCTCCTGCCGCAACAGCGCGCCGCGCTTGGAGTACTTCCGGCGACACTCGAGTTCGACCATGGCTCGATCCTCGCGGTGCATGGCACGCCGGCGAGCGACGAGACTTTCCTGCTCGAGGACCGCGTAGACAGTCGCATGCACCTATCGACGCCCGCGCAGATCAAGGCACGCCTCGGGCACGTCGGCGCGGGCCTCGTGCTCTGCGGCCACAGCCACACTCAGCAGCTCGTGCATTTGCCGGCGGGGCCGGTGATCGTCAATCCGGGCAGCGTCGGCTTGCCGAACTATGCCGATGGGCCAGACGCCCCGGGCGCCAACGCCCGCTCACCGCACGCGCGCTATGCGATCGTGACGCGCCGCGCCAATCGCTGGTCGGCTGACCTGATCGCACTCGCTTATGATTGGGATAGGGCCGCGCGCCGCGCGCTCGATAACGACCGGCCGGAATGGGCGCGCGTGTACCTCACCGGCTCCGTCCTCGATCCAGAAACTCTGAACTGAACGAGTTCCTCATGCCCAGCGACGTCAAAGCGATCGTTTCCGCCCTGACGGCTCTTGTTGCTGTCGGCTTCGCGTTCTGGGAGCGGGCCTACGGTCAGGCGCATCTCTTCTGGCTGGTCTTGGGCCTCGGTGCCTTTGCCATTGTCGCCATGTGGGTATTCCCCGAGGCGACCATGACCAAGGCCGACATGCCGCCGAAGCCGAAGCCGGGCCGCGAAGCGTGACGCATGCCGCGAGGAACGTTCAGGTGTAGGCTCCCCACATGACGCAGGCCGTGAAGCGACGCATGACTGTCGACGAGTTCCTGGCTTGGGCCGAGGGGCAGGACGGCCGTTGGGAACTCTACAATGGCGTGCCTTATCTGATGTCACCCGAGCGGACGCGCCACAGCAAGGTGAAGTTCGCGGCCCAGACGGCGCTATTCAACGCCATCCGTCGCAATGGTGTGCCGTGCCATATGCTCCCTGACGGTGCCACGGTGCGGGTTGCCGAGGATGCAGCCCACGAGCCGGATGCGCTCGTATACTGCGGCGCCGAGCTGCCGGACGATGCAGTCGAGGTCCCGAACCCGACGATCGTGGTCGAGGTGTCGTCTCCCTCGACACGACGGATCGACGCGTCCTTGAAGCTCAAGGGTTATTTCGCCGTGCCGAGCATCCAGCACTACCTGATCATCGATCCCGACGGGCCTCCGGTCGTTCATCACAAGCGGCAGGACGACCTCACGATTCTGACACGTATCGTTCATGACGGGGCGCTCCGTCTCGATCCTCCCGGCCTCGAGGTTGCAGTCGCCGACTTGTTCGAGGTCCGCTGAGCAAGGAATCCGCCGGTGCCGCAACATTGGAAAGGAAAGCTGAGGCATGTTTGAACTCGATGCGGTGACGGTCGGTCTCGTTGGCACCGCGCGCATCGTCGTTGCGGCCGAGCACACCGCCGCTCGCGTCGGCTCGGGCGTGATCGCGGTGCTGGCGACACCCGTCATGATCAATCTCATCGAGGCTGCGGCGCTGGCCGCGGCCGAGCACCTCCTGCCACCGGGGCATCAGTCGCTCGGGACGCGCCTCGACGTTTCGCATACGGCTGCGACACCGATCGGCGGCCTCGTGACGGCGACCGCCCGTGTGACGGCCGTTGCCGGACGCGAGGTGACGTTCGCCGTCGAGGCGCGCGATGATCTCGAAGTCATCGCGCAAGGAGTGCACACCCGCGTCGTCGTCAATGTCGAGAAATTCGAGAACCGCGTGCGGCGCAAGGCCAACAACCTCGAAGCCGTGCTCGGCGCGAGCCTCGGGCGCGGCGCGCGGACGACCTGAGGCGAGAGACATCGACGAGGCCGGCCCTGAGCGCCGCCTGAAGACCAGCAGCAACGTGCGGAGCCGACATGCCCAAGATCCTCACTCGATCCCAGATCGAAGCCTACAATCGCGATGGATTCGTCTTTCCTGTTCGCGTCATGTCCGAGAGCGAGGCGCGCGAGCTGCGCGCGGCCCTCGAAACCTACGAGGCGAAGACGGGCGGTCCGCTGCGCGGCGACCTCCGCCACAAAACGCATCTCCTGTTCACCTGGCTCGCGGACCTTGTGCGGCGGCGCGAGATCGTCGACGCGATCGAGGACCTCTACGGCGAGAACATCCTTTGCTGGTCGACGAACTTCTTCATCAAGGAGGCGAACAATCCCTCGTTCGTGTCCTGGCACCAGGATGCGACCTATTGGGGCCTCTCCTCACCTGACGTGGTGACCGCGTGGGTGGCGCTGACCGAGGCGACCGCCGCCAACGGGGCCATGGACATGATCCCGGGCACGCACATGCTCGACCAGATCCCGCACCGCGATACCTTTGCGAAGGACAATCTCCTGACCCGCGGACAGGAGATCATGGTCGATGTCGACGGCGCGAAGGGCGTCAAGGTGCTGCTCAGCCCAGGCGAGATGTCGCTTCATCACGTGCGCATAATCCACGGCTCAGCGCCCAACACGACCAACGACCGGCGCATCGGCATCGCCATCCGCTACATCCCGACCCGCGTCCGCCAGCTCCATGGCAACGACAGTGCGACGCTGGTGCGCGGAGTCGACACCTACAAGACCTTCGAGCACGAGCCGAGGCCGGCCGCGGACATGGAGCCGCGCATGCTCGCGATGCACAAGGCGATCGCGGAGCGCAACGCGCAGATTCTCTTCCGCGGCACCGGCGTGAGGGACTTCAACGACCCGAAGGCGCTCGCCGACAATCGCGGTGGGGGAATGTAGACGCGCAGCATTGGCCCGGTCTGTCGGGAAAGTCTGTTTGCACTAGACCGCTATCGCGGTATTGCCAATCGCGTGCACGGAGCAGGGTGGAGAGCGTGAATGCTCGGCGGGGCGTTCAGAAGCTCAGGCCGCCGCCCTGATGCGGTGGCAGTCGCGCATCCGCAGTTCGCGCGGCATCCGCTGCCACGACGTCCGCCCGCCGTCTTTGCTCGGTAGCATCAGCGCTCTGATCGCCGAGCGTTGAGGTGGTGCGATTGTGGTCAGTCCAGAGCGCTACCAGCGCCAGCAGAAGAACGGCGGCGAACACAATGCCGATGAAGAGCCAAATAGCCATGGCGACCTCCATTTCTGACAAAAGAACCCATATCACGAGCCGGTTGCGGATGACAGCCAGTTAGCGCCGAAGCCGGATGAGACAACCACCACCTTCCGCAGGGGATGGCTCAATGTAGCTATTCTGTATACGTCTCACAATTCTGAGGTTTCTACGACCTCGTTGACGGGCACAGACACACACTCCGGATTCTCCGGCGGCGTTGCAGAAAACTCTTGATTTGGCGATGCTCGTTGGGCGTGGTTGAATTCCCCCGCCTCGCCGACCTCGGCATTGCTCCCCTGTAGCGGCGGCGGTTCAGTCGCCCGATCAGATGTGGCATGCTTGCGCGAGATCGATCGTCGAGCGAGGAGCCCATGAGCGCGAACATTCACATCGAAGCCCCGTCCCGGCGAGAGCAGGAGCTGCGCCTGAAGGCCGGCCGCGTGATGCCGGCGGGCGGCACC
>DAORNH010000059.1:0-2257 GCA_035440865.1 Hyphomicrobiaceae bacterium | reverse complement strand
TATGTCGATTTCCTGCTCGGCTCCGGCCCGATGCTCGTCGGTCATGCGCACCCGGACGTCGTCTCGGCGGTGGCCGCGCAGGTGGCGAGAGGCTCGACGTTCTTCTTCAACAACGCGCACGCGATCGAGCTCGCCGAAATGATCTCGGGCGCCGTGAAGTGCGCCGAGAAGCTCCGCTACACATCGAGCGGCACCGAGGCGACGCACTACGCGATGCGGCTAGCCCGCGCCTATCGCCGCCGCGACAAGATCATGAAGTTCGAGGGCGGTTTCCATGGCATGGGCGATTGGGCCCTGATGAGCGTCACGCCGCGCCACATGGGAAACTTCCCGCAGGCCGCAACGGATTCGCCTGGCATTCCGCAGTCGCTCACCGGCGAAATGATCATCGCCCCCTTCAACGATCCAGAAGCCGCGGCGAGCCTCATCCGCCAGCACAAGGATGAGCTCGCGGGCGTGATCGTCGAGCCCTGCCAGCGCCTGCTGCCGCCGAAGCCGGGCTTCCTCGAGCGGCTGCGCGCCGAGACGCGCGATCACGGCATCCCGCTCATCTTCGACGAGATCGTGACGGGCTTCCGCTTCGCCTGGGGTGGCGCGCAGGAGTACTACGGCGTCGATCCTGACATGGCGGCGCTCGGCAAGGTGATCGGCGGCGGCCATCCGCTCGCCGCGGTCGCGGGGCGCGACGAGATCATGCGCCATTTCGACAAGGGCGCCGTCGGCGACGATGGCTTCACGCAGCAGACGGGAACGCTCTCCGGCAATCCGATCGCCTCGGTCGCAGGCCTCGCCACTCTCGAGGTGCTGAAGAAGCCCGGCGCCTATGAGACGATCTTTGCGAACGGCCGTCGCATGATGGACGGCCTCAACCGGGTGATCAGGTCGACGGGCACCAAGGCGCAGCTCGTCGGCGAGCCGCCGATGTTCGATATCGTGTTCGTGGAGGGCGAGGTCTCGAACTACCGCGATATCGCCCGCTCGGACGGCGCCAAGCTCAAGCGCATGAACCGCCTGCTCCTCGAGCGTGGCGTGATCAAGGGCGAGGGCAAGCTCTACATCTCGCTCGCCCATACCAGCGAGGACATCGACCAGGCGATCGCCGCCTTCGAGGATGTGCTCGGCGAGATGCGCAAGGGCTGAGTCCGGCGCGATCAGACTGCGAGATACTGGTCGCGGATCGCGGCATTGGCGTCGAGCTCGGCAATGGTTCCGCTGAAGCGGATCTCGCCCCGCTCGATGACGTAGACGCGGCTCGCGATGAGGCGCGCGAAGTGGAGGTTCTGCTCGGAGAGGAGCAGCGCCACGCCGCGCGTCTTGAGCGCAGCGATCGCCTCGGCGATCCCCTCGATGATGACTGGCGCGAGACCCTCGGAGGGCTCGTCGAGGAGGAGGCAGCGCGGATTGCCCATCAGCGAGCGGGCAATGGTCAGCATCTGCTGCTCGCCGCCCGACATCGCGCCGCCGCGGCGATTGCGCATGCGGCCGAGATTGGGGAAGAGCTCGAAGAGCTCGGCCGGCGTCCAGGCGTGGCCCTCGCGCGCCGGCAGGCGGCCGACCTCGAGGTTCTCGTCGACCGTGAGCTCCGTGAAGATGCGACGCTCCTCCGGCACATAGCCGATGCCGGCGCGGGCGATCTCGTGCGTCGGCAGGCGCTGCACGGGCACACCATCGAGCAGCACTTCGCCTGCGCTGCGCGGCACGAGGCGCATGATCGCGCGCATGGTGGTCGACTTGCCGGCTCCGTTCCGCCCGATCAGCACGACCGCTTCGCCGGGTGCGATCTCGAGCCCGACGCCGAACAGCACCTGCCCGCGGCCATACCAGGCCTCTAGGTTCCTGACGGCGAGTATCGGCGCTTCCGGTGGGCCGGGCGCCGGGGTCACGGCGGCGATTGCGGACGTCGTCGACATATCAATGCCCCGTGACCGCGCCCTGGCCGAGGTACACGGCCCGGACAGTACGGTTCCGCCGCACCGCCTCGGGCGCGCCTTCCGCAATCAGCGCGCCGTCGTTCATGACGATGATGTGCCGCGCATGGCCGAAAACGACGTCCATGTCGTGCTCGGTGAAGAGCACTGCCGTCCCCTGCTCATGCGCGAGGCGGGACGCGAGCGCCATCAGCGCGCTGCGCTCCTTGGGCGCCATGCCCGCGGTCGGCTCGTCCATCAGCAGGAGCCGCGGCGCATTGGCGAGCGCCATGGCGAGCTCGACGCGCTTGAGGTCGCCGTAGGCGAGAACGCCGCATGTGCGATCCGCC
>DAORNH010000058.1:10839-17453 GCA_035440865.1 Hyphomicrobiaceae bacterium | reverse complement strand
GTGGCGATGAGCCAGAGTGCCGGCGCGGTCCTCCCGTAGCCGAGTGAGGTCTCGCCGGAGCTGAGGCAGCGATAGCCGAGGGGGCCGAGGGCGGCATCGTAGAAGCGGCGGGCGGCGGCGATGTCGGTGACGCCGATCGAGATGTGATTGATCATGATGGTCTCTCCTGTAAACCGTTGTCAGTCGATGTCAGTGCGTGTGACGCCAGTCCCTCGCCTCGATTGCATCGCGCGAGACCCGGCGGATCTCGCTCCGATGGATGCCGATGTCCTTGAGCGTCGCTTCGCTCAGTCCTTCGAGGGCGCGCTCCGTCCGGCGCTGGCGGATATAGCGCTGCCATGCTCCGGCAAGGCGCGTGGCGGCGCTGACCGAGCGGCGGGACCGCTGCGTCTCCGTGGTCGATCCTGCGTGGTACAGTCGTTCAACGATGGTCGACATGGTCATCTCCTGGAAGCATCGACCGGTGGTCGTTCCGGTGCTGACCAGGACCATGCGCCAGGCCTCCTGACAGCATCCGGTCAGGAGGCAATGGCGGCTCCTGACAACGTGCTGTCAGGAGGCTTCGGGTAGCGACGTCGGCATGACAGGAACGGGGTGACGAGGGAGGCTCGAAATGGTCGCTGAGGCCCATTCTGGACGCTGCACTTGCGGCGCCGTGACGTATCGGATCATGGCTGCGCCGATCTTCGTCAATTGCTGCCATTGCACGTGGTGCCAGCGCGAGACCGGCTCGGCATTTGCGATCAATGCCATGATCGAGGCGGATCGCGTCGAGGTCATGAGCGGCGCGCCCGAGCAGGTGCTGACGCCGTCGAACAGCGGCAAGGGTCAGAGGATCTGGCGCTGCCCGAGTTGCCGCGTGGCGCTGTGGAGCAACTATCCGGGAGCCGGCCCGAGTATCAATTTTGTGCGCGTCGGCACACTCGAGGCCCCGCACCCGTTCGTACCGGGCGCGCACATCTTCACGAGCACGAAGGTCGCATGGGTCGTCGTGCCGGAGGGCGTGCCGTCATTCGCCGAGTTCTACGATGCCGCAACCATGTGGAGCGCCGACGGGCTCGCCCGGTTCAAGGCCGCGCGCAGCAAGCACGTGGCCGCCGGGTGAGCGGCGGCCGGACGGCGATCGAGCGTCCCTGAGCAACGGCAGCAGCGCCCGCATCACATCTTGCGGATGACACGCACCGTGATGTCGACGTGGTGGAGATACGGAATTCCGCCGCGCGGCTCGAAGTAGTCCTTGATGGCCTCGCGGCAGCCGGTGAAGATCCAGTCGTCGATGATGATGAAACCGCCGGGCACGACCTTGTCGAAGAGGTGCTCGAGGGGCACCATGTAGCTGTCGTAGAGATCGCCGTCGAGGCGCAGGATGGCGATCTTGTCGATCTCGTGCTTGGCGACGGGGACGGTATTCTGGAACCAGCCCTTGTGGATCTTCACGAACTCGCGCGGGTACTTCACCTTCTCGAAGACGACCTGGTTGAGGTACTCCTCGCCCGCATCGACGGCGTTGATCGACTGGAGCTTGCCCTGCTTCTGGTCGTCGCGGAGCTTGAAGATGCCGTCGAAGTGGGCGTCGAGGTCTTTCGCGACCGGCTGCGGCAGGCCTTCGAAGCTGTCGAAGGCGTGCAACATGCGCCGCTTCTTGCCGTAGTGCATGTTGCAGAGCGCCATCATGGCGATGCAGCCGCCCTTGTAGGCACCGAGCTCGACGAAGTCGCCCTCGATGTTGTTCAGCTCGCAGAAGCGCACCTCGTTGGCGAGCTCCATGAGGCCGTCATAGGTGACCAGCGTGTGGCCCTCGATGCGCTCGATGAAGCCCTTGACGATGTGCTCGTCGAAATAGCCACGCGTCAGGTGATTGATATTGGCCTTCACGATCGGGTCATACGGGTGGATGACCGAGGCGAGGAAGGTGTAGCCCGGCGGCTTCGGAGGGGTTGCGGGAGAGGAATTGTCGTTGCTGGCCATGGCACCCTCCAATCTCGTTCAGCGCCTTGTCGGCCGCTCGGATGAGCGCTCATACTTGGTTTCCGTGCGCGTCGAAAGCGGCAATCACGGCAGAGCGGGGAAAATACTGGGAGAAAGGCGCCCGCCCGGAATGGGCTGTGGAGTGCGCTTCGAATTGAGTTGCAACATGGGAAACGTGCATTTTTCGGTTGCGGCTCGGCTGGGCAATGGCGAAGCCGCTCTTAGAAGGGCAGCCTTGGCGCAACTGCGCAGAAGCCCAACAGGCCCGCCCTTGCCAAGCTAGCTGCGTTGACACCGGTCTTGCCAGCTCCTAACGGAGAGTTCGGCGAGGAATTGTGCGTTCCGAGAGGGTTGGCGGGGCGCTCGGCCCGATCCGGTACTGTCTGAGGCGCGCTGAGTTCGGGATCTGCGCATTGCGGTCTGAATTGTGAGTGTGAGAGTTGACCGGGGGCTTCCGCGCGGCGCGCGGCAAGGGGGAGACACAAGTCACGTCATGGTCTTCACGTCGCTCGAGTTCGTGATCTTTTTCACAGTTTTCTACCTCCTTTTCATCGTCACGCCGCAGTCCTACCGCCTGCACCTTTTGCTCGGAGCGAGCCTCTTCTTCTTCGGCTATGCCGTGCCGAAGCATCTCTGGCTGCTTCTGCTTACGATCGCCATCAGCTACGTGTGCGGCATCGGCATCGCGGCCGACCGTGGTCGGCGGAAAATCTACCTGTGGGGCGGCATCGTCTCGCTGCTCGGGCTGCTCGCGTTCTTCAAGTACACGGATTTCGCGATCTCGCTCGCCAACTCTGCGCTGTCGGTCGTGAAGCCCGGCGCAACAATCACGCCGCTCGGCATCCTGCTGCCGATCGGCATCTCGTTCTTCGTGTTCCAGGCGATCTCCTACCTCGTCGACGTCTATCGCGGCGACAAGGCTGCCGAGCACAACATCATCGTGCTCGCGCTCTTCAAGGCGTTCTTTCCTCAGCTCGTTGCCGGTCCAATCGAGCGCTCGACCAATCTTCTGCCCCAGATTCGCAAGGTGTTCGTCGAACCGCGCAGCGAGCCATTGGTGTCGCGCGAGGCCATGCAGGTCGGCTCGCAGCTGATCCTGCTCGGCTTCTTCAAGAAGGTGTGCATCGCCGACAATTTGGCGTTGTTTGCCGATCACGTTTTTGCGGAGCCCGGCAAGCACGGGCCACTTGCCGCGACGCTCGGCGTCTACTGCTTCGCTTTCCAGATCTACTGCGATTTCGCGGGCTACTCGGACATCGCACGGGGTGTCTCGCGGATCATGGGGATCGACCTCATGGAGAATTTCCGCCGGCCGTACTGGTCGACCTCGATCCGCGAGTTCTGGACGCGCTGGCATATCTCGCTGTCGAGCTGGTTCCGCGACTATCTCTACAAGCCCTTGGGCGGCAGCCAGGTGGGCGCTCACCGCTGGGCCCTCAACATCATGGCCGTGTTCCTGCTCTCGGGGCTCTGGCACGGCGCCGCTGTCAATTTCATCATCTGGGGCGGTGTGCACGGTGTGATCTACCTTTTCGAGAACGGTCTCGCGAAACTGCGCCCGCGACCGCTGGCGGCGACCGCCGGGCCGGGCCTGCGCGGTGCGATCGCCGGACAGCTCGGCTGGCTCCTCGCCATGTTCACGACCTTCCACGTCGTCTGCTTCGCGTGGATCTTCTTCCGGGCGCGCACGTTCGGTGAGGCAATCGGTGTACTGCAGTCGATCGCCAGCATCGGGCAGGTGCCGCTCTGGAAGGGCTTCGAGCTCTTCGAGCGCATGTCGTTCGCGTGGTGCGTGCTCTTCGTCGCCATCCTGCTCGTCATCGATGCCTGGGCCGAATGGGGCGGCAAGCTGCTTGCGTCACTCGCCCAAAACGATACGGCGCGCTGGACCATGTACTATGCGGCTGCCGCCGCCATCATCGTGTTCGGCAACTGGCAGAGTTCGCAACAGTTCATCTATTTCCAGTTCTGACCCGGGCCAAGCAGGTAGCGGCGTGCTGAGAACGATCACGACAACTGCCATCGCGGCCCTGACGCTCGGCCTCTATGGCTGGTCGAGTATGCGCGGGCCGGACTGCCTCTATCGCGTGTGCATCGGTGCGCCCTTGCCGCCGCTGACGGAGCTCGGTCCGGCTGCCGGCAAGGCCGTCACGCGACCCGACGGTGTGCTCGAGATCGATATCCGCTCCCTCGCGCCGTTTGCCGATATCGTGCAGTTCCGACCGCCCTTTCCGACGCCGGCGCGGGAGGGCCGCGCGACGTTCGCACTCCTGCGCATCAGTCGAGACACTGGCGGACGCGTCGACCAGGTGAGCCTGATCGTCGAGTTCGCTGAGGGCTCCTATCTGTGGGCCCCGCAGCAGGGAGCGTTACTCGACAAGGAGCTTGCGCGGCTGGTCGGAGCGATGGGGAAGCGGCAGGAGGCGAACTGGATGCGCCGCTATGTCTGGGAGCGGCTCAATCGTTGGCGAGGCACCCGGGTGACGGGCGAGGTCTGGCCGGGGACCGGCGGCATCGCGGCGCTCAAGCTCGACCTCGGCACGACGGCGAAAGTGCGGGGGGTGGAGAAATGAAGATGCTGCTCGCACGCTCGAGTGAGGGGCTCTGGTCGCTCTTTGCGAGTGCCGTCGCTCTCGTCGCGCCCTTCCTGTCCTTCATCGTGCTCGAGTATTTCGCGCTGCCGATAAATGCGTTCACATTCCGGCAGTGGGAGGCGCTCATCCCGGAGAATGGCCTCAACGCGCGCTATGCGTTCTTCCCGAATGCCACACTGCAGCAGTGGGAGTACGGCGACGTCCACCGCTACGCGACCATCACGCTGCCGCGCACGACGCGCTGGTTTACGGACCAGCTCGGCTATCGCAATCGAGCGGCGTACTCAGCTGTCAAGACGTACTGCTTCGTCACGCTCGGCGATTCGAATGTGATCGGCGCGAGCCTCGATCAGTCGGAGACCTTGTCGGAGGCTCTCGAGCGCAGGGCGCGCTGCCCGGCCTACAACGGGTCATCGGCACACCGGCTGGCACGCTTCCTCAACCAGCCGGAGTTCAAGGCCAATCAGCCACGCTTTGTCGTGCTGCAGGCCATTGCTGGCGAATTCTACAGTGATCAGGCCTATTCGCGCTTCGACGTCTCGGGGCAGTTGATCGGCGTCGACCCGGAACCCGGCATCGGCTATCGCGCCATCTCGGCGGCGATTGCCGTCATCGCGCCGGACAGCCCCCGCGCATCGCCCTGGATGCTCGAAGAGATTGTAAGGCGAAATGCGGGCTGGCAGTTCATCCGGGCGCGTCTTGGCATGACCGACCTGCCGCCGCCGCCGGCGACGCACCGCCACAATGAAGCGCGCAATATTCACGACGGGCGCGCGGCGGCGGCCTCGCGCGCACCACGGGCCGTCGGGCAGGTCCGCTACCCGACCGCAAGCAAGGAGGTCGCCGAGCGAAACTGTCCCGAGGTGATAAAGGCGCTCACCGACGCGAACGCCCGCGCGGCCAACTGCCGGTTGATCGCAGTCGTGAGGGCGGCGTCAGTGGCCCTGAAAAGCTTCGGATCGGACCTCATCGTCTATCTGCAACCATCGACCGACGAACTCTTGGCGACCGGGATCGCCGTGCTGGAGGCGGAAGGGCACAAGATCATCCATTTCCCGAAGACCTCCAAGCTACCCTACGGGATCGATTTTGACTGGTATTGGGCGTCGGACGATAGCCACTGGCATCCGCGAGGCGTGGAGCTCGCCGCCGAACTCATCCTGGCGGAAAGCGAGGGGCGGTCGGCCGAGGCCCTCCTGCCGGCCGTCCATGAGCGCATCGAGCGCGAGATGCGCGCTTTGCGGCGGCGCTGATTGGCCGTCGTGGCGAGGCTCAGAGTTCGGCCGAGAATTCGATGATGCCTGCGGGCGCCGGTTGCGAGACGAGGACCGCCATGTCTCCCGGTGTCCCGGCAGCTGAGCCGACAGTTGAGAGGAGCCCGACAAAGTCGCGCCGCTGGTTGAAGCCCGCGTGCAACGTGAGGCCGGTCAGAACGACACCGTTGAACGAGAAATTCGCGACGCCGTTGGTCGAGACGGTCGGGATCGTCCGCATCTCGGTTGGAAGCTGCAGATAGACCTCGCCCTGCGTCGTCGAGGCGAAGCGGCCAATGCCGATCGGATTGAAGGCGACGCCGCCGACCCGCCAGTAGTAGCGCTGGCAGGCGCTCAGTTCGATGTCGCGGCTCGGCGCGAGCCAGGCCGACGCGTGGCGTCCGAGCTCGGCACGCACGCGCGAGAAGGTCACAGCAGCACTGACGGGCGCGAGCGTGAGGGCGATGTTACCGGTGTCGCCGACCTCGAGTGTGAGCGTTGTGCTCCGTCGGCCCGAGCCCGCGGTGATGGTGCCGGTCTGTGATCCGAGCGTGACTGTGAGATTGCCGCCCGAAAGCGCGTCGACGCTTACGGTGACGGTCTGGGCGGCGAGCGTCGCATGGCCGCGCTGTGCGACTTCGATCACCTGCGTTAGGCTGCCGCTCGTGAGCGTGACGATCATGCCGCTGACCGAGCAGCTGGCGCCCGAGGCGCCGCCCTTCCAGCGGTCGAAGCCGTAGGCTCCGGCAGCGAGTGCGCCCCCGGCGAACAGCCGCTGATTGATCTGGAAATCGCCGTT
>DAORNH010000058.1:2018-10829 GCA_035440865.1 Hyphomicrobiaceae bacterium | reverse complement strand
GTCGATGCCGTTGAGGAGGAGGCTGGTGACGCCCGTCGCCGTGTAGGGCAGCCAGACCTGGCCGCTCGTCTTGTCGACGAGGAGTGCCGTCAGCCACGTCATTCCGTCGGCGCTGACTTTGACCTGCAGATGATCGTCGCCGACGGTGCCGATCTCGGCGCGGCCCGTGAAGCCCGTCTGCACGAGGATGCTGGCGGTGTCGGCGGCGGTCGCCTTGTTGATCTTCAACTGATGGCCGGCGCCCTCATGGTTGAAGAGCGTCGCCGGGCTCGCGAGCGAGAGACGGTTTGTCGTGTCGGCCGTAGCATTGATGCCGAGCGTATCGGCGGTGATGTCGGCGCCGCTGCCGAGGGCGGACTGCCAGGTCGCGCCATCGAAGGCAAGCAAGACATTCTCGTCGGCAATCCAGGCGATGAAGCCTTCCTTAGGCGTGAGGAAGGCCCAGGCGCCGTCCTGGTAGGCGGCAATCCTGCCGGAGGCGCCGGACCAAGCCCCGGTCGCGCCCGCGGCGACGAGGTAGCGATCGCCGTCCGCGGGCGTGGCCGGCGGCGTCGCTAGGCTCCGGTCGAGCACGCTCAGATGAACGAGCGCGTCGAGCGCACGAACGGCCTCGTTGTGGGTGACGTGCTTCTGGGCCTGCGCCGCAAGGATGTAGGGCAGTTGAAGGTTGGGGGAGTTGTCCACGACGGCATGATCCTCCGGGTTGGCTTTCCCCGAAACTCTCATGGCCTCCGGATGCGGGGACTGATTTATTGGCTGGAGCTGCCGCGCCGGCGGCCCGTGGCAAGGGAGGTGCTCTCGGCGAGCGTCCACCAGGGCGAAAAGGGCCGATTGCGCAATGCGAGCCAGGCAATCATGAGCCTCGGACTCAGTCGTCCTGTGCGCGCGAGCGTCGCGAGCCAACGTCGCTCGATCGAGCCGGCCTTGATGCACTTGGCGATCTGATCGCTCGCGACCGGATCGGCCGGCAGCCTCGATGCAATGAGGCGTCCGGCACCGAAGCGCAGGCGGCGCTCGAACAGCTCAGCGTAGCCATCCGGAAAGAGCCCGGCCGGCTCGGCATTGATCTGCCGTGTGATCTGCGCGAGCATCTCGTTCAAGCTCTCGGGGTTCGTCACCGAGGCCTGGGAATAGTTGGCGCCGTGCAGCCGCCAGGCAGCGAGGGGCGCCGGAATGAAGCAGAAGCCCCAGCGGACCGCCATGCGGCGCTGCAGGAAGCCGTCCGCGGCCGAGGCGAGGGAGCCCTTGAACCCGCCCATCTCGGCGATCTTCGAGTAACGGAAGAGGCTCGAGGCGGCGAGGAAGTAGTTGTCGCCCTTGCGCAGCAGCTGGCGGGTAGCGTCCGGTGAGAAGTAGCGCTCGCGGAGCGCAGGCCTCAAGAATGGGCGCGAGCCGGTCACCTCGCCGTCCTCGTCCCAGATCTCGGTGAGCGCGCAGGAAAAGGCGGCGTCAGGGTGCTGGTTCAGGAGGGCCGTGGAGCGTTCGAAGAAGGTCGGAAAGACCATGTCGTCGGCCGCCAGCATCGCAACGAGCGTACCGCGCGCGAGCGCGAGCCCCTGGTTCATGGCGCTGACCACGCCCGAGGGGCGCGCATTCCGGATGACCTCGACCGTCGGATTGCCGGCAACGAGACGCTCGATCAGCTGAAGGCTGCCATCCGTTGAGCCGTCGTCGATGATAACGACCTGCTCGGCAGGCCTCGTCTGCCTTAGGACCGCCGAGATCGACTGCTCGAGGTAGCGGGCATGATTGTAGTTCGGCAGGATGACCGACACGGTATCGGTCCGCCTGTCGCTGCGCAGATCTCGACTGACGGTCCCGTCCTCACCTCGCACCATGCCACCATCCGACAATGCACGTCAATCGCCGAGCTATTGGCAGTCGATCCAATGTTCTTCAATTATCGCATATTCTCGCGAGCTCATCACTGCCGAACGCGGCCTCGGATACTGGGAGCTGGTTGCCCAGAGTCCAAGGCTTGTCAACAACAACAGATTCAACAAATCGTAACAAACGCCCATCAGCGGTGGTCCCCCCATTGAGATTGACCAAGTCTGGTGCACTATTCCCGGACTGGACGGCGAAACTTGCCTCGTCCGTAGGCAGTTCATCAGCATAAAAATCATATGACCGTGCCGGTGGCAGGCAGCGCTCGCGCCTCCGTACGAAGCAACGGTGCACAGATCGCTCCAGGCTGTGGAGGGCTGCTTGTTCGCCGGAACACGATGGACTAGGAGTGCCGGACAGTTCTGCGAAGCTGGTCAAGTCTGCAAGGGGGCAAACGCGTGAAAGTCGTCATCCTGGCCGGCGGGCTCGGCACGCGCATCAGCGAGGAAACGCAGGTCCGGCCGAAGCCCATGGTGGAGGTCGGAGGGCGGCCGATCCTCTGGCACATCATGAAGATCTACTCGGCCTTCGGCGCCAATGATTTCGTGATCTGCCTCGGCTACAAGGGCTACGTCATCAAGGAGTATTTCGCGAACTATTTCCTGCACATGTCGGACGTCACCTTCGACATGGAGAAGAACTCGATGACGGTGCACGAGGCCAAGGCTGAGCCCTGGCGCGTGACGCTCGTCAATACGGGCGACGACAGCATGACGGGCGGTCGCCTCAGGCGCGTGAAGAGCTACGTTGCGGGCGAGCGCGAGTTCTGCTTCACCTACGGCGATGGCGTCGCCGACGTGGACATCGCCAAGCTCATCGCGCACCATCGCGCCTCCGGGAAGCTCGCCACCATGACGGCGACACAGCCGCCCGGCCGCTTCGGCGCCGCTGACATCGACAGCGGCGTCGTGCGTCGCTTCGTCGAAAAGCCGCGCGGCGACGGCTCCTGGATCAACGGCGGTTTCTTCGTCCTCTCGCCGAAGGTGATCGACTACATCGTGGCCGACAGCACGACCTGGGAGCGGGAGCCGCTCGAACGGCTGGCAGCTGAAGGCCAGCTCGCCGCCTTCCAGCATTCGGGCTTCTGGCACCCGCTCGATACGCTCCGCGACAAGAACTACCTCGAGGAACTCTGGACGACCGGCAAGGCGCCCTGGCGGGTCTGGAAATGACGCCGGCATTCTGGAAAGGAAAGCGCGTCCTGCTGACGGGGCACACCGGCTTCAAGGGAGCCTGGGCGGCGCTCTGGCTCTCCTCGCTCGGGGCGCGGGTGACCGGCTTCTCGCTCGCGCCGGAGACGGAGCCGAGCCTCTTTCGGGTGGCCCGCGTCGGTGAGACCATGGCCTCGATCATCGCGGACTTGCGCGATCCGGCCGCGGTCGATGCCGCGGTGTCGAGCGCCGAGCCGGAGATCGTGCTGCACATGGCGGCGCAGGCGCTGGTGCGGCGGAGCTACCGTGATCCCGTCGCTACCTACGCGACCAACGTGATGGGGACTGTGCATCTGCTCGATGCCGTCCGCCGGCTTTCCCCGGCGCGCGCCGTCGTCGTGGTGACATCCGACAAGTGCTACGAGAACCGCGAATGGGTGTGGCCCTATCGCGAGAATGAGGCCATGGGCGGGTATGACCCGTACTCCAACAGCAAGGGCTGCGCGGAGCTCGTGACGGCCGCCTACCGGAAGTCGTTTCTCGCCGAAAAGGGCGTCGGCGTGGCGAGCGCGCGCGCCGGCAATGTGATCGGTGGCGGCGACTGGTCCGAGGACCGGCTCATCGTCGATCTTGTCCGGGGCTTCGCGTCGGGCAATCCCGTACTCATCCGTCAGCCGAAGTCGGTGAGGCCCTGGCAGCACGTGCTCGAGGCACTCGTCGGCTACTTTACGCTTGCCGAGAAGCTTCACGGCGAGCCGGCGCGCTATGCCGAGGGGTGGAACTTCGGCCCCGCGCCCGATGACGCGATCCCAGTCGGCGAGATCGCCGATCGCATGGCGGCGCGCTGGGGCGACGGCGCCACGTGGGTGCGCGACGGGCAGCAGGGACCGCATGAGGCACATCTCTTGAGGCTCGATGCCTCGAAGGCGCGCGCGGCGCTCGGCTGGCGGCCGCGGCTTCCCCTCGACCAGGGCCTCGACTGGATCATCGATTGGCACCGTGCCGAGAGGGATGGGAAGGACATGCGCGCCGTCACACTCGACCAGATCGCGCGCTTTCAGGCTATGGGGGCTCCCTGATGACCACACACGTCTGCCGCTTCTGCTCGGGCCTGCTCGCGCAATCTTTCTGCGACCTCGGCACCTCGCCCGCGTCGAATTCGTTCATCAGGCCTGAGAACGCGCTCCACCCGGAGCCCTTCTATGCGCTGAACGTCTACGTATGCGGCAAGTGCCTGCTCGTGCAGCTGCCCGAGCACAAGGCGGCGGACCAGATCTTCACCGACGACTACGCCTACTTCTCGTCGTTCTCGACGAGCTGGCTCGCGCACTCCAAGGCCTATTGCGAGATGGCAGCGAAACGCTTCGGCCTCGGGCCGAAGTCGCAGGTCATCGAGATCGCCAGCAACGACGGCTATCTCCTCCAGTATTTCAAGGCGATGGGCATCCCCGTGCTTGGCGTCGAGCCGACGGCCAATACGGCGAAGGCGGCCGTGGAGAAGGGCGTGCCGACGCTCGTCCGCTTCTTCGGTCGCGAGCTTGCGGGTGAGCTCGCGCGTGATGGTCGCAAGGCTGACCTGCTGCTCGGCAACAACGTGCTGGCCCACGTGCCCGACATCAACGACTTCGTCGCCGGCATGAAGCTCGCGCTGAAGCCCACAGGCGTCGTCACCATGGAGTTCCCGCATCTCGCCAAGCTGATCGCGGGCATCCAGTTCGACACCATCTATCACGAGCACTATTCGTACCTGTCGCTGATCGCGGTGGAGCGGATTTTCGCACACCATGGGCTCACCGTGTTCGATGTCGATGAGATCGCGACGCACGGTGGCTCGCTGCGCATCTATGCGCGCCATGCCGAGGCGAAGACGCCTGAGCGCTCCGCTCGCGTGCCGGCCCTGATCGAGCGTGAGCGGGCCGCGGGGCTTGGGTCGGTCGCCGGATATGAGGGCTTCGACGCCCGCGTCCAGGAGGTGAAACGCAGCCTCCTCGAGTTCCTGATCAAGGTGAAGCGCGAGGGCAAGAGCGTTGTCGGCTATGGCGCCGCAGCCAAGGGCAACACACTGCTCAACTACTGCGGCATCCGCCAGGACTTCATCGATTTCGTCGTCGACCGGAGCCCGGCCAAGCAGGGCCGCCTGTTGCCGGGGACACGCATCCCAGTGAAGGCACCCGAGGCGATCGATTCCGCCAGGCCCGACTATCTGCTAATCCTGCCGTGGAACCTCCGCGACGAGATCGTCTCGAGCATGGGGCATATCCGCGGCTGGGGCGGCAAGTTCGTGGTACCGCTGCCGAAGGTCGAGGTGATCGCGTGAAGATCGCGGAGACGCCGCTCGCGGGTGCCTACGTCATCGAGTTGGAGCCCATCGCCGATGAGCGCGGCTCCTTCGCGCGCTCGTTCTGTGAGCGCGAGTTCGCGGCCGCGGGACTGGCGACGCGCTTTCCGCAGTGGAGCGTATCGCGCAATGCCACGCGGCACACGTTGCGGGGCATGCACTACCAGGAGGCGCCGCACGCCGAGATCAAGCTCGTGCGCTGTACGGCGGGGTCGGTCCGCGATGTGATCGTCGATCTGCGCACGGAGAGCCGCACATATTGCAAGTGGTTCGCGGTGGACCTCACGGCCGAGAGTGGGCGGGCGCTCTACATTCCGGAGGGATTCGCGCACGGCTTCCAGACGCTCACCGATAACGCAGAGGTGACCTATCACATCTCCGCCTTCTATGTGCCGGGGGCAGGTCGCGGCGTGCGCTGGGACGATCCGGCCTTCGCGATTGCGTGGCCCGAGGCGCCGGCGCGCATCATGTCTGAGCGCGACCGCACGTACCCGGATTTCGTACCATGACGCGGGTGCTGGTCACGGGCGCGCGCGGCTTCGTCGGTCGCTGGATCGCCGAAGGGCTGGTGAAGCGCGGTCACGATGTGCACGGCGCGACGTCCGCGGACCCCGACCTGACGCTTGCCGGCGTTACATGGCATCTCGCCGACCTCATGCAACGGGGGGTTGCGGCTGAGCTGATGACGACGGTGCGGCCCGAGCTTCTCGTGCATGCGGCCTGGTTCACGGGGCATGGCGCGTTCTGGACGTCGGACCTCAATTATCGCTGGGTCGCGGCGTCGCTCGAGCTGATCGAGGCGTTCGCGTCGACCGGCGGCAAGCGCTTCGTCGGCGTCGGCAGCTGCGCCGAGTACGATTGGCGCCATGGGTTTTGCGCGGAAGGCGTGACGCCGCTCGTGCCCGGCCACCCGTACGGCGTGTGCAAGGTGGCGCTCATGCGCATGGCCGAGGCCTATGCGGCGAACCACGGACTGTCGTTCGCGTGGGCGCGGATCTTCTATCCCTTCGGCCAGGGCGAGCCGCCCGCGCGCCTCGTCTCGAGTGTCATTCGGGCGCTGCAAGCAAGGCGCGAGGCACCCTGCACGGCGGGCACGCAGGTCCGAGATTTCCTGCACGTTGCCGACTGCGGTGATGCCATCGCGGCACTTGCGGCAAGCCCTGTCGGAGGCGCCGTCAACATCGGTTGTGGCGAGCCGCGGGCGCTCCGCGACGTCGTCATGCGGATCGCCGATAGGCTCGAGGCGCGGTCGCTCGTGAAGCTCGGCGCGCTGCCGATGCGCCCCGACGATCCGCCGGTTCTCATCCCGGACGTGCGTCGGCTCGGGGTCGAGGTCGGTTGGTCGCCGGCCCGCTCGATTGACGCTGGCCTCGATGAGGCCATAGCGTGGTGGAGTTCTCGAGGGGGGGCGTGATTCCGGCCCCGCGTGGCGTCTGTCGAGCAGTCGATCGCAACATGTGGCGAGCCGTGCTGAGCGCGGGCTTGCCGAACCGGTTTAAGCAGGACCCATGACGGCAGACAGCGGACTATACGAGAGCGTCATTTCAGAAGTGGGGCGCGACAAGCGGATCTGCTTCGTCTCCGGCAATTTCAACGTCCTGCATCCGGGCCACATGCGGCTCCTCAAATTCGCCGCCGAGCTCAGCGATTTCCTGTTCGTCGGCGTCAACATGGACACGACCCCGGGCGTGACCGTGCCGGGCCCGGAGCGCCTCGCCAACATTCGCGAGCTCTCACTCGTCAAGTACGCCGTGCTGCTCGACGAGCCTGCGCCGAGCTTCATCGCCAAGCTGAAGCCGGCGATCGTCGTCAAGGGCCGCGAGTTCGAGGGACGCGAGAACCCGGAGCAGAAGGTCGTCGATTCGTATGGCGGGAGGCTCGTCTTCGGCTCAGGCGAGACGCAGTTCGTCTCCTACTCGCTGCTCGACGAGGAATTCGCCGACACCAACCGCTCGACGATCGTGAAGCCGTCGGAATATCCGCAGCGCCATGGCTTCACGCTCGACGGGTTGAGGACGTGGCTCAAGAAGGTCGAGGGCATCCGTGTTCTCGTAATCGGCGACCTCATCATCGACGATTACATCACCTGCGATCCGCTCGGCATGTCACAGGAGGACCCGACCATCGTCGTGACGCCGATCGAGACGAAGACGTTCGTCGGCGGCGCGGGCGTCGTCTCGGCGCATGCGCGAGGCCTCGGGGCGAGTGTCCAGTTTTTCACGGTGGTGGGCGCCGACGACGCCTCGGCGTTCGCCTATCGCAATCTGCAGGCGCAGGGCATCGGCGTGCACGCCTTCACGGACGATACGCGGCCAACGACGCGCAAGCAGCGCTACCGGGCCGCCGGCAAGACGCTGCTGCGCGTCAATCACCTGCGCCAGCACGCCGTGAGCCAGGCGCTGTGGCGCAACATGCTCGCCCAGATCGAGGAGCGGTTGCCGCATACGGACCTCATTCTCTTCTCGGATTTCAACTATGGCTGCCTGCCGCAGCCCCTCGTCGAGGCGGTCGTGGAGCGGGCGAGGGCGCGCAAGATCCCGATGGCGGCCGACAGCCAGGCCTCCTCGCAGATCTCGGACATCTCGCGCTTCAAGGGCATGAGCATCATCACGCCGACGGAGCGTGAGGCGCGCCTTGCGCTCCGTGATACGTCGTCCGGCCTCGCTGTACTCGCAAACGGGCTCGTGCAGCAGGCGGAGGCCGAGGCGGTGATCATCACACTCGGCTCCGAGGGCCTGCTCGTGCACGGCAAGGACCAGGGCACCTACTACACAGACAAGTTGCCAGCGATGAACAAGGCGCCGAAGGACGTGGCGGGCGCGGGCGACAGCCTGTTCACGGCGACCTCGCTCGCGCTCTGCGCCGGCGCCGGCATCTGGGAGAGCGTCTATCTCGGCTCGATCGCGGCCGCCTGCCAGACGGGCCGCGTCGGCAACGCGCCGCTGAAGCTCGCCGACCTGTTGGTGGAGCTTGGGAACGCCTGAGGGGGCCTGCAATCAACAGCATAAGATTGTTGATAATCTGCAACCTTTAATTGAAATGTAATCTATGGTTGAGGAAGATCCTGCAACACACGTTTTGTTGCGGGGCGGGTTATGGCGGCGAAGCTCGGACGCTTGGATGTCGTGATCACTGGGAGCGCCCGGGCGCCACTCGATGAAGGACCGCGGCGGGCCTGGCAGCCGGAGATAACCGCGGCGTCGAGAGTCGGGGTCGGGGTTGCGGCCATGCTTGCCGTACTTTGCTTGGTCTACGCATTGGTGGTCGTCACCGCGCCGCGGTGCGATCGGTCCAGCACGCATTCGATCCGGGTCGGCTCAACGGTGGTGCTGGCGGGCTGCATGCGGCCCTGAGGCGCTCGCATCGCGAGCCAATGCGCGACTGGATGCCGGCCTCGCCTCGCTCAAGGGCGACGCCCGAATGTGCGCAGGCGGG
>DAORNH010000058.1:0-2004 GCA_035440865.1 Hyphomicrobiaceae bacterium | reverse complement strand
CGTAGGCCAATGCTACGCTTTCCGCCATCCTCCTGCCGGATCGGCCCTACCCGGAGCGATCACGATCCGCGCGGCGGTGAATGGTTCGAGCAAGACATCCCGTCAACGATGCGCTGCGCCTCTTGCGTTTTCCGGTGACGCAGGCCAACTGCGCTTGGGCGAAGTGCGTAGGGCAGGTGCAGCTCGCGATTTCGAACGCATCGGCAGGACCTGCGGATCCTACGCGGCACGCTAGCTGCGGCCTGGCAACGGAGGACGTCACCAGTGAGAGCATTGCTCCTTGCCGCGGGCATGGGTACCAGGTTGCGACCTCTGACATTGTCCGTGCCCAAGTGCCTTGTCGCCGTGCACGGCCGGCCGCTCCTCGACTACTGGCTCGACCTCCTCTTCGGAGCGGGCATTGACCGTGCGGCCGTCAATTGCCACTGGCTCGCGGAGCGGGTGGTCGCGCATGTTGGTGCTTCTCCCTGGCGGGATCGCGTGGACCTCGTGCATGAGACAGAGCTGCTTGGAACAGGAGGAACGATCCTGGCCAATCGGCAGTGGCTCGCTGGCGGCCCGTTCCTTGTGGCGCATGCGGATAACCTCACGGACTTCAATGTTGCGGCACTGATTGCGGCGCACAGCTCGCGTCCAATCGGTTGCGCCATCACCATGCTGGCATTTCGCACCGATGACCCTCGTTCATGCGGCATCCTCGAGTTGGATCATCGGGGCGTCGTGCAAGCTTTTCATGAAAAGGTCGAGAGCCCGCCAGGTGATCTCGCCAACGCGGCGGTGTACATCATGGAGCCGGAGGTCATCGACTTCATCGCCGCGAAGGGGCGACCGGTTGTCGATCTTTCCACTGAGGTTCTGCCGCACTACATCGGGCGGATCGCTGCTGTCGTGACGAAGGGCTATCATCGCGATATCGGCACGCTCGAGAGCCTCGCGCGCGCGAACCGCGAGTTCACGCCGCCGCAATTGTCCCGATGACGAAAGAGCACAGGGTTGGCCCTCGGGCTTGCGCTCGTTTTGCACGCGCACTACACCCGCTCGCAGTGGAGTGCGCCGAAGCACGAGATTCCGTAGTGGGAGCGTACACTCTTGCCCGGCTCGCGACCGGACTACCGCACACAGGGCAATCCGGCAGTCGATTCCGGTCGCAGGCTGCGGCACTGTCGAGCAAGGGGCGATCAGATGAAACTGCTTGTGACAGGCGCCTGCGGCTACAAGGGCAGCGTGCTCGTGCCGAAGCTGCTCCGCGCCGGACATGAGGTGGTGGCGCTCGATACGCAGTGGTTCGGCAACGAGCACGTGCCGCACCCCGATTTGAGGGTCGTTCGCGGCGACGTGCGCAAGCCCGAGGACATCGACCTCACCGGCGTCGATGCCATCATCCATCTGGCCTCCGTCGCCAACGATCCTTGCGGCGACCTCGACCCAAAACTCACCTGGGAGATCAGCTGCCTCGCGACCATGCAGCTCGTCGACAAGGCGAAGCGGCAGGGCATCAAGCGCTTCATCTATGCGTCCTCGGGCAGCGTCTATGGCGTGAAGGACGAGGATCAGGTCACGGAAGACCTCGAGCTGCTGCCGATCTCGGAATACAACAAGACGAAGATGTGCGCCGAGCGCATCGTGCTCTCCTACGCCAGCGACATGGTGGTGCAGATCGTCCGGCCGGCGACAGTGTGCGGCTTCTCTCCGCGCATGCGCCTCGACGTTTCCGTCAACATGCTGACGATGCAGGCGTTGCGGAATGGCAAGATCACGGTGTTCGGCGGTGATCAGACGCGTCCCAACATCCACATCGACGACATCACCGATCTCTACATCTTCCTGCTCGATCACCCCGAGCACACCGGGGTGTTCAATGCCGGTTTCGAGAACATCTCGATCATGGACATTGCGCAGCGTGTGACCGCGCATGTGCCGGCCGAGATCGTGGTGACGCCGTCGAACGATCCGCGCTCGTACCGCGTCAACTCGGATCGCCTGCTCGCAACAGGCTTCAAGCCG
>DAORNH010000057.1:16094-17554 GCA_035440865.1 Hyphomicrobiaceae bacterium | reverse complement strand
GCCCGAGGTCGACACGCAGGTCGTGATGGTGCCGCCCTTGCGGGTGACGAACACCGAGGCGCCGAAGGTCTCGCGGCCGGGGTGCTCGAACACGATGTCGATGTCCTCGCCGCCGGTGAGCTCACGGATGATCAGGATGTCGAGCCCCTCGACGAGCTCGCGCTTCAGGCTCGAGGCCTCGGCCAGCGCCGGATAGCAGATCGCCGGGCGCAGGTTCGCGAAGAGGTCGAGTTCCTTGCGGATGCGCAGGAGGCCCGCCTCGGGCCGGTTCTCGTACTTCACCTTGTCCCACTTCGGCCCGCCGACCGAACCGAAGATGATGGCGTCCGCCGCCTTGCACTTGGCGAGTGCCTCGTCCGTCAACGGCACGCCGTGCTTGTCGATCGAGCAGCCGCCGGCGAGTGCGGTATCGGTCTTGAACGTGCTCTTCCCGGACTTGTTGAGGAGCGCGAGGACGCGCTCGACCTCGGCCATGACCTCGGGGCCGATGCCGTCGCCGGGGATGAGAAGCAGGTTGTGGGTGGTCATGGGGCGCGTCCGTGCTCTGTCGCGAGAACTGATTGCGAAGTGCTAGCGGCAGTTGCCTCGAGGCGCAAGGCGCCGAGCTCTGCAACCGGCGCCAGGGCCGGGCGCGTCACCGCATGAGGAACAGCGGGCATTCGAGAGCGATGGCTAGGTGGCGCAGGTCCCCGCCGGCCGGCACCACATGTCCGCCGAACTGGCTGACGACGAAGCCCGCGCCGAGGCGCCGAATCTCCTCCGCGATCACGTCGGCGACACCGCGCGTCTCCTCCGGCAGCGAGAGCCGGACGTCGTCCCGCCGGGCAATCATCAATCGGACCTGGCCTTCGAGCCAGTCGCGCGCGGACCGGTCCTCGCCGACAACGACCAGCGTCACCGGCTCCGCCATTGCACGCCCAACGGCCGTCGTGATCGTGGCGAGCCGCTCCGCCGCGCGCAGCATGGGCTCGACGTGGTCGAGATCCTCGACGACGGCAACTACCGGACCAGTCGTGCGCCGTGCGCTCGGCCCGACGATGACGAGCCCGGTCGTCCCGGTCACCTCCTCGAAGAGATGGCGCAGCTCCTGCGCATTTGCAGGCGAGAACGGCTCGGCAAGCGCCACCACGTTCCAGGGGCCACGCTCCGAACAGGCCCTCGCCAGCGCCGGGACGGGCTCGTCCCTGACGATGCGATGACTGAACGGCACCTCGGCGATCCGGGCAAGCGCCTCGATCCGGCGCTGAACGGCGTGCGCGGCGAGTTTCAGCTGCTGCGAGATCGAGGCCTCGGAGAGGCTCCGCGTCTGGCGGCCCGAGAGCGAGATCTCGCGGGCGAATGAGTAGCTCGCGAGCTGGTAGAGCTGCGCATTCTCGATGAACAGGCTCTCGACCTCGGATTCGAACGCACGCGCCACCCGCATGGCTGCATCGAGGGCCACCTCGCTCGGCGTCTCGCAG
>DAORNH010000057.1:12351-16054 GCA_035440865.1 Hyphomicrobiaceae bacterium | reverse complement strand
GCTGCCGCAATGTGCGTGATCATGACGTCGCCGCCTTGTCGGTATCGCCGCCCGGCTTCTGCGCGAACGCTCGCGCCTTGTCGGCGAATGTCCGGAGCCGGTCCTCGACGAGCCGGTTGATGGTTCCGGCAGGATAGCGTCCATCGGAGCCGCGCTCGCCCGCCTTGACGCCGGTCAAAGTCTCGATGCCGCGATCAATCGACTCGACCGCCCAGATGCTGAATTTCTTTTCCGCGACCGCCGCGACAATGTCCTCGCGCAGCATCAGGTGCTGCACGTTCGCGCGCGGGATCATCACCCCCTGCTCGCCGTCGAGGCCGCGGTGGAAGGTGCGGAACTCCTCGCGCGCCGAGCACACGTCGAAGAAGCCCTCGATCTTCTCGTTGACGCCGCCGATCGCCTGCACCTCGCCCCACTGGTTGACCGAACCTGTGACGGCGATGCCCTGCCGGATCGGCACGTCCGCAAGCGCTGAGAGTAGAGCGTAAAGCTCCGTCGAGGATGCGCTGTCGCCGTCGACGCCGCCATAGGACTGCTCGAAGACGAGGCTTGCGGCCATGGCGATCGGCATATCCTGGCCGAAGCGGCCGGCGAGGAAGCCCGACAGGATAAGCACGCCCTTCGAGTGCAGCGGCCCACCGAGATCGACCTCGCGCTCGATATCCGTGACGCGACCATTGCCGAGCCTCACCCGCGCCGAGATGCGCGTCGGCCGACCGAACGAGAAGTTGCCGAGCTGGAGCACTGAGAGGCCGTTGATCTGGCCGACCTTGGCACCCGTCACGTCGAGCAGCACGATCCTCCGCTTGATCGTCTCCTGCGCCCGGTCGCGCATGCGGTCGGCGCGCTGCACGCCTTCCTCGATCGCCCGTGTCACGTCCTGGCGCGTCACCGTCGCGCGCTTGGCCTCGCCCGCCCAGTAGTCCGCCTCGCGTACGATGTCGGCGATGCGGCCGATTTCGATCGAGAGCTTCTCGCGGTCGTCGGCGAGGCGCGCCCCCTCCTCGATGATGCGCGCGACGGCCGGCGCTTCGACCGGCCGGAGCTTGTGCTCCTTGACGATCGAAGCGATGAGACGAGCATACGCCCGGTCGTTCTCGGAGGAGCGCGCGATGCTGTCGTCGAAGTCGGCCTGAACCTTGAAGAGACCCTGGAAGTCGGGATCGTTCGCCGCAAGCAGGTAGTAGATCTCCCGGCTGCCGATCAGAATGACCTTTACATCGAGCGGCACCGGCTCCGGATCGAGCGACTGCGTCGACATCATCAGCGAGGCCTCGGCCGGCTGCTCGATGCGGATCTCGCGCTGCTTGATGGTGCGCTTCAGCGCCTCCCAGGCGAACGGGGAGAGGAGGAGCTTCCTCGCGTCGAGCAGCAGATAGCCGCCATTGGCCTTGTGGAAGGCGCCAGGGCGCATCAGCAGGAAATCGGTGACGAGCGTTCCCATTTGGGCGATGTGCTCGATGCGGCCGATGAGGTTCGCGTAGGTCGGGTTCGGCTCCTCGAGGATCGGCGCCCCGCTGCGGCCGGTGGCACTGCCATTCTCGACGAACACGTTCACCATGTAGCGGCGGAAGCGGGCATCGCGCTCGGTATCAGCCGAAGGCTTGATGGCGGCTCCGTCCTCCTCGCCTTGCGGCAGGAACAGCCCCGCGTTGCGTACGAGATCGGCGCCGGCGCCATTGAGGTAGTCCGTCACGCCCGGCACGTCGGCGAAGGCGGCGGCCACATCGTCGAGCGCCTCGCGGACGACGATTTTGGCAACCTCGTCATTGAGGGCGGCAAGCCGCTGGCGGCGCTGCTTGTCGCTCTTCGGCACGCGCTCGAGGATCAGCTCGAGCTCCTTCTGGAGGACCTCGATCTTCGCCTCGACGTCCTTGCGCATCGTCTCGGGCAGCGAGTTGAACACCTCCGGCTTCACGACCTTGCCTTCGTGCACAGGCGCCATGGCAAATCCGGTCGGCGTGCGCAGGACGGCGATGTTCTGTGCCTGCGCCCGCTTGGAGAGCGCCTCGAACGCCTCCTCCTGGCCCGAGCGGAACTCCTCGTCGATTGCTCGCCGGCGCACCTGATAGTCGTCGCTCTCGAAGATCGCGGGCAGCGTGTTGCGCAGCTCGTCGATGGCCGCGACCATCCCCTTGGCGAAGGCGCGCGCGCGGCCGTGAGGAAGCGTCAGCGCCTTCGGCTTGTTCGGTGCTTCGAAGTTGTCGACGTAGACGAGGTCGGGTGTCGGCGGGGCCTCGCGCGCCTTGCGCTCGAGATAAGCCTTGACCGCCGTGCTCTTGCCGGAGGCCGGCGGGCCGAGCACGAACATGTTGAAGTCGTGCGACTTCATATTGGCGCCGAACTGGATCGCCTTCAGGGCACGGTCCTGCCCGATGAGACCCGAGATCGGCTCGAGCTCGTCCGTCGTCTTGAAGCCGAGGGTTGCCGGATCGACGATGCGCCGGAGTTCGCCGACCGACAGCGGATCGGGACGTGCAATGATTGCCGATGCTGCGGTCACGCGGCTGCCTGCCGGGGCGGCAATGGACGTCGCCGGCTTCTCGGGCGCCAGCGGCACCGGCTCCTTCTTTGTCTTGAAGAACATCTCGGAGTGACCCCACTGTTCAGGAAAATCGATTGCATCCGCATCGCGGATGGCCGGCGTCCTTGACCGGCAACGGCCGGTGGGTCGTCAGTCGATCGCAACGACGACCTTGCCGACGAGATCGCCCCGCTCTGCCGTCTCGTGCGCCTCGACGATGCTCCTCAGCGGATAGCGCGCCGCGATACGCGGGCGCAACTTGCCAGCCTCGAGCATCTGATTGATGTCGCTGGCCGCTGCCTCCTTCGCGGGCCAGCCCATGACGTAGACGGCAACGAGCCTGATCGTCGCGTCGTTGAACATCAGCGGATAGAACGGCAAGGCGGGCGTGCGATTGCTCATCGAGGCATAGGTCGCAATCACGCCGCCCGGAGCCAGCACCTTGACGGCCACTTCAGCGTGCGCCGCGAAATCGACGTCGACGATGCGATCGACGCGCTTTCCCCCGTTGACCGCGAGAATTCGCTCGGCCAGCGGCTCCGACTTGTAGTTCACCGTCGCATGCGCGCCATCCGCCAGCGCCGTCTCTGCCTTGAGCGGCGTGCTGACCGTCGCGATCACGTTGGCGGCACCCGACCAGCGCGCGATCTGGATCGCCATCGAACCGACGGCACCGGCGCCGCCCGTCACCAGCACAGACTTGCCGGCGACCGAGCCATCCGCCATCACGGCGCGGTGGGCCGTCATGGCCGGAACGCCGAGGCAGGCACCGATCTCGAACGAGGCATTTGCCGGCAGCGGCACGGCGAGACGCTGATCGACCACGATCGCCTCTGCCGCCGTGCCGCGCTCGCCCTGGCCGAGGCCATCGGCTGTCCGGTTGACATTGAAGAGCCAGACCCGTTCGCCGATGCGTCGATCGGGCACGCCCGCGCCGATCGCGGTGATCACGCCCGCGCCATCGGAATGCGGGACCGTTCGCGGCGCCGTCATCCGACCATTGGCACCCGCGCGGGTCTTCACGTCCGACGGGTTGATGCCGCTCGCGTGCACGCGCACCTGCACCTCGCCGGCGCCCGGCTCCGGCGGCGGACCATCCTCGAAGCGGAGCACCTCACGCGCAGCGCCCCGCGCCGCGTAGTAGACAGTTTGCATCGCGTCGTCCTCGCGTTGATTCTC
>DAORNH010000057.1:6920-12333 GCA_035440865.1 Hyphomicrobiaceae bacterium | reverse complement strand
GAGCCGCGCCTTGAGCACGGCCGGCACGGCACCCGGTGTTGCCGATACCGTTACGCCGGCCTCCTCGAGCGCCGCCCGCTTGCCTGCATAGCTCCCTCGATTACCTTCGACGATCGCGCCGGCGTGCCCCATCTTCTTGCCTGGTGGCGACGCCGCGCCAGCGATGAAAGCCGCAATCGGCTTCGTCATGGTCGCCGCATACTCGGCCGCCTCCTCCTCCATCGCCCCGCCGATCTCGCCGACGAGCGCGATGGCCTTGGTCGCCGGGTCCTGATCGAGTGCGACGAGTGCATCCCGCGTGGTCGTGCCGATGATCGGGTCACCGCCGATGCCGACGAAGGCGGAGATACCGAGCCCGGCCTGCACCAGATTGAGGCAGAGGAGCGTACCGAGGCTCCCCGAGCGCGAGATCACGCCGACATTGCCCGGCTTGAAAATTCGCGGATTGAAGGCTGGCATGAAGCCGACGAAGCATTGTCCCGTCGTCACCAGGCCGGCCGTGTTGGGACCGACGATGCGCGTGCCACGCTCACGGGCGGCGGCGAGGATGTACATGGTGTCGTGAACGGGCACGTGCTCGGTGAGGCAAACGATCTTGCCTATTCCGGCGGCGATGAGGTCGAGCGCCGCCTCCTTCACGCCCATGGGCGGGACGAACATCACGGCAGCATCGATGCGCTGCTCGCGGGCCGCGTCGACGGCAGAAGACCAGACGGGCAGCCCGAGATGGCGCTCACCGGCGCGCCGCGGGTTGACGCCCCCCACGACGGCAGTACCGTACTCGAGCATGCGCTCCGACCAGAATGTGCCCTGCTTGCCCGTAATGCCCTGCACGAGCACCGTTTCCTGTCCGCGAATGATCATGGAAGCTCCGCCCGGCGCACGCAGTCCGCCCAATCGGGCTACTGTGGTCCAACGAGGGCTCTTTTGGCAACCGTCGCGCGGCTCCGTGCGCCGCGTCCTGCCATCCGCCACGCGGGCCGTGCGCCGCCCCGACGGCTCTTCCAAGTCGGACCTGCTCCGGCTACTCTCGATTGCATGAGGACACCGCGAAAATCACGTCGGGACGCGATGGCGTCACTTGCCGGCCAGCTGCTGATCGCCATGCCCGGCATGACGGACAAGCGCTTCGCGCGCTCGGTCATCTATATGTGCGCCCACTCCAACGACGGAGCGATGGGCATCATCCTCAATCAGCACGCCCGGAACCTTACGCTGCTCGACCTCCTGCAGCAGCTGAGCGTCGTTCCCGAGCGCTCAGGAGCCGAGCTTCCCGGGGCGCTGAAGGACACCTCGGTGCATGTCGGCGGTCCCGTCTCGTCGGGCAGAGGCTTCGTGCTGCACTCGGGCGACTATTTTGTCGAGGACGAATCTCTCCGTATCGATGATCAGGTGAGCTTGACCGCAACGGTCGACATCCTGCGATCGCTGGTCGCCGGCAGCGGGCCAAGGCGCTTCCTGCTGGCGCTCGGCTATTCGGGTTGGGCCGGAGGCCAGCTTGAGGCCGAAATCCAGTCGAACGGATGGCTGCACTGTGACGCCGATGCCGATCTGGTCTTCGATCCGAACATCGACGACAAGTACAGTCGAGCCATGTCGAAGATCGGCGTCGACGTGAGCTTTTTGTCGGCGGCAGCAGGGCGGGCTTGAGACACAGTCGAATACTCTAAGTATATTCGATGACATCCAATCATGTTCACCAGGTCTATTTAGTTAACGCTTGTTCATGTGAAATATATCACGATACGAGGGCAGTATTGTGTTTTAGTGTTTTGCAGCAACACCGCGTTGCCTCGACGCAATGCTGGAATACACTCCACTGAGCTGACGCGATGCTGCAGCGCAACAACGAAATTCCTTGGCTTTAATTGGCCTCAGCCGCTATTCTTGCCCCATGCCGCCGGTGGGTCATCCCCCAACGGCTTTGCCTGACCGATGCCCACAGGACTCCAACGAGCAAGGGCACGAAGGGGCACGGACAAGAAGGAGACTTTGGATGCAGCTCAAGCTGAGATTGAATGTTCTCGCGCATTCCTTTTCGTCGCGGCAATCACACTCGGGATGATCGGCTGAGAAGCCTGACCCCTGACAAGGACGGGGCGCGGTCGACAGTGGCCGCGCCCTAATTGTTTGGCGACACGCCCTTGTGTTTGGCGACTTGCTGTTGCTCAAGCGGAGCCACCTCTCCCGGCGTGACACCTGCCGACGCCCGCCCGGACACCTCAGTTCACCTGCAAATCGGTTGAAAATTGCCCTATCCATGGGCTTTCCCGCATGCATTTGGGCTTGACGCCTCGCAGCAAAGTGGTTTGTGTGCCCTGCCGCCGTCGAGGCGCAAGTGCATGCGAAGAGCTCAAACTCGAGGACCTGGCACTTCACTGCCCGGCTCCGACGATCGTGCTCGCGGCTCTTGTCCTTCGGCAACACGGGCGTCCCCTCGAGCGAGACGGGGTGCCGGAGTGACCGGCCAAGACAAGGACCGGGCATCAGAAGGAAATGATCATGAGCAAGAAAGACCTCATCGACGCCGTGGCCAAGGAAGCCGAGCTCACCAAAGACAAGGCCGCAACAGTCGTCGATGCCGTCATCAAGCACATCGGCGAGGTGATGAAGAAGGGCGAGGAAGTCCGCATCCCGGGCTTCGGCACCTTCAAGGTGAGCAAGCGTGCAGCGCGCACGGGCAAGAATCCGCTCACCAAAGAGCCGATCAAGATCCCGGCGAGCAACGTGCCGAAGTTCCAGGCCGCCAAGGCCCTCAAGGAGCTGCTCAACTGAAGACTGACGCCGATGCGGCAAAAGGCTTACCTGGCCGACGTCGTGCAGCCGAGGATTGCAAGGGGCCCAATGGGCCCCTTCTTCGTTTCGGCCTCATAGGCCGCGCCCGCTTGCCCATATTCCGTCCATCCCGAGTCGCGCGGTTTACCTTGGCGGCCGTTTGACGCCGCATCACCCGAGTTGCTGATCGCAGCTGGCGTCCTTCTTGCTCACGTCGAATTGACTGCGACGAGACACATGGCAAGGAACGCGACAGCATGATGCGCCACACTACCGCCGCCCCGTGGCATCCCGAGATGGATACGACGCCGACGCCGCGCGAGGTCGACATGATGGCGAGCGTCCTCGAGGGCCGACATGGCGTCTATGCGGCCGAGGTCGCGGAATTCTTTGCTGCAGCGCACGGGGATCACGGCGATGCCGGCCGTTGCTGGGCCTGGGCTGGCGTTGCCGAGATCATCCGCCGGCGCGAAAGGGCGCGCATGACGAGTTCGTAAACCATTTTCGCTACCATGATCGTTCCGCCTGCAGCCTGAGTTGCGGCGCCGGCGGCGCAGAGGATGCAATGAAGGCCGACCCGACTGCAGCGCCGGCTCTGGCTGAGCCGATTCACGATCCGATCGGCGCCCGCACGCTGCTCGGCGCGCTGCTGCGCGGCTCGAGCGATCGCAATCGCGCCGGACGCGATGCCATCCTGGCCTTTCTCGTGCGCGCGGTCAGTGCCGCCCTCCTCTACCTCTCGCAGGTCATCCTGGCGCGGTGGATGGGAAGCTTTGAGTACGGCGTCTACGTCTTCGTGTGGACCTCCGTGCTGATGCTCGGCGGCGTCTCGACGCTCGGCTTCGGCATGACCATGATCCGCCTGCTTCCGACCTATCGGGAGCGCGGCGAGCGGCACCTCTTCGATGGTCTCCTTCGCGCGGGCCGGCTCATTCCTCTTGCCGCGGCGACGCTGATCGCCGGCCTCGGCCTCCTGGCGATCTGGCTCGCCGGCGAGCGCCTATCAGGCCCCTATGTGCTGTCCGCATTCATCGTCCTCTTCTGCCTGCCGCTATTCACGCTGTCGGAGGTCCACGACGGCATTGGTCGCGGCAGCGGCTGGCTCGCCGCCGGGCTCCTGCCGCACTACGTCATCCGCCCCCTCCTGGTGCTCGCCTGCATGGGGCTTGCCCGGCTCTCTGGCCTCGCCATGGATGCTAAGACCGCGGCAGGCGCGGCCGTCGTTGCAACGTGGCTCGCGGCCGTTCTCCAGCTCGCGCTGATCGAGCGCAAGCTCGCCGACGAGCCGCGCGCCGACGTGCGGCGCTACGATATCGCCGGCTGGTTCCGGATCGCACTTCCCCTGCTCGTGATCGCCACGTGCGAGCTCGTCCTGCAGAACGCCGACCTGTTGATCGTCTCGCGCTACCTCTCGCCGAGCGACGTCGCGATCTATTTCGCCGCCGCCAAGACGATGAGCCTCATCCTGTTCGTGCACTACGCCGTCGGCAGCGCGGTTGCGAACCGCTACGCGGCCCTCGATGTCCGCGGTGATCGCCAGGCTCTCGAGGGCCTTGTCCGCGATGCCGTCAACTGGACGTTTTGGCCTTCGCTTCTCGGCGCTGGCCTGTTGCTCGCACTCGGCAAGCCGCTGCTCTGGCTGTTCGGCCCGCAGTTCACGTCAGGCTATGCCGTGATGGCAATTCTGGCCCTGGGATTCCTGGCGCGATCCATCGTCGGGCCTGCCGAGTTCCTTCTCAACATGCTCGGCGAGCAGCGGCGGTGCGCCTTGATCCTGGTGCTTGCTGCGGTGGTCGATATTGCGCTCGGGCTGCTGCTAGTGCCGAGCCTCGGTCTCATCGGAGGAGCGATCGCGACCTCGACTGCGCTCGTCGCGGCGGCGTTTGCGCAGTGGCTTTCGGCACGTCGCCGCCTCGGCCTCAGGATCGCCATCTGGGAAAATCTCCGCGCCCGCCCGTGACACGCGCGTTGCGCGGGCCTGCGCGCAGGTACTTCAGCAATCAGAGCGGCGCCCCGAGCACCAGCGTCCAGAACGTCTTGAACTCGGTCTTCGGGTCCTGCACCAGGGCGAGCCCGATATGGTCCGCGTCGGCGAGCAACAGGTTCTTGTTGTGGCCGGGGCTGTCCTTCCAGCCCTTCAGGACTTCCTCGAACGTCACCTGCCCCGTGCCGACGTTCTCGGCCGCGAGGCGCGCGTTGTACCCCGACCGCTTCACGCGATCCCAGGGATTGGAGCCGTCGGATCCGAAGTGCGAAATGCGATCCCACTTGGCGAGATCACGGGCGTGCAGCTTGGCCGCCTCGGTGAGCTTCGGGTGGAGCGTCAGCGGCTTCAGCCCGTTCTGGCGGCGATAGGCATTGATGAGGTCGCGGGCGCGCTCGACGTCGAGGGCCGTCAGCGAGTAGTCGCGCCCCGAAAGCGCGCCGCGCGGGGCGACATCGAAGCTGCCCGGGGGGGCGAGATCGGCCGTGCGCGTCTTGGCGGTGACGGGAGGCGTGCTCGTGGGCGGGGCCGGCAATCCCGGCACAGTGTCGGATGTTGCGCCGACGGCGGATCGGCCGCTCTTGCGCGCTGCCGGTACCGAGGCTGTCGGTTGCTCGGCATAGCCGGCGCTGAATGAACTCGGCGAGAGGCTCG
>DAORNH010000057.1:1715-6676 GCA_035440865.1 Hyphomicrobiaceae bacterium | reverse complement strand
GGGCATGCGGGCCAATCGCCGCCACAATCACGGGCGTATCCACCGCCATGCCCGGAAGAACAGCGTGCGCCCTTCGTTGAAGCCGCTGAAAACTTGCACAAGTCTTGCGAGCTGTCCTGCCCAGACGCCAGCATTCGCCGTCCTGCATCGAAGCGGGCCAGTGAATCGGCCCATCAGGAGACAGGCATGTTCGAGCGCAACAAGGTCGACAATTCCCTGGAGCAGGCGGCAATCGGCGTCGAGATCACGATGGATGGCGGCGAGGTGCTCTCGGGAAAGCTCGCGATACCAATGTCGCGCTCGCTCTTCGAGGTGCTGAACAGCCAGGTCGCCTTCCTCGATTTTGAGCCCTACGACGGCGACCGCCGCTTCCTCGCCAAGACAGCGGTGAAAGCCGTGCGCCTGGTCGGCGGGACCAAGGCGGCTTCGCTCGAATCGCGGCTCATCGACCTTGACGGTTTCGACCCCTGGCGCGTACTCGGCGTGCCGCGTGGTTCCAGTTTCGACATCGTGCGGCAGGCTTTCCACGCCAAGGCGAAGACCTACCATCCCGATCGCTATGCAAGTGCCGATCTGCCGGCCGAGGTCCGCGACTATCTCGCCGCGCAGGTGCGACGCATCAACGAGGCCCATCGCGTGCTCGAGCAAGGGCAGCAGGCTGAGAAGCGCGCGACTGCTGCGCGCGCCGAGCCGATCTACACCTCAGCTCGCCGGGCGTGAGTTGGAGGGCGGCGCCGCTCGCCCGGGCGCGCTTACCGCGCCGTTCCCCGCGGCCGGACGCCAGATCTTGGAGGTTGCATCCTCCTTTGCCTTGAGTTCGGCCAGGAACTGGTCGATCTCGGCGCTGCCGCCGGGTGCTTTCGCGACACCTTTCGCCTCGCGGCCCTGCATGCGGCCGGCATAGCCAGCCGCCCCCGACGACTTGAGCCGCCGCGCCCCCGAGATCAGCACCGGAGCATCCGGCTCCTCGAGGTCGAGCTCCTCGAGGAAGCGATCGCGCACCGCATAGAAGACCTGCAATGTCGCATCGCGAACCTTCTTGCGGGCCGCCGGGCTCAGGTCGCCGCCGAGACGAGGGTCGAGCGTCTGCAGAGCGCGGCGCATGTCGTGGAGCGGCGCGTACGGGTAGAGCCCGA
Source organism: Hyphomicrobiaceae bacterium (assembly GCA_035440865.1). Lineage (GTDB taxonomy): Bacteria > Pseudomonadota > Alphaproteobacteria > Rhizobiales > Hyphomicrobiaceae > DAORNH01. The sequence continues at coordinate 5,540 of DAORNH010000057.1, read as the reverse complement.
CGAGGTCTCCCGTCTCGCCGACGTTCGCATAGACGGTGCGCATGTTGTCGATCGTCTCGGAGAGCTTGCAGAAGGTCGCGAGGTATTGCTCGGTCGTCGGGTTCTCAAGCTGCGTATAGGTGAACACTGCCGACTTCGCCTGCACGATCTCGCGCCATTCCTGGCGGAGCGCCTCGATGAACTGCGAGCGGCGCTGATAGGTATTCGTGATCGCAGCGACACCGCCGGTCGCGATCAGCAGCGCCATGTCGCGAATGAGCTCGTAGATGTCCTTGAACACGCCGAGGATCAGCGTGTCCTTGAGGCCCGGCACGTGCTCGGCGAACTTGGCGACCACGGCCGCCAGGATGATGAGGCCGAGGAACCAATAGACCCGGCGCATCGAGCGCCGCAGTGTCGAACGGGTCATGAGCTGCTCAATCGAGAGTGGAACGGACCGCCATCGATGCGGCGGCCGGGTGGGCGGAAGGATGCACCATCGGGGGATAGCCGGCCGAAATTACGGCAACAATGGCGGGCGGTGTGATGAGGCGCACCGCCGCTGGCCGCCCGGAGAGCGGCGGCCGATAGCCCGTGATCGCCCAGGGGAGGAGCATGCCGGCGAGCACGAGGCAGGGCCCGTCCTGTTCGACGATCGTCCCGTCTGGCACATCGCGGAGCGCGCGCCAGCGGTCCGGGCCGCTCGGGCCCGCGAGCCGCTCGGCATGCAGCGCACGATCCATCTCGTCGGCGCTCGCGCGCTCTTTGCCTCCCCGGAGCCCGGCCCACAGCCGCGCAAAGCAATCGGCGTCCGCCCGGCGACATTCGAAGCACGGCCGGTGGCCGGCAGCGAGCGCGGTCGCCTCGTCGAGAAAAAAGAGCTCGGTGTACGAGTTCGCCATCATCATCGCCGGTCTGTGGCGGCCCTTGAAGTTGAGCCGGCAGGCGATCCAGGCCCGCGAAGCCCAGCGTCGAGGCCCGAGCGTCCTGTCCGCCCGATGAAACCGGCCGCCGCGATTGCCCATCATGAGTCCGCGCGCCGGCGAGGCGACGATCTCCCCTGTTGGCAGCACACGGTTCTGGAGGGGCATAGGCGGTTCCCGGTCGTACTCGTCGTGTCAGTCACTCGCCATCCAGCACCGTCCTATCAGGCTATCACGCCGGCGGCGTAGAGGATTAGGCCGCCGAAGAAGGCTGCGAGGCTTGCGAGCAGGGATGTGCGCGCCGCAGCGTCGAGGTACGGACGAAGGCGGTCAGCCGTGACAAACGATGCAATGAGCCCGAGGTTCAAGGCGATGATCAGCAGTGCAGCGAAAATGAGCATGGCCAGCCGTTGCCCGAGCCGCTCCCGCCCCTCCTTGATCGTGATCGAGCCGTCGGCCGACGAGCGCACTGGAACGACGGTCTTGCCAGTCATGGATTCGAAGAACGCATACTTGAACTCGGCCCGACCGCTCACAGACACCCCTCCGTCGACTTTGATCGTACATTGCCGACCGCCAATGCTGCATTTCGCTTCGACGATCCGGACGTTGGGTGCCGGCACGAACGTGTGTTGGCGACTTGCGAAGTCGTGCCACAGGTCCTGCGCGTCGCGGACGAGGACGAGCGGCGCCCCAAGGAAAATGAGGAGCATGAACACACGCAGCAGTGCTGGCCACTTACCCGAGATGCTGGAAGCTGCAGACATTGACGCCTCCGTACTGGCAAGAAGCCGAATACCAGAACGCAAATCACGATCCGCCGTCACCAAGCGGGCCGCCTCTGCCAGAAGCCTCTGGTGACGGCTCGCGCAGCTCTGTAGCCTGTCCGGCGACACTAATCTAACAGACACGGAGCACGCCATGTCGGACCAGCCGCCGACCATTGCGACCAAGTTCAAGGACCATCACGGCAGCCGGCGCGTCGCCCGCGTCACCGTTGACAACCAGCGCCGCCTGAATTGCCTGACAAGCGCGCAGAACCTGCTCCTCGCCGATACATTCCATGCCCTTTCGCGGGACGAGACGCTGGCCTGCGTCGTCCTCACTGGCGCGGGCGATACCGCATTCATCGGTGGCGCGGACCTGAAGGAACTCGGCGCCGCCGACCACGACTCGGGCCGCCTCTACATCACCCGGCTTCATCAGGCCTGCAAGGCGATCCGCGATTGTCCGGTACCGGTGATCGGCCGCATCAACGGATTCACGCTCGGCGCGGGCCTCGAGATCGCCGCGTCGTGCGATTTCCGGGTTGCGGCCGCCGGCGCGGTACTCGGCATGCCCGAGGTGCACATGGGGCTCCCCTCCGTGATCGAGGCGGCGCTGCTACCCGGCCTCATCGGCTGGGGTAAGACGCGTGAAATCCTCATGACCGGCGAGACTTTCGATGCCGAGGCGGCACTCGCCATGGGCCTCGTCGAGAAAGTCGTGCCGGCGTCCGGACTCGATGCAGCCGTCGATCACTGGATCGGCGGCATCTTGAAGGCGACGCCCAAGGCAATCCGCGCGCAGAAGGCGCTGATCGACCATTGGCAGCGCTCGTCCGTCGAGGAAGGCGTGCTCGCCGGCATCGAGGCGCTCTCCAATAGCTATAGGACCGGGGAGCCGCAGGCTGCGATCGCCCGTTTCTTCACGTCGAAGAAAAAGAAGGGCTGAGCATGGCCGCCGAGCACGGCTCCGAGCTAAAGGCCGCGCTCGCTGCCGCGATCGGCAGTATCTGCGTCGGCTTCACGCCACTGTTCTTCTCAGGCCTCCACAATGCCGGCCTCGAGACGGTGACGATCCTGTTCTACCGCTACCTCGTCGCACTCTGCGTCCTCGTTCCGATCGCCCTCTCACAGGTGCCGAGCATCGCCGAGGAGTGGCGTCGCGGCGGCGCGCACCTTTTTCTCAACGGGCTGCTCCTCGGCTCGGCGCAGACCTTCTTCTATTTCAAGGCGGTCGAGACGCTGCCGACGAGCGTGGTCGTAACGTTCTTCTATGCCTACCCGCTCGTCACCATCCTGATCGACCGCTTCTTCTTCAAACTGCCGGTCTACGGCACCACCTTGCTCGCCGCCGCCGTCGTCATCGTCGGCGTTGCGATGACGAGCCTGCCGGGGCTTAAGGACGCCAATCTGGATCCCGTGGGCCTCGCCTTTGCTTGCGCCTCCCCTCTCGGCTATGCGCTCTACATCGCCGTCGCCTATCCTGCGACCCGCCGCGTCGCGCCATTTGCGAGCGCAATGTTCATCTATGGATCGCTCGCCGTCGCCTTCGGCTCGATTGCCCTTTCTCGCGGACTGAAACTGCCGCCGACAGGCGCGCTCTGGCTCTCGGTGCTCTTCATCGGCACGCTCGGGGGCGCCCTGCAGATCCTGGCTTTCTCCTACGCCTTGCCGCGGCTCTCCTCATCGGGCTATGCGCTGATCGTCAGCTTGGAGCTCGTCACCGTGGTACTTGCGGGTGTTCTCGTGCTTGGCGAGCCGCTGCAGCTCATCCAGGGGGTCGGCATTGCTCTCGTGCTGGCCGGCGTCCTTTTCGAGCGCCTGATGCGAGCCCGTCGCGCGCCCTCTTGACGAGACAACCGGGCGACACGATTTTCGGCAGTCTGGCGGCTTTCACCCGTCGCCGAGCCGCACGGACTCCTCTCGAGCAACGCTGATCTCCGATTAACGCGAGAGTGCACTGGCGAACAAGCGGCGGCAGGGTTAGGCTGGACGCATGAACGACACAGTTCTCGGGTCCAATCCGAGGACGAGGCGGCTTCTCGGATAGGTCCATATCGGGTCGACCGAGGTTCTGGTTGGCAATTGGGGCGGGAAACCGCAATGCGGACTGAGACGACCATGGCAGGCGGGAACGGCAGCGGCGGGAACGGCGCGGG
>DAORNH010000057.1:0-1639 GCA_035440865.1 Hyphomicrobiaceae bacterium | reverse complement strand
CCGAGCCTCTACAAGGTGCTGCTCCTCAATGACGACTACACGCCGATGGAGTTCGTGATCCACGTCCTCGAGCGCTTCTTCAGCAAGGGGCGCGAGGATGCGACGCGAATCATGCTGCATGTGCACCACAAGGGCGTCGGTATCTGTGGCGTCTATACGTTCGAGGTCGCGGAGACGAAAGTAACCCAGGTTATGGACTTCGCCCGGCAGCACCAGCACCCCCTGCGTTGCACGATGGAAAAGGAATAGTCGAACGTGGCAACCTTCTCGCAGAGCCTCGAGCAGGCCCTCCACCGCGCACTCGAGTATGCCAACCAGCGGCATCACGAGTTCGCGACGCTCGAGCACCTATTGCTGGCCCTGATCGATGATCGCGATGCCGCCGCCGTGATGCGCGCGTGCAATGTCGACCTCGAGGTGCTGCGCAAGCAGATCACCGAGTACCTCGATCAGGAGCAGTCGTCCCTCGTCGTCAAGGGCTCCGCCGAGGCGACGCCGACCAACTCTTTCAAGCGCGTCATCCACCGCGCCGTCGTCCACGTCCAGGCCTCGGGCCGCGACGAGGTGACTGGCGCCAACATGCTCGTCGCCATCTTCGCCGAGCGCGAGAGCCACGCGGCGTTCTTCCTGCAAGAGCAGGACATGACCCGCTTCGACGCCATCCAGTACATCAGTCACGGCATCGCGAAGCGTGCCGGTCTCTCGGAGCCCCGGCCTGTTCGCGGCGTCGACGAGGAAAGCCAAGGGAGCGATGGTGTGGGCGAGAAGAAGAACAGCGCCGATGCGCTCTCGACGTACTGCGTCGACCTCAACAAGAAGGCCGCCGAGGGCAAGATCGACCCGCTGATCGGGCGCGAGGCCGAGGTGATGCGCACCATCCAGGTGCTCTGCCGCCGCCAGAAGAACAATCCATTGTTCGTCGGTGACCCGGGCGTCGGCAAGACTGCAATAGCGGAGGGCCTGGCGCGGAAGATCATCAAGGGCGAGGTGCCCGAGGTGCTGCGCGGCGCCACGATCTTTGCGCTCGACATGGGCACGCTGCTCGCCGGTACGCGCTATCGCGGCGACTTCGAGGAGCGGCTGAAGGCCGTCATCAAGGAGGTCGAGCAGCATCCGGGCGCGATCCTGTTCATCGATGAGATCCACACCGTCATCGGCGCCGGCGCGACCTCGGGCGGCTCCATGGACGCCTCGAACCTCTTGAAACCGGCGCTCCAGTCGGGCGCGGTGCGCTGCATCGGCTCGACCACCTACAAGGAGTATCGCCAGCACTTCGAGAAGGACCGGGCGCTCGTCCGCCGCTTCCAGAAGATCGACGTGAAGGAGCCGTCGATCGAGGACACGATCGAGATCCTGAAGGGCTTGAAGCCCTACTTCGAGGAGTACCACAAGCTCCGCTACTCGAACGACGCCGTGAAGGCCGCCGTCGAGCTCTCGGCGAAGTACATCCACGACCGCAAGCTCCCCGACAAGGCGATCGACGTGATCGACGAGACGGGCGCCTCGCAGATGCTGCTGCCCGAAGGCAAGCGTAAGAAGAAGATCGGCGTGAAGGAGGTCGAGGCGACCGTCGCCACCATGGCGCGCATCCCGCCGAAAACCGTCTCCAAGTCGGACGCCGAGGTGCTCGGCAATCTCG
>DAORNH010000056.1:10958-17811 GCA_035440865.1 Hyphomicrobiaceae bacterium | reverse complement strand
ACGACCTCCTGCAGGAGCTCGATCGCATGGAATTCTACGTCTACGAGACCGGCGAGACGGTGAAGGCGCGTCATCGCCCGATCGTCATGATCACGTCGAACAACGAGAAGGAGCTGCCCGACGCCTTCCTGCGCCGCTGCTTCTTCCATTTCATCAAGTTCCCCGACAAGGAGACGATGGCGCGCATCGTCGAGGTGCACTTCCCGGGCCTGAAGGGCCGCCTCGTCAGCGAGGCGATGAAGATCTTCTTCGACATGCGCGAGGTGCCCGGCATAAAGAAGAAGCCGTCGACCTCGGAGCTGCTCGACTGGATCAAGCTCCTTCTCAACGAGGACATCACGCCCGAGATGCTGCGCGAGCAGGATCCGCGAAAGCTCATCCCGCCGCTGCACGGCGCGCTCCTCAAGAACGAGCAGGACGTCCAGCTCTTCGAGCGGCTCGCCTTCATGACGCGTCGAAAGGACAACTGAGTGTCGGATGGGGGACGGCCAAGCGCTCCAGTGTCGGGAAGTGCGCATCCGCTGCTATCAGGCCCAGTCCTGCCGACGCTCATCAAGCTGTCGATCCCGAATATCATCGCCCTCACCACGCAGTCGCTGGTGGTGATCGCGGAGACGTCCTACATCGGACTCATCGGCACCGAGGCGCTCGCCGCAATGGCGCTGGTCTTTCCGATGATCATGCTGACTCAGATGATGTCGTCGGGCGCCATGGGCGGCGGCGTCTCATCGGCGATTGCGCGCTCGCTCGGCGCCGGCAATGTGGCCCGCGCCGAGACGCTCGCCGTGCATGCCGTCGCGATCAGCATCTGCGGCGGGCTCCTGTTCATGGCGCTCTTCCTGACGCTCGGGCCGTGGCTCCTCCATGTGCTCGGCGGCCGCGGTCGCGTTCTCGAGGAGGCGATGAGCTACTCGCGGACGTTCTTTTTCGGCGTGCTCGCGATCTGGCTCTTCAACACGCTCGTCTCGGTCGTGCGTGGAACGGGCAACATGCGCCTTTCAGCCTCGACCACGATCGCGATCGCGCTCCTGCAGATCGCGCTCGGCGGCTCACTGTCGCTCGGGCTCGGGCCGTTTCCGAAGCTCGGCATCCAGGGTGTGGCGCTCGGGCAGGTGCTCGCCTTCTCGGCGGGCGTCGCCTTTCTCGTCTGGCTCCTCACGTCTCAGAATGCGCGTGTGCGCCTCTCGCCCACTGGAAAATCGCTCGATGGCGAGATGTTCCGCGATATCCTGAAGGTCGGCGCGGTCGCCTGCCTCTCGCCGCTGCAATCGGTGCTGACGGTGCTCATTATGTCGGGGCTGGTCGCGCGGCTCGGCACCGAGGCGCTCGCGGGCTATCGTGTCATCGGATTGGCGTGGCGCAAGTCGTCGGCGCGCGGCTCGAGTTTCTGCTGGTGCCGATCGCCTTCGCCATCGGCGTAGCCTCGGTGCCCATGGTCGGCATGGCGATCGGTGCCGGGGACGTTGCGCGCGCGCGGCGGACGGCGTGGACCGCCGGCATCCTCTCGGGGATCATCGTCGGCGCCGTCGGCATCGTCGCCGTGATCGCGCCGAACCTCTGGGTGGCACTGTTCACCGACAGTGAGGCGGTGAAAGCCTCGACGCGTACCTATCTCGGGCTCGCCGGTCTCGGCTTTCCGTTCATGGGGTTCGGCCTCGCCATCTACTTCGCGGCGCAGGGCTCGGGCCGCATCCTCGGGCCGGTGCTTGCCGGCTCTGCGCGTCTCGCGGTAATCGCGGGCGGCGGCTATCTGCTCGTCAAGCTCGGCGCAGGTGTGTCGGCCTATTTTGCGCTCGTCGGCATCGCCATGCTCGTCTACGGCATCGCCATGGCGATCGCGCTCTGGGCGACGCCCTGGCAGCGCAATTGATCGGCCGCGCCTACATGCCGGCGGCGAGGCCTTCCTCGGGCGAGAAGTCGATGTGGATGTGGTTGCCGTCCGGATCCCACACGTTCACCTGGACGATGCCGAAGCCCGGCACCTTGCGCACCTCGTGGGCGATTTTGCCGGCGGCAAGCCGCTCCAGGAACGACTTGAGCCCCGCGGCCTGAAAGGCGAAGTGCTCGACCTGGGGATCGCGGTTCTCGGGCCGCGCCTCGACGCCGACGAGATGCACCGTCGGATCATTGCCTGAATAGAGCCAGGCGCCCGGGAACGGGAACGGTGGTCGCTTCCCTGATTTCATGCCGAGCACACTCTCATACCAGGCCGTCATGGCGGCAACGTTGGACGTGCGAACGTTGACGTGATCAAGCTTGCCTATCTGCATGGGGCTCTCCTGCCGGCCGTCGAGGCGAAATGCGGCTCAGACCTTGCCATAAGCGCGCGTGAAGAGACAGCACCGTCGCGATTGCGCCACGCGGAGCGGCAAGCGTATCGCAAGGCGCTGATTTGGCGTGGTATAGTTCGGTGCAGTCCGGCATAGTGCCGGTAGCGGGCGGATGTGCACACGGCATTGGAGTGAGTGTACGTTGACGGTCGTCGCAGACGCGGGCCGCGAGCGTGACACGTCACTCCAGATGACCGGCTCGCTTCTGAGCCGAATTTCGGGCCGGATTCGGGACCGGGCGTCGAGTTGGGGTTTCGGACATCGACATGGCGACGGACCGCCAGCTGATCATCGAACACGTGCGGGCGCTGCGCGAACGGATCGCCCCGCTCGAGACCGCATTGTCGGCCAGCGATGCGTGGCTGGCGCTCACGCAGCTCGAGCGACGGCTCCGCGACGGGAGCCCGCTTGAGGCCGTCGACGTCCGGGCCCTGAAGGCGCGCCTCGAGGGCGAGCTCGCGCTCGAGCCCGCATTCCGATCCTGGCGTGAGCTCACCGATACGGCTCGCGAGCTCGATACCTATCTCGAACGGCGTGAAATGCCGGCGATCGCCTGGGCCACGATTGCGGCGCGCGCATCCGGGAGCACCTCGGCTCAGGGCTCGGCGGTGCCATTTCGCACGCGCATCAGGGCGCGGCTGACACAGCGCGAAAACCCACTGGTCGCGCGCTTGCTGAATAAGCTGCGCGCCGACGGAGCGATGAGCCCGCCCGCGGCCCCGACATCGGCGAGAAGCGCTACCGCCTCGCCGATCGAGTTGGCTGCCTCGCGCGCGGCGGCGATCATTGCCCGCCAGCAGCTCGAAACGGAGGCGGCCCGTGAAGCGGCAATTGCTTCAGGCCGGCCTGATCGCGGCGCCAACGACACGATCCTGACCCCGACCCGGTTGACCGATCGTCTCGCCGGAGCGGTTGCCGATCAGACCGAGCCGCAGCCTGTGTCGGAGACCGATGCCGAGACCGCAGAGCTGGCCGAACCGAACGCTTTGCCGATCGGAGTGGCGCCGCCGGTCCAGCGCGAGCCGCCGCCTCCGCTGGCTCCCGAAGACAGCCAGACGAGGCTCGCGAGGCTCGAGACCGAGGTCGATGCCTTGATGCTGAGCGTCGGCGGCGAAGCGGACATGCCGCCCATGCCGCTCGCGCGACGTCCGATCGTCAGCGTCGGCGCGGCGACGACCGAGGCGTCGCGGCCCGCGCATCCCATGGTCAACACCGCCGCCGCACCGCAAAGAGTGGCCGCGCCAACGGCGCCCGACGCTGACCCCGGGCGGATCCCGCCGCTTCTCCTCGACGACATCGACGAGGACGACCCGGCGCCAGACGACGAGGCCCAGGTCATGATCGTGCGGCGTGCCGCTTCCTCGGATGGCAGCATTGGCGGGGCGGCGGGATCGGCGCTTGCGGTGCGGCGCTCAAGGCTGACCCAGCGCCTCAACGCCATGCTGAGTGGCGCGGCCTTCAACAGTGACGGCTATGCCGCCTATCGCGCATCCGTCGAGGAGGCGGCCGTCGTCATCGTGCCACCTGGAGGCGTGCCGCCACCATCGCAGGACACCACCAAGGACGGCGAGCCTGAAGACGTCGGCGCCGTCCTCAGGTTTCTCGCCGTGCTCAACGGGCGCTCCCACCGCCTCTGATCAGCGGGGCCGGCAGGGGCGTGCATGCACCGTGCAGCTGAAGCCGCCGCCGAACCCGGGCTCGCAAGTGGACGACTTCGTCTCGGCAAGCCGCCATGAGCCCCAGTTGTTGCCGTACTCCCACGCCGTGAAGTCAGACCAGCTCGAGATGGCCGCGCGCATGGCCGCGTCCTTCGACGCACCGTTGCCGGAGCCGGTATGGAAATGGTCGGCCATGCAGATGCGGTTGCCGATGCGAACCTGGGTATGGAGATCGGACATGCCCTGGGCACTCGCGGAAGCTGCCAGGAAAGGGACGGAAAGCAACGCGATTCCAATGGCATGTCGAATTTTCATATGGTCCTCCTGCGCGCGGGATTGAGGGTGCATAGCGCTGATTCGGAGTGTGCCTCGGTTTGTGTCGCGAAATGCTTGGACAGGATGCCGCGAGGCCGACATTTTCCGATGGGCTGACCGTTCGGTAACACTGACTGCGCGCCGGGCAGGCCGCATTGGTATCTGCCCGATCATTGACCACGCGCCCCGCGCCTGTTTTGATAGGCTCACGCCGAGGCGCATGCAGGAGAGCCTCGTTGTGACCTCGCGGCGTTGCTTAAGCTGCGTCGCCAACATGACTGTAGTGCCGACTTGCAGGGCCGCTCCGTAACTTCGGTCCGCAGGAGCAGCGGCGCTGTATCGACGTCCGGAACCAGGGAGGGACTGAGCATGGAACCCAAAAGCCTTCATCGCCTCATCGATCGCGTGAAAGAAGGGTCGCTGTCGCGGCGCTCGTTCCTGACGCGCATGGCGGCCGCCGGCCTTGCCGCGCCGCTGGCCAACCAGCTCCTGGCGCTCGGCGGAGTCGCCATGGCGCAGTCGAAGTTCGCCTACAAGCCGACCAAGCGCGGCGGCGGCGGCACGCTGAAGCTCCTCTGGTGGCAAGGCCCGACGCTGCTCAATCCGCATTTCGCGGTCGGCACCAAGGACCAGGACGGCTCGCGCCTGTTCTATGAGCCGCTCGCCGCCTGGGATGCCGACGGCAATCTCGTGCCGATCCTTGCAGCCGAGATTCCGAGCACGGCCAATGGCGGCCTCTCGGCCGATGGCAAGACGGTGATCTGGAAGTTGAAGAAGGGCGTCACCTGGCACGACGGCAAACCGCTGACGGCCGACGATCTAGTCTTCAACTGGGAGTACGCTACTGACCCCGGCACGGCCGCGGTGACGATCGGCAGCTACAAGGACGTGAAGGTCGAGAAGATCGACGACACCTCGGTGCGCGTCGTGTTCGCCAAGCCGACGCCATTCTGGGCCGATGCCTTCGTCGGCACGCGCGGCATGATCATCCCGAAGCATCTCTTCGCGGACTACAAGGGAGCGAAGTCTCGCGAGGCGCCGGCAAACCTTAAGCCTGTCGGCACGGGCCCCTACACCTTCGTCGACTTCAAGCCCGGCGACATGGTCAAGGGCGCTGCCTATGCAAACTACCACGTGGCGAATCAGCCGCACTTCGACGCCGTGGAAATGAAGGGCGGCGGCGACGCCGTCTCGGCAGCCCGAGCGGTGCTCCAGACCGGTGAGTACGACTACGCCTGGAACCTGCAGGTCGAGGACGAGATACTGCTCCGCCTCGAGAAGGGCGGCAAGGGTGCCGTCAGCATCGTGCCGACAGGCAACATCGAGCACATCCAGGTGAATTTCACCGATCCCTGGAACGAGGTCGAGGGCGAGCGGGCGAGCATGAAGTCGAAGCACCCGACGCTTGCCGATCCGGCGGTGCGCGAGGCGCTCAATCTGCTCGTCGACCGCAAGTCGGTGCAGGATCACATCTACGGCCGCACTGGCATCGCGACGGCGAACTTCGTCAACAATCCCGACAAGTTCACCTCGAAGAACACCAAGTTCGAGTTCAACATCGAAAAGGCGATCAAGGTACTCGACGATGCGGGCTGGAAGCCCGGCCCCGACGGTATCCGCGCCAAGGACGGCAAGAAGCTCAAGTTCGTCTACCAGACGTCCATCAACGCGCCGCGCCAGAAGAACCAGCAGATCGTCAAGCAGGCCGCGCAGAAGGCCGGCATCGACATCGAGCTCAAGTCGGTGACCGCGTCGGTCTACTTCTCGTCGGACGTCGCCAATCCGGACACCTACACCAAGTTCTTCTGCGACCTGCAGATGTACACGACGACCATGACGCAGCCCGATCCCGAGCTGTTCATGAACCAGTTCTGCTCCTGGGAGGTCGCCACCAAGGCCAACAAGTGGCAGGGCCGCAATATCACGCGCTGGACGAGCAAGGAGTACGACGACACCTACAAGGCCGGCGTCGCTGAACTCGATCCCGTGAAGCGCGCGGCGCTCTTCATCAAGTGCAACGACCTCGTAATCGCTGCACGTGCCGTGATCCCTGTCGTTGCTCGCCCACAGGCCGGTGGCGCCTCGCTCAAGCTGCGGCCGCACTTGAGCGGCTGGGACAACACCACGTGGAACATCGCCGCGTGGTACCGCGAGGCATGAGCCGACGCAGATCGACCTCTCGCCGCAAAGCTTCGGCCACTGCCTGATCGGGACCGCGTTCGATGGGAATGTATATCCTGAGGCGCCTCCTGATCGCGGTGCCGAGCCTGCTCGGGATCAGTGTCGTGCTCTTCACGGTGCTGGCGCTGGCCCCGGGCGATCCGTTCGGTGAGCTCGCGACCAACCCGGCCGTTCCGCCCGAGGTGCGTGCAGCACTTCGGGCGAAGTTCGGCTTGGATGATCCGATCCATCTCCGCTACTTCAGTTGGATCACGGCGATGTTCCAGGGCAACTGGGGCTTCTCGTTCGTCAGCCGCATGGATGTCGACAAACTCATTCTTCAGGCGCTGCCGACGACCCTCTTCGTCATCGGCTCGGCGCAGGTGCTCG
>DAORNH010000056.1:5562-10923 GCA_035440865.1 Hyphomicrobiaceae bacterium | reverse complement strand
CCGCGACCCGCCCCTACTCGCTGTTCGACCAGCTCGCCAACACCTTCGCCTTCATCGGCTTCTCGCTGCCGACGTTCTTCACCGGCATTCTCTTCATCCTGCTGTTCTCTATCACGCTCGGCTGGCTGCCGTTCGTCTACCGCGCGGACATCGCGGCCACCGGCTGGCAATGGTTCTGGGAGCACTTCAAGCAGTCGATCATGCCGATTGCGGTTCTCGGGCTTTTCCAGGCGGCCTCGCTCACCCGCTACGTGCGTTCCTCCGTGCTTGATGTCATCCGCCTCGACTACGTGACGACGGCCCGATCGAAGGGCCTCAAGGAGCGCACGGTCATCCTGAAGCACGTCGTTCGCAATGCGCTCATCCCGGTCGTGACACTGCTGGCGCTCCAGGCACCCGCAATCTTCGGCGGTGCCATCGTGACTGAGCAGATCTTTCGCATCCCGGGCATCGGCTCGCTGCTGATCAGCTCGATCCTCGCCAACGACACACCCGTCGTCATGGCGGTGACCTTCATCTTCGCCTGCCTCGTCGTCCTCTTCAACCTGATCGCCGACATCCTTTACGGCTGTCTCGACCCCCGCATCTCCTACAGCTGAGGCGCACGTCGTGGAACACAGTTTGATCGCAAGTCTCGGCTGTTGGCGCGGCAAACTTTCACGCCATCAGGAGACCTCCCGATGAGTGTGGTCGACCAGCCACCGCCGACGTATTCGCCGCGAAATGCGCCGGAGCCGGCGACTGCGGCAGTTGCTCAGGCAGCACCGATCTATTCGCCGGCACGGGAGGCATGGCGGAAATTTCGCCGTCATCGCCTCGCCGTGGTCGGCACGATCGTGCTGACGCTGCTCATCCTCGCCGTGCTGATCGGACCCTACGTCTGGAAGACGCCGATCAACGAGATCGACTTCAAGGCCAAGCTGCAGGGGCCGTCCTGGGCGCATCCCTTCGGCACCGACGACCTCGGCCAGGACATCCTCGCCCGCATGCTCTATGGCGGGCGCATCTCGCTCGCGGTAGGTCTCGCGGCGATGATCGTCGCGGTCGTTGTCGGAACCATTGTCGGCGCCATAGCCGGCATGTCGAGGGGCTGGGTCGGCACCGCCCTCATGTGGTTGACCGACCTCTTTCTCTCGCTCCCGCAGCTGCCGCTGCTCCTCCTTGTCATCTACCTCTTCCGCGACGCCTTGAAGGATGTCTTCGGGCCGGAAGGCGGCATCTTTATCTTGATCGTCATCGTCATCGGCGGGCTCCGCTGGATGCCGGTCGCGCGGCTTGTGCGTGCGCAGTTCCTCTCGCTGCGCGAGAAGGAGTTCGTCGAGGCTGCGCGTGCGCTGGGCGCCTCGAAGACGCGTCAGGTCGTACGCCACATCCTGCCGAACGCGCTCGGCCCCGTCATCGTCGCCGGCACGATCGACGTTGCGCTCGCCATCATCATCGAGTCGACGCTCTCCTTCCTCGGGCTCGGCTTCCCGCCCGATATCCCGACCTGGGGGCGCATCCTCTTCGATGCCCGCGATAACCTCGATTTCGCGCCCCACTGGGCACTCTTCCCGGGAACAGCGATCTTCCTCACCGTGCTCTCCATCAACTTCATCGGTGACGGACTGCGCGACGCTCTCGATCCGCGGAAGGTGATGTAGTGCTAGCGGTGCATCGATGCTCGGTCACATCTCGTTCGGCGTCGAGGACCTGGCGCGATCCATCCGATTCTATGATGCGGCCCTTGCGCCGCTCGGCGTCACACGCGTTTGGACGACTGACACTGCAGCCGGGTTCGGCGCGCTCGGCGGTCCTGATAGGCTCGCGCTCTTTCATCGACCCGGAGCTGCCCGCGCACCCGGCCCGGGCTTCCACCTGGCGCTTGTTGCGCCGTCCCGCGACGCGGTCGACGCCTTCTCCGCAGCTGCACTCGCCCATGGCGGCCGCGACGACGGCCCGCCCGGGCCGCGGCCGCGCTACAGCCCGACCTACTACGCCGCCTTCGTCATCGATCCCGACGGACACAAGCTCGAGGCCGTGCACCAATGACTGATGTGGCGACCAGGCCGGCGGCGGGTACGGCGAACGGAGTGCGCGAGCCGCTGCTCGAGATCCGCGGTCTCAAGACGCACTTCAAGACCGACGACGGCATGGTGCGCGCGGTCGACGGCGTGGACATCACCATCCACAGCGGCGAGACCGTGAGCGTCGTCGGCGAAGCCGGCTGCGGCAAGACGGTCACGGCGATGTCGGTCCTGAAGCTAATCGCCATGCCGCCCGGCCAGATCGTCGCCGGCCAGATCCTCTGGCAGGGCCGCGATCTCGTGCCGCTCGACAAGGCTGAGATGAACGAGGTCAGGGCGCGCGAGATTGCCATCGTCTTCCAGGAGCCGATGACCTCGCTGAACCCGGTCTACTCGGTCGGCGACCAGATCGCGGAGGTCATCCGCCAGCATGAGAAGGTGTCCAAGCGCGAGGCGCTCGCGCGTACGATCGAGATGCTGCGTCTCGTGCAGATCCCTAACCCGGAGCGGCGTGTCACCGACTATCCCCACCAGTTCTCGGGCGGCATGCGCCAGCGCGTGATGATCGCCATGGCGCTCTCCTGCAAGCCGCAGTTACTCATCGCCGACGAGCCGACGACCGCGCTCGACGTCACCATCCAGGCGCAGATCCTCGAGCTACTCCAGGACATGAAATCGCGATTCGGCATGGCCATCATGCTGATCACGCACGCCATGGGCGTCGTCGCCGAGACCGCGCAGCGCGTCGTCGTCATGTACGCCGGCAAGGTGATCGAGGAAGCGCCGGTCGAGAAGCTCTTCGGCAATCCTCGCCACCCCTATACGCAAGGCCTCATCCGCTCGATCCCGCGAATCGACCGCGCCGCGACGCACAAGGCACGCCTCGAAGCCATCAAGGGCGTGGTGCCGAGCCTGCTTCGGCCGCCGCCCGGCTGCCGCTTTGCGCCGCGCTGCAATTTCGCGACGGATGCCTGCCGGGCCGCCGAGCCGCAGCTGCGCGAGGTCGAGCCCGGTCATAAGGTCGCCTGCATCCTCTAGTGGTGCGAACGAGAGGTCTTCAAGATGTCCGCACCGCTGCTCAAGGTGAATGAACTCGTGAAGCACTTCCCCATCCGGGGCGGGCTTCTGCAGCGCGAGGTCGATCGCGTGCGCGCCGTCGACGGCGTCTCCTTCGAGGTAGCCAAGGGTGAGACGCTCGGCCTCGTCGGCGAATCAGGCTGCGGCAAGTCGACGACGGGCCGCTGCATCCTCCGCCTCATCGAGCCGACCGCGGGTGAAGTCTGGTTCGAGGGGAAGAGCGTCTCGGAGATGGGCCGGGAGCAGCTCCGCGCACTCTGTCGCGACATGCAAATCATCTTCCAGGACCCGTTCGCCTCGCTCAATCCGCGCATGACGGTCGGCGCGATCATCGGCGAGGCGCTGGTGATCCACGGCCTCGCCAAGTCGAAGAAGGAGCATGAGGAGCGCGTCGCCGAGCTTCTGCGCACCGTCGGCTTGCAGCCCGATCACATGCGCCGCTACCCGCACGAGTTCTCCGGCGGCCAGCGCCAGCGAATCGGCATCGCGCGGGCACTCGCAGTCGAACCAAAGCTCATCGTCTGCGACGAGCCGGTCTCCGCGCTCGACGTGTCGATCCAGGCGCAGGTGATCAACCTGCTCGAGGACCTGCAGGAGAAGTTCAACCTCACGTACATCTTCATCGCGCACGATCTCTCCGTCGTCGAGCACATCAGCCAGCGCGTCGCCGTGATGTACCTCGGCCGTATCGTCGAGATCGCATCTGCGCACGATCTCTACGCGGCGCCGAAGCACCCCTACACAGAGGCGCTGCTCTCCGCGGTGCCGATCCCCGACCCGCAGGTGAAGCGCCGCCGCATCATGCTCGAGGGCGATGTGCCGAACCCGATCCGCCCGCCATCCGGCTGCCACTTCCACACCCGCTGCCCGATCCGACAGCTTCCACTCTGCAGCACCGAAGCGCCGAAGCTCGAGCAGGGCGCGAATGGTCACTGGGTTGCATGCCACCTGCGCAAGGGGTGAGCCGACTGCCTCTTCCGCTCGCGACGCCGGCGTTGCATGATGCGGCCTGTCAACTGACCTTAACTCAGGGTGATCCGGTGCCGACAATCCTTCGACGGGCGCAAGCTGTGTGCGCCGCGCTGCTCATGGCAGCACTTCTCCTGCCGGTTCCCGCGCTGGCGCATCACCCAATGGGAGGCAAAAGGCCTGAGACCATCCTGCAGGGGCTGCTCTCCGGCATCGGGCATCCGGTGATCGGGCCCGATCACCTGGCCTTCATCGTGGCGATTGGCTTTGCGAGCGCCTTTGTGCGCGGCGGTCTCGTCGTGCCGATGGGTTTTGTCATCAGCTCGGCGCTTGGTGTGCTGGCACATGCCAAGGGCATGCCGCTGCCGATGGTCGAGCTGCTGGTCGCCCTCTCCGTCCTCGCGGTCGGGATGCTGCTCTTCACCGGGCTACAATTGGCCGGCTCGTTCTGGTCGTTTCTCGCCTTCAACGGCGGCCTCGTGCATGGCTATGCGCTCGCCGAGTCGGTACTCGGCTCCGAGCAGGGCGTAATCACGGCCTATGTCGCCGGCATTGCCGTCGTATCCTTTGCGATCGCTGCTGCTGCGCAAGCCTTTGCCAAGGTCATGACAGGTACGCTCGGCCAGCATCATCCGCGCGTGCGGGCGGCAGGAGCGGTGCTCGGCTGCCTCGGAGCAGCGCTTGTCGTGTTTTCGCTCGCCCCGGTCGCGCCGTGATGACCTCCGCAGTCGTTGCCGCCTTCAGCCGCCTGCCCGAGCTTGCCGCCGCCGATGCCGACATCGCCCGGCGCGGACGCCATGCGACCCTCGACGTCGCCATAGGTGTCGGCTCCGAGACTCTGATTGCCCGGATCGTCGGCGGCGACGTGAAGGACGTTCTGCGTGGCCCGTTCCTCCTCCGGCCCTGGACGATTGCCATCCGCGCCGAGCCGGAGGTCTGGCAGGCGTTCCTTTCAGATCCACCGCCCCCCGGCAGCCACGACATCCTGGCCCTCTCGAAGCGCGGCGCCCTCCGGATCGAGGGAAACCTGCAGCCCTTCATGGCGAGCCTGCAGGTCGTGAAGGACATCCTCGCGCTGCCCCGCGGCATGGTCGGGACGCACAAGAGCTGACACATGGCACCGCGCTTCGAGCCCATCACCGGGCGCTATTTCTCCCTCGAGCTCGGCGCCAGGGCGCACCGCGTTTACGTCGAGGAGGCGGGCCAGGGTATTCCGCTCCTCTGCCTGCATACAGCCGGTGCCGACGGCCGCCAGTTCCGCCACATCCTCAACGACCCGCGCTGGGATGGCATCGCCATGCTGCTGGAG
>DAORNH010000056.1:0-5552 GCA_035440865.1 Hyphomicrobiaceae bacterium | reverse complement strand
CAACGATCCCGCGATCACGGCGCACTACCGCGTGCTGGTGCCGGACATGCCCTGGCACGGCAAGTCGCTGCCGCCCGTCGGCCATGAGCGAGAGGAGTACCGGCTGACGACGGCCGCCTACACCGAGTGGATCTTGAGCCTCTGCAGCGCGCTCGAACTCGCCCGGCCCGTGATCATGGGCTGCTCGATCGGCGGGCGCATCGTGCTCAATCTCGCCGCCGAGCATCCCGAGCGCTTCCGCGCGCTGATCGGGCTCGAATCCGCGGCGCACCAGCAACCCTGGTACGACACCGATTGGCTCCATCGTCCCGACGTGCACGGCGGCGAGGTGTGCGCCGGCCTTGTCTCCGGCATGATGGCCCCTCAAAGCCCCGCCGAGAGCCGGCACGAGACGCTCTGGATGTACAAATCGTCGGGACCCGGCGTCTTCAAGGGCGACCTCTACTTCTATCGCGTCGACGGCGACCTGCGCGCCAAGATCGCCAAAATCGACACGCGTCGCTGCCCGCTCTACCTGCTCACGGGCGAGTACGACTTCTCCTGCACGCCCGACGATACGCGGCGGACCGCCGAGGCGATCGCCGGAGTCGAGGTCACCATCATGGAGCGGCTCGGCCATTTCCCGATGAGCGAGAACCCGGCGCACTTCCGTTCCTACATCCTCCCCGTACTCGAGAAGATCCGCAACCGGCCGTGATCAGCCGGGGGAACTCGAAGCGCTCGCAAGAGCGGCCGCGATCGCCTCGCGGAGCACGGCCGTATCGCCGATATGATTGGCGAGGATCAGCACCAGGCGGGCGTTGAGGGCGGCACTCTGGCGCTCGTCGAGGCCACGATGCGCCGCGACCAGCTCGGCATAGATCGCATCGCCATCGGCCAGATTGTAGTCGCGATGGAGCGCGGGCATTGCTGTCCTCCGCCGGTGAGATTGGGCATCGCGAGCTTATCGTAGGGCTCACCGCGCGTCTGCGATGTGATTGGTCATGGTCACCAACTCCCGCGACATTTGGAGAACTCCCGGGTATCGTTCCGTCGTCATCTTCGTCACGAGGAGCGCCTCATGCCTGGCACGATCACGGTCCGCGAGATTTTCTCGATCGCCGAGCGGGCGCTCTCGAAAGCGGGCGCCCGGCCGGAGGTGGCGCGCAGCATGGCGAAGGCGATCGCGGCTGCAGAGCGGGATGGGATCGCCTCGCACGGCCTCGCCTACCTCGCGACCTACTGCGAGCATCTCCAGTGCGGGAAGGTGCTTGCGAGCGCCGTCCCGGCGGTGACAACGCCAGCGCCAGCAGTGGTGGCAGTCGATGCCGCCTCCGGCTTCGCCCATCCGGCCATCGACGCGGGCTTCGCGAGGCTGATCCCGCTCGCAAAGGCGCAAGGCATCGCGACGCTCGTCATCCGAAACTCCTACAACTGCGGCGTTCTGGGCCACCATACCGAACGACTCGCCGAGGCGGGGTTCGTTGCTCTCGGCTTCACCAATGCGCCGGCTTCGATCGCGCCGTCGGGCGGCCGGAAGGCCGTCGTCGGCACCAACCCCTGGTCGCTCGCGGTGCCGGACGGCAAGGGCGGCGTCGCGATTGCCATCGACCAGAGCGCCAGCGTCGTCGCCAAGAGCGAGGTGATGAAGAAGGCGCGGTCGGGCCAGCCGATTCCGCAGGGCTGGGCGCTGGGACCTGACGGTCAGCCCACGACCGATCCGAACGTCGGGCTCAAGGGCACCATGATGCCTGCGGGTGGTTATAAGGGCGTCAGCTCGGCGATCCTGGTGGAGGTGATGGCAGCGTGCCTCTCAGGCGCCACGCTCGGCATCGCGGCGAGCCCGTTCTCCGGAACCGCGGGCGGCCCGCCGAAGACGGGGCAATGCTTCATGGCGATCACGCCCGACGCCCCTTCGGGTGGCGCGTTCCAAGCGCGCATCGCCGATCTCGTCACGGCGATTGCCGCCGAGCCTGGGACGCACTTGCCGGGCGCTGGCCGCAAGGCCGCGCGGGCCCGGGCCGACGTGAACGGCGTCGCGGTTGACGCTGCCCTCATCGAGAAGGCGCGCGCGCTCGGCGTGTGAGGCCGTCAGCGCCGCGCGGCGATCCGGTCCATCATCTGGATGACCCGCTCTGCCCGATAGACGATCGGGTAATCAATGAACTTTCCGTCTAGCTGGATCGACGCCGAGCCGGCCTTCTCGGCCTCCTTGAAGGCGGCGACGACGCGTCGCGACCATTCGACATCCGCCGCCGTCGGCGTGAACACTTCATTCACGACGGGCACCTGATCCGGGTAGATGCACATCTTCCCCTGGAAGCCCAAGCCCTTTACGAGGCGTGCCGAGGCCCTGAAGCCCTCCGGATCCTTGAGGTCGACCCAGACCGTATCGATTGGCGCCTCGAGATTGCCGGCCCGCGCGGCGAGCACGCACTCGCTGCGATAGGGGAGCAGCTCCGTCTCGGCCCGCGTCCATTCCATGCTGAGGTCGAGCGTGAAATCGCCGGCGCCGAACGCGAAGCGACGCACGCGCGTCCCCGCAGCTGCGATGGCGCGCAGGTTGGCCATGCCGCGCGCGGTCTCGATGATCGGGATGATGTCGAAGGCGCCGGACTTCAAGCCGCGCTCGCGCTCCAGATTGGCGATCACCCAGTCTGCGGCACGGATCTCGTCCGCCGTCTCGAGCTTCGGCAGGATGATGCCGTCGACACCACTCTGCACCACGGCGACCATGTCGCCGTAGCCAAACTCGGTCGACATGGCGTTGACGCGGATATAGCCGAGCCCGCTCCGCGCGCGCTGGCATGCGGTGACTACTACGGCCCGTGTCGCCACCTTCTCGGCGATCGGGCAGGCGTCCTCGAGATCGAGAATGACGGCGTCGGCCGAGAGGCCCAGGGCTTTCTCGACGCGGCGCGGATGGTTGCCGGGAGCGAACAGGAAGGAGCGAAAGACTGACATTGTGCGCACCTCGTGTGCCCTGTTGACGTGTCGCTGGTGCAGGCTGACAGCTTTCTGTCACCGCATCTGGCAGCAGATGCCATGTACCGCGAATGATGTCGCACCTATCAGTGCAGCGGGACCTGCGCAGTTGTCCACATTGCCCTCCCGGCTGACGCGGATGGCTGTCCTGCGTTTGTCGCGTTGAGCCCGGTCGCCGCCTGACGCGGCAAGTTGCCGGTTCAAAGGCGATATCAGCCTTCCGTGCACGATGTTCGCTCTCAAGGCGGTCTGACCGGACAAAGCATGGCGAAAATTTGGCTGTGAATCAATTTGTTGCCGCATGGCAACGCAGGACAGTCAATACCCCTCGTCGTCGCTCTCCACGCTTGTCGTCGGACGCCGTGGCGAGTAGTTTTCCCCTCGTTAACCACGAGCACGCATGCCCGCTGAGCATGTGCTGCAGCACCGCAACGAGCCCTGTTGCCTGGTGCACGTGGAATCGGCCGCGCGTCGCATCTGCGGGCGATTTCGTAGTGCGTTATCCTTCAGTTGTGTCTTGGGGTCTGGTCGGCGTTCCGCGATCGCCGTGCGGGGACAGCAATGTCGTCGGCGTCGTGTGGATTCGATCGGAGTAGGGGGACGAGCAAGCTTGGCTTCGCTCGACACCGATTGTTGGGAGAAGCACCATGTCCTGGTCCGACGAGCGCGTCGAGCTGCTCAAGAAGTTGTGGGCGGAAGGCCTCAGCGCCAGCCAGATCGCCACACGCCTCGGCAGCGTCACGCGAAATGCCGTGATCGGCAAAGTTCATCGCCTCAACCTTGCAGGCCGCGCGACGAAGTCCCGCGTCAAGGCCATCCGGCCGCGTGTGAAGACCGCGGCTCCCGGCGGCAGCCAGATCGCCAAGCGGCCCCAGGCCCGCGCAAAGTTCGCGCAGCTCGGAAATCCGCTGATCCGGCAGCTCTATGAAGCGGATGCGGAGCCGCTGCCGTCGCACGAGGAGCTCGATATTCCGCTCGCCGAGCGCAAGACCATTCAGACGCTCGTCGAGTGCAGCTGCCGCTGGCCGATCGGCGATCCGCAGGCGGCGGATTTCCACTTCTGCGGCAAGAACAAGATGCCGAGCCTGCCCTACTGCGAATTCCATGCGCGCCGCGCCTTCCAGCCGCCTCAGGTCCGTCGCCGCGACCGGCCAACGGTGGAGCCGGTGCCGACGGTTCCAGGCATCAAGCAGATCGTGCGCGCCTGATCGAGTTTCTGGTTTGGGACTGGGGGACTGGTGCGGGGGCCGGCAGCAATGCCGGGCCCCGTGCTCATTCAGCGGGCTCGTATCGAATGCAAATCGGTGTGGACCGGGCCTGCCGATGCAGCGTAAGCGCAGGCCGACGATCCAAGCATGGGCGGACAATCATGGACTATGAGCATTGCTTCAGTCCGTTGCGAGAGGCCGGCGCCGGGCGCTCCTTTGTTGTCGCCCAACTCGGCCAGTCGCTCGATGGCCGCATCGCGACGCCAACCGGCGAAAGCCGCTGGATAAATGGCCATGCGGCTCTGGTTCACGTCCACCGGTTGCGCTCGGAGGTGGATGGCGTCCTCGTCGGTGTCGGCACGGCCATCGCCGATAATCCCCAGCTCAACGTGCGCCACGTGACTGGTCGCAATCCGACCCGCGTGATCCTCGACCCAAGCGGTCGGATGCCGTCCGATCTCAAGTGCCTGGCTGCTGATGGTGCGCGGCGCATCGTCGTCAGGGCGTGCGGTAGCCGGGACGGCGGGTCTCCCTATCCCAATGGGGTTGAGACGATCGAACTCCCTGCAGCGGCAGGTGTGATCTCGCCTCTTGAGGTGGTCGCAGCGCTCGCCCGCACAGGCCTCCATCGCATCCTCATCGAAGGCGGTGCTCACACCGTTTCGGCCTTCGTCAATGCCGGCGCCGTCGACCGGTTGCACATTCTGATGGCGCCGGTCATTCTGGGATCCGGGAAATCCGGGCTGGCGCTCCAACCGATCGAGCGGCTCTCGGAGGCATTGAGGTTCCGCGCCGACGTCCATGTGCTCGACGGCGGCGACGTGCTATTCGATTGTGATCTGCGTTCAAGAGCTGTGGAGGGCCTGACACCATGAGCCGAATCCGACCCGCGAGCTATTCACCGCTGCAGAAGTCGCTCCACTGGCTGATCGCTCTGCTCGTGGTCGGCATGATCGGCGTCGGTCTTTACATGGTGCGACGGGGCGTTGCGACCAAGTTCGACGCGGTCACGGCGCAGCTCTACACCTATCACAAGACCATCGGCTTCGCGGTGCTGTGGCTGGTCGTGTTGCGGGCGATCGTGCGGCTCACGCGCGGCGTGCCAGCGCCCGAGCCGTCGCTCAATCTCGTGCAGCGGCTCGCGGCCGAGGCGACGCACCTCGCCATCTACGGATTGCTCATCGCGGTGCCGGTGCTCGGCTGGATCGGTGTCTCGGCCTATGGCGCACCGCAGATTGTCGGCGGCTATTCGCTTCCGGCGCTGGTCGCCCAGGATGAGCGAATGGCGAAGACTGTTCTCTGGCTTCACGGCTGGGCCGCGATCGGGCTCGGGCTCCTCGTGCTCGCTCACGTCGGTGCGGCGTTGATGCACAAGGTCGT
>DAORNH010000055.1:0-17937 GCA_035440865.1 Hyphomicrobiaceae bacterium | reverse complement strand
CGCTCCAACGAGGGCCGCGACTATCTGGGCCTCAAGCTCGACGATCCGAGCTTCACCGCCCCGATCTTCGCCAACCTCTTCGACGACGAGGACGGCGAGGGCTACAGCCTGATCTGGTCCCGCCCCAGCCGCCGCAATGGCGACTGAGCCGCCACCGATGCCCCGCCCGGACGGTCCGGGCGGGGCCATCGGGCTGTGGGAATTCCGTCCGAGAGCGCGCCGAATGCTCCCGATCATCCCAGAAAAGTGACTTTGCGCCTTTCCGGCATCACGAATCACTAGTTTACTAGGTGGCAGTATATTAGGGGGAACGGCGACCTCACCGCATGAGATTGCGGGAGATCGTCGCCAGGAATTTGCGTCGGCTGAGACACGCCAAAGGCTTGTCGCAGGAGGAGCTTGCTGATCGTGCCGAGATCAACCGCAATTATGTCGGCATGCTCGAGCGCGAACAGCATGCCGCAACGATCGACATGCTGGAAAAGCTCGCAGCCATTCTCGAGGTCGATCCCGTCGCATTTTTTGAACGGCCCGAGCGACGGGGCGCCGGCAAAGATTGATTGCGCAGCGCGCGGCGATGTCTCTGCTGCATCACGCGATGCAGCGCCGTGCAGCTTACGCCCATTCAAAACTTGGTTAAAATTGAGTTCAGATCGAATGGAAGTCGCCGTTGATGTGTCGGGGGACCCATCATGACCGCGCCGGATTTTCTTGATGAACCGCCCCGGTGCGCGACGGCCACCGATTATGACATGAAACACCTGAAGCTTTACGTCCGCCTTCTCGACGCCGAGGCCGATGGTGCGGACTGGCGGGAAGCCGTCGCCATTTTGTTCGGTATCGACCCCCGCGATGATCCCGAGCGTGCCCGGCACGTCCACGACAGTCATCTCCTGCGCGCGCGATGGATGACGGAACATGGCTATCGCGACCTGCTCCGAAAGGGCCAGCATTGAGCTCGAATGCGATGCATTCGAGCGATCACGTGACGCTCATCCGAGGACTTCCCTGATCCAGCTCAACCGGGGATCGTAGCCGGCCCGGATACACGAACCATGTGAGCCAGGAGGTAACCGATGGCGCCGGACCCGTCGCAGTGGCGATCCTCGACCAGTTACGATTATTTCGACGATCTCGGTGTTTCCGATCTCGCGTGGGAGTGCCTGCGCCGCAACGCTGATTATCAGCAAGACTACGCAAGAGCGCTGAGCAAAATGGATGACCCCGAGCAGGCTACGAGTGCGTTCCGCCTGCGCTGGGGGTTGCAATTTCCCCGCCAATCCAAGCCGCAGCGCGATAGACGAGCCGATCCATTGGACCACGGAGGCAGATCCCGGAAAGATCCTGTTGATCGCCACGCCCGGCATTATCTCGGCCGGAGCACCACTCCCCGCACTTGATCCGAGCGCGGCACACCGCAGCACGCACGAACTCCACGCAATCCAGGGCGACGGTGGCAGCGCCGTCCCTTTCGTCCTGATCGGTGACGTCGCTCCCGATCAGGCGCTTGCCGCAGTCATCCCGCTCGACACCGATGCGCCCGACCGGCTCGATGCCGTCTCGCGTCTCCTGGGCGCGCTGACGACGCCGCCTCCGCCCGCCGACCTGCGTGTAACCTCGCAGCGCCGCCGGCGCCTCCGTCACATGTTGCGGGCATTCGATGGCCGGACCTGCCGTGCAACCTATCGGGAGATCGCCGAGGTAATGTTCGGCGCCTCCCGCGTCGCGTCCGACGCGTGGAAGACATCGCCACTACGCGATGCCACCGTCCGGCTCGTGCGCGACGGCCTCGCCATGGTGAATGGCGGCTATCGCGACCTGCTGCGTCGGCGCCGACGGCGCTGACGGAGCGCCGGTTTCAGGGGGGTGCGAAATAGCACCCCCTATCTTCACCATCCCCCCAGCCGGCAGCTCTTCGCCACCGTGGCCTTCGTTCGCCGCCGTTCGCCGGCGGCCTCAACGAACGCCACGGAGGTCCGCTCATGTCCGCCAATCCCGCCGGCTTGCCGCCGCGCTTTCTTCGCACGCCCGAAGCTGCCCGATTCCTCGGTCTTTCGGGCCGCACCCTCGAAAAGCACCGGACCTACGGAACTGGCCCTGCGTATCGCAAGCTCGGCGGCCGTGTCGTCTACTCCATCGACGACCTGCAGGCCTGGGCAGATCGGGGCGCCGTCACCTCCACGTCGGACCCGCGCGGCACCGTCCTACCCGCCAAGCGCCATGTATCGACAACGCCGGTCCACGCCGGCCGCCACGCCCGCTGAGGCGCCGGCATGTCATCCCGCCATCCTGGCCATGAACGCGAGCAACTCGACCTCTTCCGAGCGCTGCCCGGCGAGCTCGCGCCGCGAGATGCGCAGGACCTCATGGCCTATCCGTTCTTCTCGCTCGCCAAGTCGAAGCGCCTCGCCCCGATCGATTTCAAGGCGGGCTCGATCGTCATCCGTGTCGAGGCGGTGCCCGAGCATGGAATGGCGACCATCTGGGATGCGGACGTGCTGATCTGGGCGGCCTCCCAGATCGTCGAGGCGCGCGACATCGGCCTGCGTCCATCGCGCCTGATGGCGACGACCCCCTACGAAATCCTCACCTTCATCGGCCGCGGCGTCAGTCTGCGCGACTACGACCGACTCAAGGCCGCGCTGGATCGGCTTCAGTCGACCACGGTGGCAACCTCCATCCGCCAGCCGACCGAGCGGCGGATGCACCGCTTCTCCTGGATCAATGAGTGGAAGGAGCGCGCCGATCACCGCGGCCGGCCGCTCGGCCTCGAACTGATCCTGCCCGACTGGTTCTACGCCGCCGTTCTCGACGACGCGCTCGTGCTCACCATCGACCGGGCCTACTTCGAGCTCACCGGCGGGCTCGAGCGCTGGCTCTATCGTCTGGTGCGCAAGCATGGCGGGCGGCAGGAGTTTGGCTGGAGCTTCGACTTCGCGCATCTCCACGCCAAGTCCGGCAGCCTCTCACCGCTCAAGCATTTCGCCTACGACTTGCGCGACATCGTCCGCCGCCAACCGCTCCCCGGCTATCGCCTGACCATCGAGCCATGCGTGGGCGGCCCGGAAGTCCTCTGCTTCGCGCCGATCGATCCCGCGTCCTTCGGAACACCGCGCCGACGTCGCCGCGCAACGCCACGCCCTGGGGATAAGCTGTGAATCGCCTCGTGCTATCAGGGACCGGCACTATCGTGCCATCGGGGACCGGACTCTCGTGCTATCGGGGACCGGAATCGTCGAATCGCCAAGCTGAATCAGCAGTTTGCAGGTCCCGTAACTTCTCTAACCCAGATTCCTTCGGAATCTTTCTAACGGACACGCGCTTTTGCACGCCTGCGGATAACTGTCCGCGAGCGCCGAGGAGCGCGCCATGATCGTCGCGCTGCTCAACCAGAAGGGCGGCGTCGGCAAGACGACGCTCGCGCTGCATCTCGCCGGCGAATGGGCCGGCCAGGGAAAGCGCGTCATCCTCATCGACGCGGACCCGCAAGGCTCGGCCCTCGATTGGTCGCAGCAGCGCGCCCGCGAGGGCCTGCCGCGCCTCTTCAGTGTCGTCGGCCTGGCACGCGACACGCTGCATCGCGAAGCGCCGGAGCTCGCCCGTGATGCCGATCATGTCGTCATCGACGGACCTCCGCGCGTCGCCGGCCTCATGCGTTCGGCACTGCTCGCCGCCGACCTCGTGCTCATCCCCGTTCAACCGTCGCCGTTCGACGGATGGGCTTCGGCCGAGATGCTGGCGCTGCTTCGGGAAGCGCGCCTTTATCGTCCGCAGCTCGTCGCGCGGTTCGTTCTGAACCGCTGCGGCGCGCGGACCATCATCGCACGCGAAACGGCCCAGACGCTCGTCGATCACGATCCGCCCGTGCTCGCCGCCACGATCGGCCAGCGTGTCGCCTTTGCAGACGCCGCCCAGTCCGGCCGGCTCGTCTTCGAGGCAACTGCCGACAGCCCGGCCTCGGCTGAAATCGCCGCGCTCGCGGCCGAGGTGCGGAGGCTCGCGCCATGAGCAAGCGCAGCTTCGCTATGCGCCCTGGCGATCCAGAGAGCTGGATCAAGGCGGCCGATGGGCGACGCGACAGCGAGCCCAATGCTTCCGCCTACACCGCCCGCCTGACGATCGACGTCACGCCCGAACTTCGCGGCCGGATCAAGGTCGCCGCGTTCCAGCGCGGGCAGACCGTCGCCGACATGCTGCGCGACCTTCTCGCGCGCGAGTTTCTCGCCGCTGACGGAGACGCGCGATGACCCGATCGTCAACATCCCACGCGCAGCCCGTTCAACCATCGACAGGACCGGCGAGCCTCACGCATGTCGAGCTGATCTGGCGCGAGAAACAGATCGAGCATTGGATTCGCTTCGGCCGCGAAGTTCATGAGCGGATTCTCGACCGCCGGCGCCGCATCCTCTCCTTTCCGGCCGGCACGGTCTTCGCCTTCGTCCGCTGGGCTTCAAACGACTATGGCACTGTTGTCTCGCGCATCGACATCGTGCGCGCGGTGGCCGCGTGCGAGCCCTATCAGACGCTGCCCTTCGTGCGTCCGGGCGGCGATATCCTGCTGAAGCTGGGCGGCTGGCCGATCGTCGAACGGGTGCTGATCCTGATCGACGCCATCGAAGCGCTTGGCATCGATCCCGCCGACGCGGCGCCCGACTACTGGCGTCATGTCCATAACCGCTTGACCGCTGGCGATACGCCGCGGGCCTACACCCGCGAACAGCACCGCGCCTGGCTCCTGCGGCGGAGGGCCGAGCCGTGACGCGCTTCGGCTATGTCGTGACGACATCTGTCGCCGTGCTGCTGATCGGCGCGCTGTCGCTGGTTCACGTCGCGCCCCGACTCGTCTGGAACGCCTCGGCCAGCGCGCCCGTCGGGCTCTACACCATCGGCGCTTCGACACCGCTCGAGGTCAGGGACCTCGTCGCGGTCGATGCGCCCGAACCCCTTGCGACCTTCCTGTCGGATCGCGGCTATCTGCCGCGCGGCGTGCCGCTGATGAAGCGTGTCGCCGCGCTTCCCGGACAGCGCGTCTGCCGATCCGGCGCGAGCGTCATCGTCGATGGGATCGTTATCGGCGAGGCGCTCGCACGCGATCGCCTGGGCCGACCCCTGCCGGTCTGGCAGGGCTGCCGCGCCGTCGCGCCAACCGAGCTGTTCCTCATGAACTGGCAGGTCCGCGACAGCCTCGACGGCCGCTATTTCGGGCCGCTTTCGGCGGCCTCCGTGATCGGCCGGGCCACCCCTCTCTACACCGACGAGGACGGCGATGGCCGCTTCGTCTGGCGCGCGCCGACGCGGTGACGGTGCGCCCATGACCAACCCCACCGCAAGCCCAAGGAGGATATCATGGCTTTGATCGGTCAGTTCTCGCGCACCAGGAACGGCTATGCCGGACGTGTTCGCACGCTTGGTCTCGATGCCGAGTTGGTGCTCGTGCCGGCGGAGCATTCCGACGCCGAGAACGCGCCCGACTACCGCATTCATCTCGGCAGCGACGCCGACGGGCCGGAGATCGGTGCGGGCTGGAAGCGCACTGGCGAGAAGGCCGGCGACTATGTCTCGCTGCAGATCGACGATCCGACCTTCGGACAGCCGGTCCGCGCCAACCTCTTCCAATCGGCCGACGACAAGTCCGCCTGGGGACTGCATTGGAACCGCCCGCCCAAGCGTGGCGAGCGGGACTGACCGATGTCCGCGCCGCGCCGCCAGTTCGCCGCCGGGCGTTCACTCCCCGCCCGACATCTGACCCTTCTTCTCCTTTCCGGCCTCATCTGCGCTGGAGCGACGCCATTGGTTCCGCCCGCCCAGGCGGGACCGCCCGAGGCTCCACGCGATGTCTCACCCTATGCCGGGTTCGTCGCCGAGGCGGCGCGGCGCTTCGACATCCCCGAGCGCTGGATCTGGGCCGTCATGCGTGTCGAAAGCCGCGGCCGCGTTCGCGCGGTCTCTCCCAAAGGCGCGATGGGCCTGATGCAGATCATGCCCGACAGCTGGGCCGAATTGCGTGCGCGCTACGGCCTTGGCGTCGACCCCTACGACCCACGCGACAACATCCTGGCGGGTGCGGCCTATCTGCGCGAGATGCACGACCGTTACGGCGCGCCTGGCTTCCTCGCGGCCTACAATGCGGGACCCGGCCGCTACGACGATTATGTCGCGTCCGGCCGTCCACTGCCCGCCGAAACGGTCGCCTATGTCGCCGCCCTCGCGCCGCTGGTCGGCAGCGAACCGCTTGCCCATGTCGTCGTAGCCGCTGCCAATCCGCTCGAATGGACGCGCGCACCGCTGTTCGTTGCGCACTCCTACAGCGGCGGCGCTGCCGATCCGGCGCTGAACGAGCGTCAATCCAGTAGCGATCGCGCTGCAACCCCAGAGGACTCTGACGATGCTGCCGAGCACCCGACCGGCGGTCTCTTCGTCGCGCGATCGAACGGCGGAGGTCCGCGATGACAGCGTTCGCATTCTGGCGCGCTCTGGCGGGCTCCCGGGAAGGAGAAGCGGGAAGCGGCCGGAGAGAGGTCAACACGACCAACCGACGGCGAGATAAAAGCGGCTCGCTACGCTGGCGCAAGCCATTGCTTTCGCATGGCTTTTCGCGTGCCGGTCGGTCGGGTGCGGTGCCGCGCCTTGGACTTTCGCCAACAATTTCAGGGATGTTTTCGGCACTGTGCGCCCGAACGCCCGCTGGAGCCCGGCCATGAGCGAGGGCGACAGCGACTTCCGCATCCGGCCCGGCCGCATCCGCTCCACGCGTGCGCCGAAGCCAAAGCGCTTCATCAATCAGGTCCTGCGCGCCGCCAAACGCGCCGGCCATGTCTCCGCTCATGGCGCACCGGGCCGCAGGGCGTCCAGCTATGGGCGCTCGACCTTCGGACGCGGACGCGTCAGCTTCAGCCGCGCGCGCCTGTTCAGCCCTTCGCGCCGCGTCGTGGTGAAAGCCCGGATAGCCCGCCATCAGGGCCGAGCGTTCCGCTCAGCGCCGCTTGCCGCCCATCTCTCCTATCTCAAGCGCGACGGCGTTACACGCGATGGCGAGAAGGCGGTGATGTTCGACGCCGGCAGCGACAGCGCCGACGACGCGGGCTTCGCGGCGCGAGCCAAAGATGACCGGCATCACTTTCGCTTCATCATCTCGCCCGAGGACGCCGGCGACATGACCGACCTTCGCGCCTTTACCCGCGACCTCGCGAGCCAGATGGAAGCCGATCTCGGCACCAGGCTCGATTGGGTCGCCGTCGATCACTGGAACACCGACAATCCGCACGTCCATCTGCTTGTGCGCGGTGTGGACGACAAAGGGGCCGACCTCGTCATATCGCGCGACTATATCAGCCGCGGCCTGCGCTCGCGCGCCGAGGATCTCGTCTCCATGGAGCTCGGCCCGAAGCCCGAGCACGAGATCCGCCATGCGCTGGAACGGGAGATCACGGCGGAGCGCTGGACGCGCCTCGACGTCGAGATCCGCATCGCCGCCGACGAGACAGGCTACATCGACCTGCGGCCCGAGCAACGCGGCGCCTCCGATCCTCAGACACGCCGCCTGATGATCGGCCGGCTCCAGCATCTGGAGAAAATGGGCCTCGCGACAGCCGCCAGCCCGGGCGAGTGGATGGTTGGGCTCGACGCCGAACGGCATCTGCGCGACCTCGGCATGCGGGGCGACATCATCAAGACCATGCATCGCGCCTTCGCTGAACGCGGCCAGGAGCGCGGCGTCCCCGACTATGTGATTGAGGGAGGCGCGGCACAGGCGCCGATCATTGGCCGGCTGGTCGACCGCGGCTTGCACGACGAGCTGACCGGCGAAGCCTATGCGGTGATCGACGGCACCGACGGCCGCGCCCATCATGTCCGCTTCCGGGGAATCGAGGCATTCGAGCATGCGCCGCCGATCGGCGGCATCGTCGAGGTGAGGTGCTTCGGCGGGGCGGACGAGCGGCGGCCGACGCTGGTGCTCGCCAACCGATCCGATCTCGATCTCAACCGGCAGGTCACGGCGCCGGGCGCCACCTGGCTCGATCATCGTCTCGTCGAGCGCGAGCCCATGCCGCTCTCCATGGGCGGCTTCGGGCGCGAGGTGCGCGACGCCATGCAGGCGCGAGCCGAGCATCTGGCAGGCGAAGGTCTCGCCCGCCGACAAGGGGAGCGCATCATCCTGCGGCGCGATCTCCTGAATACCCTGCGCCGGCGCGAGCTCGACGCCGTAGGCGCGAAGCTCTCGGCCGAAACCGGCCTCGCGCATATGAAAGCTGCAGCCGGCGAGCATGTTGCGGGAGTCTATCGCCAGCGGCTGACGCTCTCTTCCGGCCGCTTCGCGATGATCGACAACGGGCTCGGCTTCCAGCTCGTGCCCTGGTCTCGCGAGATCGAGCGCAAGCTCGGCCAGCATATCGCCGGCGTCGCGAAGGACGGCGGCGGTATTGAATGGAGTCTCGGCCGCAAACGGGGGCTCGGCCTCTAACCTACAAGCAAGAAAGGAAAGCCGGCCATGTCTGCGACGAAAATCCTCTGGGGCCAGATCACCACCGTCTTCCTGATCGTGCTGTTCACGACCTGGGCGGCGACGCAGTGGACGGCCTGGCGGCTCGGCTTCCAGCCTGGGCTCGGACAACCCTGGTTCGAGCTGGCGGGCTGGCCAATCTATTATCCGCCGGCCTTCTTCTGGTGGTGGTACTTCTACGACGCCTATGCGCCGCCGATCTTCGTGGAGGGCGCCTATATCGCGGCCTCGGGCGGCTTCATCTCCATCGCCGTCGCGATTCTCATGTCGGTGTGGCGCGCCCGCGAGGCGAAAAACGTCGAGACCTACGGCTCCGCCCGCTGGGCGGAGTTGCGGGAGGTGAAGGCGGCGGGCCTGCTCGGACCGGATGGCGTCGTCCTCGGCAAGCTCGGCGATGCCTATCTTCGCCATGACGGACCCGAGCACATCCTCTGCTTCGCGCCGACCAGATCGGGCAAAGGCGTCGGCCTCGTCGTGCCCTCGCTCCTGACCTGGCCGGGCTCCGCCATCGTCCACGACATCAAGGGGGAGAACTGGCAACTCACCGCCGGTTTTCGCGCGAAGCACGGTCGAGTGCTGCTGTTCGATCCGACCAATCCCAAGTCGGCCGCCTACAATCCGCTCCTCGAGGTTCGACGCGGCGAGTGGGAGGTGCGCGATGTGCAGAACGTCGCGGACGTGCTCGTCGACCCTGAAGGCTCGCTCGACAAGCGCAATCACTGGGAGAAGACCAGCCATTCGCTCCTCGTGGGCGCGATCCTGCATGTCCTCTATGCGGGGGAAGACAAGACCCTCGCCGGCGTCGCCGCCTTCCTGTCCGACCCGCGCCGACCGATCGAGTCTACGCTGAAGGCGATGATGACGACGCCGCACCTCGGCAAGGCTGGCCCGCATCCCGTCGTCGCTTCGACGGCCCGCGAGCTGCTCAACAAGAGCGACAATGAGCGCTCCGGCGTTCTGTCCACCGCCATGTCGTTCCTGGGCTTGTACCGCGATCCCGTCGTCGCCGAGGTAACGCGCCGCTGCGACTGGCGGATTGCCGACCTGATCGCGGATCCTAAACCGGCGACGCTCTACCTCGTGGTGCCGCCGTCCGACATCTCGCGGACGAAACCGTTGATCCGCCTCGTGCTCAACCAGATCGGCCGGCGCCTGACCGAGGACCTGCACGCGAAGGACCGGCGCCATCGCGTGCTGATGATGCTCGATGAATTCCCTGCGCTCGGAAGGCTCGACTTCTTCGAGAGCGCGCTCGCCTTCATGGCGGGCTATGGCCTGAAATCGTTCCTGATCGCGCAGTCGTTGAACCAGATCGAGAAGGCCTACGGTCCGAACAACTCCATCCTCGACAATTGCCACGTCCGCGTGAGCTTCGCGACCAACGATGAGAGGACCGCGAAACGAGTGAGCGATGCGCTCGGCACCGCCACCGAGATGAAGGCGATGCGCAACTATGCCGGCCACCGGCTCAGTCCCTGGCTCGGCCATCTGATGGTGTCGCGCTCGGAAACAGCCCGGCCCCTGCTCACCCCTGGCGAAGTGATGCAGCTTCCACCGACCGATGAGATCGTCATGGCCGCCGGCGTGCATCCGATCCGGGCAAAGAAGGCGCGCTACTACGAGGATCGCCGTTTCACCGAGCGTGTCCTCACATCGCCCGATCCGGCAAAATGCGGCCGGTCGACGCGCAAGGATGGCTGGTCCGACCTGAAGCCGCAGCGGCCCGACACCGTGCTGCTCGCCGAGATCGAGAAGGCCGAGGACGCCGCCAATAGCGGCTTGCGGCGTGAGCCCGAGCTTCCCGATCACGTCGCCATCGTGAAGGAGACCACCGAGCAGGCGCCGGCCGAGGAGTTCGCCATCGTTCTCGACGACGCGCCGGAAGACGCGGCGCGCCAGCGCCAGATCCTGCGCCAGCAGATGCGCGGCGTCGCCCGGCAGGTCGCGCTCGATCCCAATGACGGCATCGATATGTGAGGCGGCCATGCGCGACCGGATGAATGTCTATTTCCCGCCGGAGATGCTGCGCCAGATCGCCGACCTCGCCGACCGCAAGAAGCTCTCGCGCTCGGCGATCGTCGAGGCTGCGGTCGCCTCCTTCCTGTCACCCGATGGCGCGGACAAGCGCGAGGCGGCGTTCACGCGCCGCCTCGACCGCCTTTCGCGCCAGGTCCAGCGGCTCGAACGCGACCTCGGCGTCACGGCGGAAACGCTCGCGCTGTTCGTCCGCTTCTGGCTCACCGTCACGCCGCCGTTGCCGAACGACGGACAGGGCGCTGCGCAGATCAAGGGGCGCGAGCGCTATGAAGGCTTCATCCAAACGCTCGGCCGCCGACTCCAGAAAGGTCAGAGCTTCCTCAAGGAGATACCGGACGATGTTGCTGGCGGCACGTCGGCGCCTCCAACCGAGGCGCACGAAGACGACCGTTAGTGAACTGAATCTGACACACCAGCCGCCGTTTCAGCCGCCGGCAAGTGGTTCGGCGGCGCACCCTCTTCGCCGACGGACTGCGTGTGAGCAATAGAGCCTGCGCTTCGATTTTCTTATAGAATGGAGACAACTCTACATCGAAGGCATGGCGAAGACTTGAGGACATGGGCAGCGACGACTGGCGAGATAGCAGCGATCAAAACATCTTTGAGATGTGTGTCACGAATGGAGGTCCCGGCTTCTGGATCCGTCGAACGACGTGGGGAGCGACCTGCGCGCGCGTTGTCGGTGTCGGCGCGATGACGAAGCCTGGTCCATATTTCGGCAACCCTTCCGTTTTGATGGACGTCTATAGCTTGGCCGGAGAGTTGAGGGAGAACCTGGCGCAAGTATCGGTCCCCGGCACTTACAAGACCTGGCGGAGAATTCCTGCGCCTTCATGGGCAGAGCATGCCAACTTGCGATCGCTCGACGATCCCGCCATCAGTGCCGCTCTTCAATCCCTTGACCGAAAACGCCACAAGGCACCTCGCGAAGAGCAGAAGGTGGAAGAACGCGTCCTTCTTTCGGTCCCCTTCTCGGGCAAGGAGGAGGCCAAGAAACTCGGCGCTCGCTGGTCGCCGGCGGAGAGGCTCTGGTGGATCCCGGCGAGCAACAAACAGGCACTCGCCCAAGCACGCACCTTGGGCTTCCTCCCGGACAGCAACTGAATAGACCGCTATAGGCTTTCGGAACTGATGTCGCTGGAATCGGCGACCCGCGGGCCTTCACTTTCGATCGTGAACAGAGCCGGCGTGCTCACCTGTTGCGGCAAGCGCTCTCGCCGTTTCCCTGTCTTTCTACGCTACATCGCTACTACGCCCACGGCCTTGTTGCGGTGGCCAAATTTCTGCCTCTTCTACTCATCCCCGATCCAGGGCCGCGCGTTGCGAAGGCCCGCCAGAGAACGGGGACGACGTGGCGGCCACTCACCAGCAATCGGAAGCTATCCTGCGCGGCGCACGCATGCTGCGCACGGCCCTTGGGCCGTCGATCGCCCGATTCCTGGAAGACCCCGCGATCGTCGAGGTGATGCTGAACCCGGACGGGCGACTCTGGATCGATCGGCTGTCCGAGGGCCTCGCCGATACGGGGGAGCGGCTGTCGCCGGCCGATGGCGAACGCATCGTGCGGCTCGTTGCGCACCATGTCGGCGCCGAGGTCCACGCTGGTAGGCCGCGCGTATCGGCCGAGCTGCCCGGCACGGGTGAGCGGTTCGAGGGCCTCCTTCCGCCGGTCGTGGCGGCGCCCGCCTTCGCGATCCGCAAGCCGGCTGTCGCCGTCTTCACGCTGCAGGACTATGTCGCAACCACGATCATGTCGGCCGACCAGGCCGCGATCCTGCGCCAGGCCGTGGCCGAGCGGCGCAATATCCTCGTCGCCGGCGGCACTTCAACCGGCAAGACGACACTCACCAATGCGCTGCTGGCCGAAGTCGCCAAGACTGAAGACCGCGTTGTCCTGATCGAGGACACCCGAGAGCTGCAATGCGCTGCCCCCAACCTGGTGGCGATGCGCACCAAAGACGGCGTCGCCACCCTCTCCGAACTCGTCCGATCCTCGCTTCGTCTACGTCCCGACCGGATTCCTATTGGCGAGGTACGTGGCGCGGAGGCGCTCGACCTCTTGAAGGCCTGGGGCACAGGACATCCCGGAGGCATCGGCACGATTCACGCCGGCACCGCCCTTGGCGCGCTGCGCCGCCTCGAGCAGCTCATCCAGGAAGCCGTCGTCACCGTTCCGCGGGCGCTGATCGCCGAGACCATCGATCTTGTCGCAGTGCTGAGCGGCCGCGGCTCAACCCGTCGCCTTGCCGAGCTCGCCCGCGTCGAGGGCCTCACGGCCGAGGGCGATTACCGGATCACCCCCGCAACACACCCCCTGACAGGAGACCCCTCATGATGCGTCATTGCCCGCGCCTCAGCCGCCACATCTCGGCGGCGGCAACCGCCGCCTTTTTCAGCCTGGCGCTCGCGCCCGCTGCCCATGCCTCCGGCTCGTCCATGCCATGGGAAGCGCCCCTTCAGTCGATCCTCGAATCGATCGAAGGCCCCGTGGCCAAGATCATCGCGGTGATCATCATCATCGTCACCGGCCTGACGCTCGCCTTTGGCGATACCTCGGGCGGATTCCGAAGGCTGATCCAGATCGTCTTCGGCCTGTCGATCGCCTTCGCCGCCTCGAGCTTCTTCCTGTCCTTCTTCTCCTTCGGCGGCGGAGCGCTCGTCTGATGACGGGCGTGGCCGACAGCGCCGGCGAGGTTCCGGGCTTCACCGTGCCGGTCCACCGGGCGCTGACCGAGCACATCCTGCTCGGCGGCGCTCCGCGTTCGATCGCCATCCTCAACGGCACGCTGGCCGCCGCGCTCGGGCTCGGCCTGCGCCTCTGGCTGGTCGGCCTCGGTCTCTGGGCCATCGGACACCTCGCTGCCGTCTGGGCAGCCAGGCGCGATCCGCAATTCGTCGATGTGGTGCGCCGCCATCTGCGCATCCCCGGCCACCTTTCGGTCTGAGGAGCCGCCCCATGATGAGCCTCGCCGAATATCGCCGGACCTCGACCCGCCTCGCGGACTTCCTGCCCTGGGCTGCGCTCGTCGGCGAAGGCGTCGTCCTCAACAAGGATGGGAGCTTCCAGCGCACCGCCCGTTTTCGCGGTCCCGATCTCGACTCAGCCGTACCGGCCGAACTGGTCGCAGTCGCCGGCCGCCTCAATAACGCCTTCCGCCGCCTGGGCTCCGGCTGGGCGATTTTCGTCGAGGCGCAGCGGCATGGCGTTGCGGCCTATCCATCGAGCATCTTTCCCGATGCTGCGTCCGCCCTCGTCGATGCCGAGCGCAAGGCTGAATTCGAGGAAGAGGCTTCGCACTTCGAGTCGAGCTACTTCCTGACCTTCACGTATCTGCCGCCCGCCGAAGATGCTGCGCGCGCAGAAAGCTGGCTCTATGAGGGCAAGTCCGACAAGCGCGTCGACCCGCATGAAGCGCTGCGCGGCTTCATCGATCGCACCAACCGCGTCCTCCAGCTCGTCGAGAGCTTCATGCCGGAATGCGGCTGGCTCGATGATGCCGAGACGCTGACCTATCTCCATTCCACGGTCTCGGCCAAGCGTCATCGCGTGCGCGTTCCCGAGACGCCGATGTATCTCGACGCGCTGCTGGCCGATCAGCCGCTCACGGGCGGCCTTGAGCCGCGCCTCGGTGACCAGCATCTGCGCATCCTCACCATCGTCGGCTTTCCGAGTGCGACTACGCCGGGTCTGCTCGATGAACTCAACCGGCTCGCCTTCGCCTATCGCTGGTCGACGCGCGCGATCCTGCTCGACAAGACCGACGCGACCAGGCTGCTGACGAAGATCAGGCGCCAATGGTTCGCCAAGCGCAAGTCGATCGCCGCGATCCTCAAAGAGGTGATGACCAACGAAGCCTCCGTGCTGGTCGACACCGACGCGGCGAACAAGGCGGCCGACGCCGATCTTGCCCTGCAGGAACTGGGCGCCGACTACGCCGGCCAGGCCTATGTCACCGCGACCATCACGGTCTGGGACGCCGATCCACGCATTGCGGCCGAGAAGCTTCGCCTTGTCGAAAAGGTCGTTCAGGGCCGCGATTTCACCGCCATGCCGGAGACGATCAACGCCGTCGATGCCTGGCTGGGTTCGCTCCCCGGCCATGTCTACGCCAATGTCCGGCAACCGCCGATCTCCACGCTCAATCTCGCCCATATGATCCCGCTTTCGGCGGTATGGGCGGGGCCGGAACGGGATGAGCACTTCGGGTCGCCCCCCTTGCTCTACGGCAAGACCGAGGGAAGCACCCCGTTCCGGTTTTCCCTCCATGTCGGCGACGTCGGCCACACGCTCGTCGTCGGTCCGACCGGCGCAGGCAAGTCCGTGCTGCTGGCGCTGATGGCGCTCCAGTTTCGGCGCTATCCGAAGTCACAGGTCTTCGCCTTCGATTTCGGTGGCTCGATCCGCGCCGCGGCGCTCGCCTGCGGCGGCGACTGGCACGATCTCGGCGGCGGGTTGACGGACGGCGCGGACCATAGCGTGTCGCTGCAACCGCTCAACGGTATCCACGACGTTCCCGAACGCGCCTGGGCGGCTGACTGGATCGTCGCGATCCTTGTCCGCGAGGGCGTCGCCATCACGCCCGAGGTGAAGGAGCATGTCTGGACGGCGCTGACCTCGCTCGCCACCGCCCCGGTCCCCGAGCGCACCATAACCGGCCTTGCCGTCCTCCTTCAGTCCAACGATCTCAAGCAGGCGCTCAGGCCCTATTGCGTCGGTGGCGCCTACGGCCGGCTGCTCGACGCTGAATCGGAACATCTCGGGTCCGCCGCAGTGCAGGCGTTCGAGACCGAGGGGCTGATCGGCACGGGCGCGGCAGCGGCCGTGCTCGCCTACCTCTTCCATCGCATCGAGGATCGCCTCGACGGCAGCCCGACGCTGCTGATCGTGGACGAAGGCTGGCTGGCCCTTGATGACGAGGGATTCGCCGGCCAGCTCCGCGAATGGCTGAAAACGCTGCGCAAGAAGAACGCGTCGGTCGTTTTCGCCACGCAATCGCTCTCTGATATCGACGGCTCAGCGATCGCACCGGCGATCATCGAGAGCTGCCAGACCCGGCTATTGCTTCCCAACGAACGCGCCATCGAGCCGCAGATCACCGCGATCTATCGCCGCTTCGGCCTCAACGACCGCCAGATCGAAATCCTCGCCCGCGCGATGCCCAAGCGCGACTACTATTGCCAGTCGCGGCGCGGCAACCGGCTCTTCGAGCTCGGCCTCTCGGATGTGGCGCTCGCGCTCTGCGCGGCGTCGTCGAAGACCGACCAGGCCGCGATCGACCGCATCGTAGCCGAGCACGGCCGCGACGGATTCCTTGGGGCCTGGCTGCGCCATCGCGGCGTCGACTGGGCCGCCGACCTCATTCCCGACCTCACCAACCTGGAGACCCTGCCATGAAATACCGTCGCTCGCGCGCGGCCATCGCCGCTGCATTCCTTTCGCTCACCGCAACCGTCTCGCCCGTGTTCGTCACGCCGGCGCACGCGATCATCGTCTACGACCCCACCAACTATGCCCAGAACGTGCTGCAGGCCGCTCGCGCGCTCGAGCAGATCACCAATCAGATCACCTCGCTGCAGAACGAAGCGCAGATGCTGATCAACCAGGCGCGCAATCTTGCAAGCCTGCCTTACTCGTCGCTTCAGCAGCTCCAGCAGTCGGTGCAGCGTACCCAGCAGCTCCTCGCTCAGGCGCAGAACATCGCCTTCGACGTCCAGCAGATCGATCGCGCCTTCCAGACGACCTACGGCAATGCCTCGCTCTCGGCGTCCGATCAGCAGCTCATCGCAGACGCACGCACGCGCTGGCAGAACACGGTCGGCGGCCTGCAGGACGCGATGCGCGTGCAGGCGACAGTCGTCGGCAACATCGACACCAACCGCGCGGAAATGTCCGCGCTCATCGGCCAGAGCCAGGGCGCGACGGGCGCCTTGCAGGCGACGCAGGCCGGCAACCAGCTTCTCGCCCTCCAGGCGCAGCAGCTCGCCGATCTCACCGCTGTCGTCGCCGCCAACGGCCGTGCGGAAGCGCTGTCGCAGGCCGAGCGGGCGGCCGCAGCCGAACAGGGCCGCGAGCAGCGCCGGCGCTTCCTGACACCCGGCTCGGGCTATCAGCCCGGCAACGCCAAGATGTTCTACAGCGGCAACTGAGGGCGGCAGCATGGACGGAAAGCTGCTGGCCCGCGTCGGCGCCGTGGTGTTCGTCGCGCTCGCCATTACCGCGACCGCGATCGAGATGACCCGGAAGGAGGAAGA
This sequence comes from Hyphomicrobiaceae bacterium, assembly GCA_035440865.1. Lineage (GTDB taxonomy): Bacteria > Pseudomonadota > Alphaproteobacteria > Rhizobiales > Hyphomicrobiaceae > DAORNH01. The sequence goes on along the minus strand of DAORNH010000055.1, from coordinate 1,148 downwards.
GCCGTCGAGTCCGGTCAGCGGTCCTATGGCGGCAGCGCCGGCCGATCCGCTTCGCGCCGAGCTGATGCGCTGTCAGGGTCTCGGCGAGGCCGGGCCTCGCGACCCGGCCTGTCTGCGCGCCTGGGCCGAGAACCGCGAGCGCTTCCTCGCCCCCGGCGCGCGGCCGATGGGGCGTGTTCCCGATCCAGTGGCCGTGCCCCGGCCCCAGTCCGAGACCTCCATTGAGGACCCCGCAGGCGATCCAGTCCGCAAGGAAAGCGCGCCCGTGCCGGAAGAAGAGCAATAGCACCATGGGCGGCACCGGCGTCATCGACCATTTCCTCGAGGTCTTCACTCGCTACATCGACAGCGGCTTCGGGCTGCTTTCCGGCGAGGTCGCCTTCATCGCGACCACGCTCATCGTCATCGACGTGACGCTCGCCGCGCTATTCTGGAGTTGGGGCGCCGACGACGACATCATGGCGCGCCTCATCAAGAAGACCCTGTTCGTCGGCGTCTTCGCCTACATCATCGGCAACTGGAACAATCTCGCCCGCATCGTCTTCGAGAGCTTTGCCGGCCTCGGCCTGAAAGCCTCGGGCACCGGCTTCTCGACGGCGGATCTGCTGCGTCCGGGCAAGGTTGCGCAGACCGGCCTCGATGCCGGACGACCGCTGCTCGACTCGATCTCCGACCTGATGGGCTACTGGTCGTTCTTCGAGAACTTCATCCAGATCGCCTGCATGTTCCTCGCCTGGGCGCTGGTGCTGCTCGCTTTCTTCATCCTCGCCATCCAACTCTTCGTCACGCTGATCGAGTTCAAGCTGACGACGCTCGCCGGCTTCGTGCTCATCCCCTTCGGCCTCTTCGGCAAGAGCGCCTTCATGGCCGAGCGGGTGCTGGGCAACGTCATCTCGTCGGGCATCAAGGTGCTGGTGCTCGCCGTCATCATCGGCATCGGCTCCACACTCTTCTCTGAGTTCACCGCAGGCTTCGGCGGCACGACACCGACGATCGACGAGGCGATGGCGATCGTCCTCGCGGCGCTGTCGCTCCTCGGACTCGGCATCTTCGGACCCGGGATCGCCAATGGCCTCGTCTCGGGCGGCCCGCAACTCGGCGCCGGCTCCGCCGTCGGCGCCGGGCTCGCGGCGGGCGGCACAGTGATC